>NZ_CP054043.1:1227609-1534511 GCF_013282725.1 Yersinia mollaretii ATCC 43969 | reverse complement strand
GCAAGGACCGGGAGAAATGACTAAATGCGAAGGGGCTAACTTTTCGATATCAGCCAGTTGCACTTCATCATTGCGCTTAACCACCACCTGTGCGCCCAGCTCACAAAAATACTGATACAGGTTGTAGGTAAATGAATCGTAATTGTCGATTAATAACAGCATTTCGTATCCAAAAATCAGCTTAACGCTTACGCCCACCGGTGATTGACCCCAATACGCCGCGCAGAATTTGTCGCCCCAGATCGCGGGCCATGCTTTTGGCCGCGGTTTGAACTATACCATCGCGCCGCCCCCCTCGTGGGCCGGTGGAACCAAATAGTAAATCATTCAGCCCGCCCATCAAACCACCGCCGCCACTCTGCTGTTCAGCGGGTTGCTGCGGGGTAGTTGCCTGCTCTTGCGCCGCACGGCCTAGGGTTGAGAAACCGCCAGCGGATAATTTCTCATAGGCCGATTCGCGATCGACCCTCTCCTCATAGCGGCCATAGAGTGGGGAATGATTGATGGCGTGATTACGTGCTGCCGCATCCAGTGCGCCCATTTTTGACTGCGGGGCGATAACCATCCCTCGCTCCACCACATTAGGCCGCCCTTTTTCATCGAGGAAGGAGATCAGCGCCTCGCCGACCGCTAATTCGGTAATCACTTGTTCGGCACTGAAAGCGGGATTCGCGCGCAGGGTTTGTGCTGCCGCTTTCACCGCTTTTTGATCGCGCGGCGTAAAGGCTCGTAGGGCATGTTGCACGCGGTTGCCTAATTGGCCGAGGATCTTATCGGGGATATCGAGCGGGTTCTGTGTCACGAAATAGATGCCGACGCCTTTTGAGCGAATCAGCCGCACCACTTGCTCAACTTTATCCACCAGCGCCGTTGGGGCATCAGTAAAGAGCAGATGGGCCTCGTCAAAGAAAAAGACCAGTTTAGGCTTTTCGACATCGCCCACTTCGGGAAGCTGCTCGAACAGCTCTGCCAGCAGCCAAAGTAGGAAGATGGCGTATAACTTGGGCTGATTAATTAGCCGATCCGCCGCGAGCAGATTGATCACGCCTTGCCCATTGCTGTCGGTCTGCATTAAATCGTGAATATCCGGCATCGGCTCGCCAAAGAATTGATTCGCGCCCTGCTCTTCCAAGGTCAATAGGCCGCGCTGGATGGCCCCAATCGAGGCCGGAGTGATGTTGCCGTATTGGGTGCGAAACTGTTTTGCATTGTCGCCGACGAATTGCACGATGGCGCGCAGATCTTTCATGTCCAGTAGCAATAGTCCATTGTCATCGGCGATTTTAAACACTAATTGCAGTACGCCGCTTTGCACGTCATTCAGATCAAGCAAACGTCCTAACAGCAGTGGGCCTAGGTCTGAGATGGTGGCGCGGATCGGGTGACCATTTTCCGCAAAAATGTCCCAAGGCACAATCGGACACGCCTGTGGCTGCCAATCAGTGACCCCTATCGCCGCCAAACGGGATTGCAGTTTCTCGGAAGCGACACCTTCAGCGCCAATGCCGGAGAGGTCCCCTTTTACATCCGCGAGGAACACGGGCACACCAATGCGGGAGAATTGTTCGGCCATCTTTTGCAAGGTGACGGTTTTACCGGTCCCCGTTGCCCCGGTAATCAAGCCATGACGGTTTGCCAGTGCGGATAAAATCACCAAGTCTTGTGCCGGCAGTGCTTTGCCGATAAGTAATGTTTCGCTCATAAACTCTTCACCCCATCGCTGCTAGATAATTGATTATAAGCATGCCATTGGCGCAAACGGATTAATTTATGTCGGAATGGGATTTGGGCATGAATTAGCCAGCCTTCGGGGACGAAAGCTGGCAGGAGCTATTGCCGTCAGTGATTAAGGCAATACTTTTGCTGACAGGATAGTGATCGGTTTAACGGGCACATTCTGATACGGGCCAACATTTTCCGTCTGGACCTGAGAGATTTTCTCTACCACATCCATACCTTTGACCACTTTGCCGAACACGGCATAACCAAAGTCGCGTTGACCATGATCGAGGAAAGCATTGTCTGCGACGTTGAGGAAGAACTGGCTGGTGGCGCTGTCTTTATCTGCGGTACGGGCCATCGAAATGGTGCCACGCAGGTTACGCAAGCCATTGTCCGCTTCATTTTTGATTGGCGTTTTAGCGGTTTTTTGTTTGAAATCAGCGGTAAATCCGCCACCCTGAACCATAAAGCCAGGAATAACACGGTGGAAAATCGTATTGTTGTAGTAGCCGTTGTTGACGTAATCAACGAAGTTTTGGGTTGAGATCGGTGCCTTCTGGCTATTGAGTTCCAACTCAATATTCCCAGCCGACGTCGTTAACAACACATGAGGTTCACCGGCCGCTAAAGCCGCGGGCGCCACGGCGCTAAGGGAACAAAGTGCGATGAAGGTCACTAAAGTACGTTTGAACATTAACGGTTCCTTTCTGTAGGGTACAAACAGCGGAAAAGCGCTTTGATTCTAGAGAGCTAACCCGCGTAATGCCACCCATTTACCGTTTTTTACGTAACAAAATGCGCATTTTCGCTGAAAACACGTCACTTCGATAAATAAGCAGCACAATAGCGATTAATTAGCCAAATTAACCCATCGACGCAGCCCACGGCAACAGTGAAATTCTGCTACCGAGATCACGTCTCGCAGATTTTCTTACCCACTAACTGCCGTTTTTGGGATAAACGTCCCATTTTGTTTTTGGTTAATCGTTAATCTGCCTCCAAATGAGAGCGCTCTCATTTCTAATTAATCCATTTTGAGGCCAAATGATGAAAACCTTTAAAATTGCCATTATTGGTGGCGGTAGTAGCTATACCCCTGAGTTAGTTGATGGGCTGATTCAGCGCATTGAACAGTTACCGGTCACTGAATTGGCATTGGCTGATGTTGAATTGGGTCGTCAAAAAGTGGAGATTATTGCCGCACTGACCCGCAGAATGTTGGATCGTCACGGGCTGGAGAAAGTCAAAGTCACTGTTCACTTCTCGCTGGATAGCGCCATCGAAGGGGCGAGCTTTGTCCTAACACAATTCCGTGTCGGCCAGCTTCCTGCGCGAGCAGCAGATGAACGATTGGGGCTAAAATATAATTTGCTCGGGCAGGAAACCACCGGAGTCGGCGGTTTTGCCAAAGCCCTGCGCACCATTCCGGTGATGCTGGATATTGCCGCTAAAGTCGAGCGACTGGCACCCGACGCCTGGATCATTAACTTCACCAATCCTGCCGGGATCGTCACCGAAGCGGTAACCCGTTATAGCAAAGCGAAAATTATCGGTCTGTGTAATGTTCCGATCAGCATGCACCATATGATCGCCAATTTGCTGCATGCGCCTTATGAGGATATCCAGCTACGCTTCGCCGGGCTAAACCATATGGTGTGGGTGCATGAGGTGTTGCAGCAGGGTAAGAATGTGACTGCCGATGTAATGGATATGCTGTGCGACGGGGCTTCGCTGACCATGAATAACATTAAGGAAGCGCCATGGCCGCCGGAATTCTTGCGAGCCATGGGGGCGATTCCTTGCCCGTATCATCGCTATTTCTACCAGACTCAGGATATGCTGGCAGAAGAGATGGCTGCGGCGGCCGAGCGGGGTACACGCGCAGAACAGGTGATGCAGGTAGAAAAAGAGCTGTTCGATCTGTACGCTGATCCCCATCTGGATAGCAAACCCGAGCAGCTCAGCTTCCGTGGCGGATCATTTTATTCGGAAGTGGCATTAGAGCTTATTCGTGCTATTTATAATAATTTAGGTACGCAATTAGTTGTGAATACGACAAACCGTGGTGCGATTCGCGGTTTATCCGACGGCTCTGTGGTAGAAACGAACTGTATTGTCGATGCACAAGGTGCTCATCCACTCACTTTCGGCCCCTTACCTGTGGCGATGCACGGATTAACGCAGCAGGTCAAAGCCTATGAGCGCCTGACCATTGAAGCTGCGGTGCACGGTGATCGTCGCAGTGCCTTGTTGGCGCTAGTGACTAACCCACTGATTGCTAACGCCAGCATTGCTCAGCCGTTACTGGAAGAGGTTCTACAGGTCAATAAACCTTACTTGCCTCAGTTCGCAGATTTGTGATGTTAAGTTAGCTATTGTGGCGACTTTTAAATTGTATACCCTAAGTCATTGAAGTTGCAGGTCGGCAGCGAACGCCCCTGCAATTTCAAATACATAGGGGATGGGAGAAAGAAATGGTAACACTGGAAGATGTCGCGGTACTGGCCGGGGTCTCCCGCGCTACGGTTTCCCGCGTGGTCAACGGTGATACCAATGTCAAAGCCCTGACGCGCGAAAAGGTAGAACAAGCAGTAGCGGTGTTGGGGTACACCCCAAACCCAGCCGCGCGGGCATTAGCATCAAGCCAAAGCAATACGCTCGGGCTGGTGACGACCTCCTATCGCGGCGGCTTCTTTGGCGCGTTGATGGATTTTGTGCAAACAGAAACCGAGTCTCAGGGTAAGCAGTTATTGGTCACTCAGGGGCGGGATAATGCGGATAAAGAGTGGCAGGCTATTCAGCGCCTGTATAACTTACGCTGTGATGGCTTAATCCTCCATGTCCGTTTTCTCAGTGATGAAAGGCTGTGTCAGTTAGCTGCCGCAGGTCGCTCATTCGTCTTACTCGATAGATTCGTCCCCGGCCTTGAAACCCGCTGTGTGCCCTTCGATCACCGCCGTGCTAGTCAAATGGCGACTCAAGTGCTTATCGATGCGGGTCATCGGCGGATTGCGTGTATCAGTGGTTCTGCGCAGCGCTACTCGAGCGAGTTACGTCGTCAGGGGTTTATTGATGCCATGCGGTCGGCCGATTTGGAGCCAATCGCCTGTGTAGAAGGGGTTTATGATCTGGAGAGTGGCTATCAGCGCGCCGACGAGATCCTCAAACAGCCTCACTTGCCAACGGCCATTTATTGCTGTAATGAAGAGATGGCGATTGGCGCACTGTTGGCTATCAATAAGCATCATTTGCAGGTGCCGCAAGATATCTCATTGATTTGCTATGACAGTGGTGAACGCGCCCCTTTTGTCAGTCCGGCATTAACCAGCCTGCATTTTCCTATTGTTGATATGGCGCAGTATGCCACGCAATTACTGATTAATCCGCAGACGCCCCCTGCCAGCTTCCCCCCCACGATTATCATGCGCGATTCGGTGATGCCACCCAACGAACGCCGTTAATTGAAAGAGTGTGGCAAGCCACCGACTGCCACACTCTTTTTGCTCATGGATATTAAATAGCCAGCGTCAGGGTCGAAGGGCTGTGCTTAGAAGGTGACATTCATCTTCGCCCAGAGTGTCCGTCCCGGCTCATTAACTGGCGTATTGACGGAGTAACCAAACCCGCTGTTACCGGCCAGATTGAGGTGCTCGCTATAGGCTTTATTCAGCAGATTATCGATGCCCCCACTCACCTTCACTTGCTCCGTGACTTTGTAGGCCACATTGGTCGAGAGCACACCGAAGCCCGCGCTGTTGGAGAAATCTTTACCGACCACGTTCCCTTCGTTAATCGCCACCCGATGCTGACTGCTGACCAGACGCCATAGTCCCGTGCTGCTCCAGTTGCCCGTTTCAAAGGTCAGCCCCAGCCGGGCTTCAAGCGGAGGGATTTGCGGCAATGGACGGTTATTGCTCGTGTTCTCGCCCCACGCGTAGGCCAGACTGGCATCAGCTTTCCAGTGGTCATTGAAAGCATATCCCGCCCCCATCTCACCGCCCATAATAGTGGCGTTGATATTATCCGCCTGACTGATACGCAGGTTTTTGGGGTCATACTTGAACAGAATAAAATCATTCACACGGCCCAGATAAGCAGAGACCCAGCCGTTTAGCTGCTTGCCGCTGTATTGCGCACCAATATCAAGCTGGGTGGTCTTTTCACTTTTTACCCCATCAAAAGCACTGGTCGATCCCGTCGGCCCGAATGTCGGGGAAAATAGCTCCCAGTAATCTGGAAAACGCTCGGTATGGCCCACGCCGGCATACCACATCACTGGCGCATCAGCCAGATTATGCTCAAAGCGCATGAAGCCCGCAGGTAGCGTGGCAGAGCGCGTAGGTTCATCGGCGCGGGTATAATTGGTGACCTTATTATGGTCCAGACGACCGCCCGTAATCAGCTTATCTTGTTCACTCATCGTCCAAGTCAGTTCGCCGAACAGACCATAGTTCGCGAAGCTGGCATTTTTGTTCCAGGTATTTTGTCTGTTCTTACGATGCGTATTGGTTTGCAGGTCAGAACCCGCCTCCAACTTCAGATCCTCCCACAGCCATGTCCCCATCACTCGCCCCCCCATCGTGCGGCGGTCTAGATTACTGGACATCGCCATCATCGGCGGGGTACGTAATGTATTGTTATCCATAATATGATTGACGTAATTGTAGTAAACCTTGGCCTCAATCTTATCCAGCACCTCGCCGATATTGGTTTTCTCGAAACGCGCCCCCAAACTCTCTCTCAAGAACTGAGAGCCGTCCATGCCACGCCCGGCATAGCTCGCCTCACCATCGCCTTTACCCGCCGTCAGCTCAAGCAAAGTATCGGCATCTGGCGTCCATCCCAGCGCGATATCTGCATTCCACTTATCCCACTTGGATGGCACCCGCGTGCCGTTGCCATCCTTATAGTCACCGGCTTGAGACTGATTGCCCATCATGCGCAGATAGCCTTGCTCGTTGCCCAGACTCGCATCGAGGTTTTTATCCCAGCGCCCGTTGGACCCCGTCAGCAAGCTGGCACTCCCTTTTACACCAGCTTGATCAAAATGGGGCCGTTCGCGCTCAAACAGAATCGTGCCAGCGGAAGCGCCCGGCCCCCATAGCACTGATTGTGGCCCCTTCACCACCGTCAGCAGATCAAAGCTCTCCGGTGAAATATAGGAAGTGGGGGCATCCATTCGCGAGGGGCAAGTACCGAGGGTTTCGGCACCGTCAGTCAAAATTTTGATGCGCGAGCCAAACATGCCGCGGAATACCACATCGCCATTGGTGCCGCCATTACGGATTTGCGAAAAACCGGGGATGGTTTTCAGGTAGTCTGCGCCATCACTGGCCGGGACGGGCTGGCGCGGAGTTTTAGGGGAAGTGACAATAGTGAGCGGCGAATACTGAGGGGCGGTGACCGTAATGACATCCGCGTCATTCGCTTTTTTATCGCCGCGATTTTCGGTGGCGTTATTCGTCACAGGATCGGCGGTCACCCCATGCTCATGGGCCGCGACCGCCGCATTTAAGGTCAATACAGCAAGCGCGGAAGTCACTGCGCACGCCAATAATGTTTTTTTACAGCCGTTATTCTTGCCAGACATAATTATTCCTTGGGCAATAGAGATGAGTCTGGTGAGTAATGGTTCACCAGATAGTCCATACCAAATAAGTGGTTTAATGCTTTATTGAATGATCAGGAATAAACGGTAGGCGGCGCGCGAGGTTGACTCTCAGAATAGTGATCTTTAATGACTTGCGGATAGATAAATAGCGGTGGAGATAATTCAGCCAGCAGTAATGCCGAGCGGATATCCGCTTTAAAAGCCGTATTAAGTAAGGGGAGATGGGTCAGTAATACACAATATCCACAGGCGGCATGATCCATCATCATGCTGTCATGATGGTTCCCATGCTCAGCAGAATCAGCAGTTTTCGCACCGTGATGCGCCTCTGGCCCACTGCCGTGGTGACTCGCCATCTCCATGGTGTCATCAGCCATCATCATGATGGCGGGTGTGTTTTTCTCGTAGGTGAGCGCCAGTGAGACGGAAACCACCGGGGCGATAAATAGCATCAGAATCGCGGCTATCCCCAACCAGGCGGAATAACGCCTTCCTTGATAAATAATCTGACTCAACGGCACTCGCGAACCCAGAGCACGGCGGCGGTCGTCCAATGACTCATTACGATCAATTCCCTGTATCTTGATGACTAAAAATAAACAGACTCATTACGCTCTGTTTTATCAGCAATTTTTATCGGCGCTTGCGGCCAGAAAAGTGAGAGAAATCATACCCGAAACAACCTGAGTAACTTAAACAGAGCCTAAACAGGGTCAAGCAGGGGCTTGGAATTTAATGAAATTAAGAACCTGAATCACGTATTTCCAACCGTAATATGTGACGCCTCACTATTATTCTCTATCACATTTCACGCATTACATTAAAAATTGGATGTAAATCACAAAAACTCACTATGCCTGTGCTAGGATTCGCCGCCTGAGTAATGAATTGGTTTTCACCCTTTTTATCGATGTTCTTACTATGATGATATTAGCTACGATGGTTATATTAACTACGATGGTTATATTTAACTATGGTCGTCTTAACTCTATGCTGACACAGGCCCCTCTATGAATAACAGCAATCGCCTTCGACTGACTTGGATAAGTTACTTTTCTTACGCCCTGACCGGTGCGTTAGTTATTGTCACCGGGATGGTGATGGGGAATATCGCGGAGTATTTCAATCTGCCTATTGCCAGTATGAGTAACACATTCACTTTCCTTAATGCGGGTATTTTGATCTCTATTTTCCTCAATGCCTGGTTGATGGAAATCATTCCATTAAAACGTCAGTTGGTATTTGGCTTTATTCTGATGTTGATAGCGATTGCCGGGTTGATGGTGGGTCACAATCTGATGGTCTTCTCCATCAGCATGTTCATCCTCGGGGTCGTTAGCGGGATCACCATGTCGATCGGCACGTTTCTGGTCACCCACATGTACGAAGGCCGTCAACGTGGCTCGCGCCTGCTGTTTACCGACTCCTTCTTCAGTATGGCGGGGATGATTTTCCCAGTGGCTGCGGCAATGCTGCTGGCGCGCCATATCGAGTGGTACTGGGTGTATGCTTGCATCGGCCTGCTGTATGTCGGCATTTTCGTGCTGACACTCTGCTCTGAGTTCCCGGTACTGGGCCATAAAGCCACCGATGAAAACAAACCCGTGGCGAAAGAGAAGTGGGGCATTGGCGTGCTTTTCCTGTCGATTGCCGCACTGTGCTACATCTTGGGTCAACTCGGTTTCATCCAGTGGGTGCCGGAATACGCGACCAAAACCTTCAATATGGATATCAGCCAAGCAGGCCAACTGGTCAGTAACTTCTGGATCTCATACATGATTGGGATGTGGGTGTTCAGCTTTATCCTGCGCTTCTTTGACTTGCAACGCATCGTGACCGTGTTGGCTGCGCTGGCAACACTGGCGATGTATCTGTTTGTCAGTACGGATAATCCAACCTATCTGAGCTACTACATTCTGGCGTTAGGCTTTGTCTCCAGTGCCATTTACACCACACTGATTACACTCGGCTCGCTGCAAACCAAAGTCTCCTCGCCAAAACTGGTGAACTTCATTCTGACCTGCGGCACCGTAGGCACCATGCTGACCTTCGTGGTCACTGGCCCGATAGTGGCGAACAGTGGTGTTCATGCTGCACTGGCAACGGCAAATGGCCTCTATCTGGCGGTCTTCGTGATGTGCCTGATTCTGGGCTTCTTCACCAAGCACCGCAGTCACGGCCATGTCACACACTAATGATGTAATGTACTGATTTACAGCCCTGCCACCGCAATGGCGGCAGGGCGCTATTCCTACTTGTAGGGCATTATCTCTACTTACAGAGCAGTTTCCCTACTTAAAGTTAACCACCTCTTCCTGCCCCAAATAGATCCGGCTCTCGGCTGGCTGCGTCTGAGCAATTAGCACCCCATGACGAATGGAGTAGCGCACCGGCACCTGTCGCCGCACCGCATCAAAACCGCTCTCTGCTGGCAGAATAATCAGATTGGCGCTATTGCCCGGCTGCAAACCATAATCCGATAAGTTCATCGTCTTGGCGCTGTTGTGGGTTATCAGATTCAGCCCATCATTGATTTGGCCGTATCCCATCAGTTGGCAAATATGTAGCCCCATATGCAGCACCTGCAACATATTGGCGGTGCCCAGTGGGTACCAAGGGTCAAACACATCGTCGTGACCGAAGCAGACATTAATGTCTGCTGCCAACATCTCTTTGACCCGCGTAATGCCGCGCCGCTTCGGATAAGTATCGAAGCGCCCTTGCAGGTGAATATTCACCAAGGGATTGGCGACAAAATGAATACCGGACATTTTCAGCAGGCGGAATAAACGCGAAGCATAAGCGCCATTATAGGAGTGCATCGCCGTGGTGTGGCTGGCAGTCACCCGCGCGCCCATGTTTTCGCGGTGCGCCAAAGCCGCCACCGTTTCGACAAAGCGCGACTGCTCATCATCAATCTCATCACAGTGTACATCCACCAGCCGCTGATATTTCTGCGCCAACGCAAAGGCGATATGCAGCGATTCGACGCCATATTCGCGGGTAAACTCAAAGTGCGGGATGGCTCCCACCACATCCGCGCCCAGTCGCAGCGCCTCTTCCAACAGCACCGCGCCATCGGGATAGGAGAGAATTCCCTCCTGTGGGAAGGCCACAATCTGCATCTCCACCCACGGACTGACCTCCTCTTTCACTTCCAGCATGGCACTCAGGGCGGTCAGGCTGGGATCGGAGACATCCACATGGGTACGAACATGCTGAATGCCGTTGGCGATTTGCCATTTCAGTGTCTGCCATGCCCGCTGCTTGACATCCTCGCGTGTGAGCAGCGCTTTGCGCTCAGCCCAGCGCTCTATGCCCTCAAACAGGGTTCCCGACTGATTCCAGCTCGGCTGCCCAGCGGTTTGGGTGGTATCCAGATGAATATGCGGCTCGACAAAGGGGGGCAATGCTAAACCGCCCTGCGCATCCAGTACGCCCGCCCCGGTTGGCAGTGATTCCGGTTGCGGCGAAATCGCACTGATTTTGCCCTCCGTGACAGTGATCTGCCAAAGTCCGGTTTGCCCAGCAAGGCGCACACGGTTGATGCTGGTCAGTAAATGATTCGTTGAGGATGGTGCTGACATTGATGCCTCCATTATCCCTTTGCCACTTTCGGCGCTATTGGTTCTTAGCTTATCCGATCAGCCCTCACCCGCCCGATTTTCTTTTAATAAAACACCGTTTTATTTTAATGAATAAAAAAACCAAAACTGAAACCATTCAGCTAAAGATGAATGAAATCCGCAACTTATAAAAAACGTTAAAAATCAGCCATCTACCACCTTAGAGGTATATGAAGGGCAAATTGATTTACATCAATAAGTGCGCTGTGCGGAAGATTAAGGTGAGGGTAGAAAATTAAAAATTGAGGCAAAAATGAGCAAAGTCAAACTTGCCATCATCGGCAACGGCATGGTCGGCCACCGCTTTATTGAAGACTTACTGGATAAAGCAGATAAAGACCAATTTGAGATAACCGTATTTTGCGAAGAGCCTCGCATCGCTTATGACCGGGTTCATCTCTCCTCTTACTTCTCCCACCATACCGCCGAAGAACTGTCACTGGTTCGTGAAGGCTTTTACGAAAAACACGGCGTCAAAGTGCTGGTGGGCGAACGCGCCATTACTATCAACCGCACCGAGAAAGTGATTCACTCCAACAGCGGTCGCACCCTCTATTACGACAAGCTGATTATGGCGACCGGCTCCTATCCGTGGGTTCCGCCAATCAAAGGCAGCGAAGGGCAAGACTGTTTTGTCTATCGTACCATTGAAGATCTGAATGCTATCGAAGCCTGTACCCGCCGCAGCAAACGCGGGGCGGTCATCGGCGGCGGGCTGCTCGGGTTGGAAGCAGCAGGGGCATTAAAAAGCCTCGGCGTTGAAACCCATGTGATTGAATTTGCTCCTGTATTAATGGCTGAGCAACTTGACCCGATGGGCGGCGACCAACTGCGCCAGAAGATTGAGCGCATGGGCGTCAGAGTCCATACCGGCAAAAATACCCAAGAAATCATTCATTCAGGCCAGAACAGCCGCAAAACCATGCAGTTTGCTGATGGTTCGCAGTTAGAAGTCGATTTTATCGTCTTCTCCACCGGGATTCGCCCGCAAGACAAACTGGCTCATCAATGCGGTTTAGCCACAGCGCGCCGGGGCGGTATTGCCATCAATGATTATTGCCAGACCTCCGATCCTGATGTGTACGCCATTGGTGAGTGTGCTTCATGGCAAGAGCGGACCTTCGGGCTGGTTGCGCCGGGTTACAAAATGGCGCAGGTCACCGCCGATCACCTGTTAGGCCGCGAAAATGCCTTCAAGGGTGCCGACATGAGCGCCAAGCTGAAGTTGCTGGGTGTCGATGTGGGCGGGATTGGTGATGCCCACGGTCGCACTGAAGGCGCGCGCAGCTACGTTTATCTGGATGAAAATAAAGAGATTTATAAGCGTCTGGTGGTCAGTGCCGACAACAAAACCCTGCTGGGTGCGGTGTTGGTCGGGGATACCTCCGATTACGGCAACCTGCTGCAACTGGCGCTGAATAATATCGAGCTGCCAGACAATCCTGACAGCCTGATCCTCCCTGCCCACGCGGGCAGTAAACCCGCTATGGGGGTAGATTCGCTGCCCGATACCGCGCAGATCTGCTCCTGTTTTGATGTCACCAAAGGCGACATTATTCAGGCCATCGGGCAGGGCTGCCACACTGTCGCGGCGCTAAAATCCGCCACCAAAGCGGGCACCGGTTGTGGCGGTTGCATTCCGCTGGTCACCCAAGTGCTGAATGCGGAACTCAGCAAGCAAGGTATTGAAGTTAATCACCATTTGTGTGAGCACTTCGCCTATTCGCGCCAAGAGCTGTATCACCTGATCCGTGTTGAGGGGATTAAGTCCTTTGATGCCCTGCGCGAGAAATACGGCAAAGGCTACGGCTGTGAAGTCTGTAAACCGACGGTCGGGTCACTGCTGGCCTCTTGCTGGAATGACTATATTCTGGAGCCGCAACACACCCCGTTGCAGGACACCAATGACAACTTCCTCGGCAATATCCAAAAAGATGGCACTTACTCGATCATCCCGCGCTCACCGGGTGGGGAGATCACGCCGGATGGCCTGCTAGCCATTGGTCGCATCGCCAAAGAGTATAATCTGTACACCAAACTGACCGGCTCACAGCGCGTTGGGATGTTTGGCGCGCAAAAAGACGATCTGCCCACTATCTGGGCGCAGTTGATTGAAGCGGGCTTTGAAACCGGCCATGCCTATGCCAAAGCGCTGCGTATGGCGAAAACCTGCGTCGGCAGTACTTGGTGCCGCTTTGGTGTCGGTGACAGCGTGGGCTTTGGTGTCGCACTGGAGCATCGCTTCAAAGGCATCCGCACGCCACACAAAATGAAGTTTGGTGTCTCTGGTTGTACCCGCGAATGTTCCGAAGCGCAGGGCAAAGACGTGGGGATTATTGCGACCGAAAACGGCTGGAACCTGTATGTCTGCGGTAACGGCGGCATGAAGCCACGTCACGCGGACTTACTGGCAGCGGATCTGGATGAAGAGACCCTGATGCGCTATCTCGACCGCTTTATGATGTTTTACATCCGCACCGCCGATAAGCTGCAACGCACTTCAGTGTGGCTGGAGAGTTTAGAAGGCGGCATTAACTACCTGCGGGCGGTGATCCTCGATGACAAACTGGGCATCAACGACCAGTTGGAAGCTGATATCGCCCGTCTGCGCGACAAAGTGACCTGTGAATGGAAAGCCACTGTCGAGAATCCTGCGGCACAGGTTCGCTTTGCCCACTTTATCAATAGCCCGTTGCGCGACCCGAATGTGCAAGTGGTGGCTGAACGTGAACAACATCGCCCAGCCCGCCCGGATGAGCGCATCCCCGTGCGGGTGCTAGAATTGGAGGAAAATCGATGAGCCAGTGGATCCCCCTTTGCCAGTTAGACGATATTTTGCCCGGCAGCGGCGTGTGCGGCCTGATCGGCGAACATCACATCGCGGTTTTCCGTCCTTACTCTGACGAGCAGGTTTTCGCCATCAGCAACATCGATCCCTTTGCGCAAGCCAGTGTGCTGTCGCGAGGATTGATTGCCGAGCATCAAGGTGATCTGTGGGTCGCCAGCCCCCTGAAAAAACAGCACTTTCGCCTGCATGATGGCTACTGTCTGGAAGATGAAACGCGCTCGGTGACCCATTATGACGCGCGAGTCCGTGAGGGCATCGTACAAGTCAAAGCGTGTTAAATAGCGGGTAACCGACCCTACCGACAAAACAACACTAAATCATCCCCAAAGATATTGGCGTTGCAGCAAGGCAGCCAACGAGTTAATCCCGATGAGCTTATTTATTTTGAGATCAACGGCAGTAAGTGATTCGGGTTAGCGAGAGCAGCGAACACCGCTGCAGCGACAAGAGCGAGGGGATTGGGATTAAAAATGTACACAGATACGATTAACAAATGCGCGGCTAACGCGGCACGCATCGTCAAACTGGCCAAAGACAGCCCGCTGGGTTTCTGGATTGGTTCAGCCATGGCCGGTGCCTATGTTGGCCTTGGCATTATTCTGATTTTCACCCTAGGTAACCTGATCGACCCAGCTTACCGTCCGCTGGTCATGGGGGCCACCTTTGGTCTGGCGCTGACCTTGGTGATTATCGCCGGTTCTGAGCTGTTCACCGGTCACACCATGTTCCTGACCTTCGGCGTGAAAGCGGGCACCATCAAATCCAGCCAAATGTGGGCGGTATTGCCACAAACCTGGTTGGGGAATCTGCTGGGTTCGGTATTTGTCGCCCTGCTCTATTACTACGGCGGCGGCAGCTTGCTTACCGTGGATACCAGCTTGGTACACACCGCCGCGCTGGCAAAAACCTCCGCGCCCGCTATGACCTTATTCTTCAAGGGTGTATTATGTAACTGGCTGGTTTGTCTGGCGATCTGGATGGCAATCCGCGTCGAAGGCGCGGCGAAATTTATCGCTATCTGGTGGTGTTTACTGGCCTTTATTGCTTCTGGCTATGAGCACTCAGTGGCCAACATGACCCTGTTCGCACTGTCATGGTTTGGTCATCACAGCGAGGCTTATACCCTGAGCGGCATTGGTCACAACCTGTTGTGGGTCACACTGGGTAACACCTTGTCGGGTGCCGTCTTTATGGGGCTGGGCTACTGGTATGCCACGCCACGCGAGCAGCGCCCGCAACCTGCGGCCATCAGCGCACCACACGCGGTGAAAGAGTAACTGTTTACCCGCCTTATCCCGCCTGCAAAGGCGGGCTTTATCACTCTGCTCCCTTAATCTGAAGGATTGCCGATGGACTACTTCCCGATTTTCTGCCAACTGCAAAACAAAGCCTGCCTGCTGGTCGGTGGTGGTGAAGTGGCCGAACGCAAAGCCCGCTTGCTGCTGGAGGCGGGGGCTATCGTCACGGTCAACGCCTGCGAATTTACGCCACAATTTCACGATTGGGCCGAGCAAGGGCGGCTCTCTTTAGTGAGCAGCGAATTTGTTCCCGAGCTGCTGGCAGAGAAGTGGTTGGTGATTGCGGCAACCGATCAGGTGGCAGTCAATGCGTTGGTCTATCAAAGTGCCAACCAACAGCGCGTGTTCTGCAATGTGGTGGATGATCCGAAGCGCACCAGTTTTATCATGCCATCAATCATTGACCGCTCACCCATCATGATAGCTATCTCCTCTGGCGGTAAAGCGCCGGTACTGGCACGGCTACTGCGGGAAAAACTCGAAGCCATGCTGCCACTGCATTTGGGGCAACTGGCCCAGTTGGCGGGAAATTTACGCCAGCGGGTGAAGCAACATTTTGCCGCTATGCCCAATCGCCGCCGTTTTTGGGAGAAGCTGCTGACCCACGATCGTTTGGCGCAATCTCTGGCGAATGACGATCAGGTCCAAGCCGAGCAACACATTGAGCAGTTGTTCAATGCGCCGCTCTCTGATCGCGGTGAAGTGGTGTTAGTGGGCGCAGGGCCGGGCGATGCGGGTTTGCTGACCTTAAAAGGTTTGCAGCAGATTCAGCAAGCCGATGTGGTGGTGTATGACCGGTTAGTCTCCGATGAGGTGATGAATCTGGTGCGGCGCGATGCCGAGCGAATTTTTGTCGGCAAACAGTCGGGTCATCACAGTGTTCCGCAGGATCAAATTAATCAAATCCTGTTGCAGCAAGCACAGCAAGGCAAGCGGGTGGTGCGGTTGAAAGGCGGCGACCCGTTTATTTTTGGCCGTGGCGGCGAAGAGCTAGAAACACTGGCCGAACACGGCATTCCTTTCTCAGTGGTGCCGGGGATTACGGCCGCGTCGGGCTGTTCTGCCTATAGCGGCATCCCCTTGACCCATCGTGATCATGCGCAAAGTGTGCGGCTAATTACCGGCCATGCCAAGAAAGAGAGTCAATTGGATTGGGCTAATTTGGCGGCGGAGAAACAAACACTGGTGTTCTATATGGGGTTGTCGCAAGCCGGAGAGATCCAGCAGCAACTGATTCGACACGGCATGTCTGCCACAACACCGGTGGCACTGGTGGAAAATGGCACCTCGCGGCATCAGCGAGTGGTCAGTGGCGAACTGAGTCAGTTAGCGCTCCTTTCCCAGCAGGTCAGCAGCCCCAGCCTGATCATTGTCGGCAGCGTGGTCAGCTTACGTGAAAAACTGAATTGGTTTTCCAGCGCCGAGCACGGCAAAGTGGCGGAGCAAGTCGAAAAGGTGGGTTGAGCTGAGTTGACGCAGAAGGGGGAAAGTGGTCGATTACCGGTGGAGAAAACAAGCAGATCGTAAAGACGCCGTAAACCCTTCCATGGGGGCTCGAGCCGCGCCGTCCTGGCGCGGACGCTTTACTCTTCTGCTTATCCTCTCCACCTCGATATTGCTATGTCATTACTTACGGATGCGCGACAAAACCAATAGCTTCGTACACTTTCGATAATGTTTCTTGAGCACGAGCGCGAGCCTTGGCTGCCCCTTCCCGCATCACTTCCTGCAAGAAAGCCTCATCTTCACGATAAGTGTGATAACGCGCCTGTAGCTCACTCAGCATACCGGAAACCGCCTCGGCAACAGCGCCTTTCAAATGGCCGTACATTTGGCCTTCAAACTGCGCTTCCAGCTCAGGGACTGATTTGCCTGTCACACCCGAGAGAATATCCAGCAGGTTAGAGACACCGGCTTTCTTTTCAGTGTCATAGCGGATCACCGCTGGCTCATCAGAGTCCGTCATCGCCCGCTTAATCTTTTTCACCACCGACTTAGGATCTTCCAGCAACTCAATGACATTGTTGCGATTGTCATCTGATTTGGACATCTTCTTGGTCGGGTCTTGCAACGACATCACCCGCGCACCGGCTTTAGGAATAAACGGCTCAGGGATTTTAAAGATATCGCCATACAGATTATTAAATCGGTTCGCGATATCGCGGCTCAGCTCTAGATGCTGTTTCTGGTCTTCACCCACTGGCACCTGATTGGTCTGATACAGCAAGATATCCGCTGCCATCAACACCGGGTAATCAAACAAGCCAGCATTAATGTTTTCGGCATAGCGGGCTGACTTGTCTTTGAACTGGGTCATGCGGCTCAGTTCGCCAAAATAGGTGTAGCAGTTCAGCGCCCAGCTCAGTTGAGAGTGCTCTGGTACATGGGACTGAACGAAAATGGTGCTTTTCTTCGGGTCGATACCGCAAGCCAGATAGAGTGCCAGTGTGTCCAGCGTCCTTTTTCTTAACAGCGCGGGATCTTGACGCGCCGTAATGGCATGCAGGTCAACAATGCAATAGATGCAATCATAATCATCTTGCATCTGTACCCACTGACGCAGCGCACCCATGTAATTACCAATGGTCAATTCACCGGACGGTTGCGCGCCGCTAAATACGATAGGTTTATTGGATACAACAGGTTGAGCTAATTCAGTGGGATGACTCATTTTATACTTCCTGATCTTTTAGAGATGGTAGCCCGATAGCGGGCAACAGATCGGCAAAGTGATCTATCACGCAGTCGGGGTGACTGGTGGCAATAGCTTCACCGTAATTATATCCATAGGTCAGCCCAACACTGGGGCAACCTGCGGCCTGTGCGGCCATAATGTCATTACGCGAATCACCGACAAACAGCATTTCGCGAGCATGCAGGCCAAGTTTAGCCAACAGCAAATAGAGTGGAGCCGGATGGGGCTTCTTCACCACCACATCATCCCCGCCAATGATAACGGAGAAATAATCAGCAATGCCCAGTGACGCCAGCAAAGGCGCAACAAAGGGCGTGGGCTTATTGGTAATCAGCCCCATGGGCAAGCCACTGGCCGCCAACTGTGCCAAGGTAGCTTTTACCTGCGGGAAGAGTTGGCTCCCCTGCTCAACCGTTTTGGCATAATAGTGGTCAAACAGCTCGCGGGTATGGGCAACCGCCTGAGCATCAGGCTCACAACCAGCCCAGCGCAACGCACGTTCGACGAGCACATCAGCGCCATTACCAATCCAGGTAGAAACTCGATCTTGACCGGCAACAGGTAAGCCTTGATGCGCCAACGCCATATCAATCGCGCTGGCAAGCCCCGGCGCGCTATCCACTAATGTGCCATCCAGATCGAAAGCCACACCACGAATAGCACTAAACTTAGTCATGGGCCGACATCGCCAGTTCACTGCGCATCGCATCAATGACCGCAGCATAATCCGGTTGACTGAAAATAGCCGAACCGGCAACAAACATATCGGCACCCGCAGCGGCTATCTGGCGAATGTTATCCACTTTCACCCCGCCATCCACTTCCAGACGGATGTCATAACCGCTGTCATCGATAAGCTTACGCACCTGCCGCAGCTTGTTCAGTGTCTCGGGGATAAATGATTGCCCGCCAAAACCGGGGTTGACCGACATCAGCAGAATGACATCCAACTTATCCATCACATAATCAAGGTAGCTCAGGGACGTGGCTGGGTTGAACACCAGACCCGCCTTACAGCCACTCTCTTTGATGAGTTGCAGTGTGCGGTCAACATGCTCTGAGGCTTCAGGATGGAATGAGATATAGGTGGCACCGGCCTTGGCGAAATCCGGGACGATACGGTCAACCGGCTTCACCATCAGATGCACATCAATTGGCGCAGTAATACCGTAGTCACGCAGCGCCTGACACACCATCGGCCCGATGGTCAGATTAGGAACGTAATGATTGTCCATCACATCAAAATGCACAATATCAGCACCAGCGGCGAGTACCTTGGCGGTATCCTCACCCAAACGGGCAAAATCTGCTGACAGAATAGATGGGGCAATTAAAAACTTTTTCATCCGCGTCTCCAAACGTATCTCTTTGTTTTATGAAGCATCCATTGAGCAGATCTCACCCTCTACATAAGGATCAGGCTGCTGTTTCATAAACCACTGGGTTGGAATCTTTACCGAGCAGAAGTTTCCGCTCAGCTATACAGCGCCAAAAGCTCGTTCACTTTACTACGGCCTAGGATATTACGGCTGATAGTACGGCGCGCTTTCACGACATGCAGTGACGCCTGATGATACCAGTCACGCGTCAGTTCTGTATCGTGGTTAGAGATCAGAACCGGAATCTGGCTTTCGGCCGAAAGCTGGTAAGCCAGACGCGCCAAATTCTGTTGATCCGCAATACCAAAATTGTTGGTGTGATATGCCGTAAAATTGGCGGTCGCAGAGAGCGGCGCATACGGAGGATCGCAGTAAACCACGGCACCGTGCACGGCTTTTAATAGCGTTTCCTGATAGTGCTCACAAACAAATACAGCATGTTGCGACTTTTCAGCAAACCAATATAGCTCAGCTTCCGGGAAGTAAGGTTTTTTGTAACGACCAAAAGGCACATTGAATTCACCGCTCAAATTATAACGGCACAGACCGTTATAACAATGACGATTCAGATAGAGAAACAGTAATGCCCGGCGATAGGTGTCGTTACTAGAGTTAAACTCATGACGCAGAAGGTAAAAACTTTCGGAATTATTGAAATCACCCGTGAATAATACCCGAGCGTCGCGCACAAAGTCATCAGTGCGCTCCTTCACGATATTGTAGAGGTTGATGAGGTCACTGTTGATATCGGCCAGTATGTAAGACTCATACTCAGTGTTAAGAAACACCGACCCCGCACCGACGAATGGCTCTATCAAGCAGTCTCCCGCTGGAAGATGGCGTCGAATGTCATCAACCAGCGGATATTTCCCACCAGCCCATTTTAGAAAAGCGCGGTTTTTCTTCATGCCGTCAGTTAGCTACTTAATAATTCAGAGCCGCAGATTGTACTCTGTTTCAAACAGCACATCAGCGCACAAATAAGAATGATTTATTTTTTAAGGTCTTGCTGTACTTGTTGTACAGGTTTAACCCACGGTTTTTTCGCCTGAACATCGGCTGGTAGTGTCGTGATTGCCCTTTTTGCGTCAGCAGAAGAGGCATAGTTACCACTCACTAAAATGTACCAAGGCTTGCCATCACGTTTAGTTTCATAGACATGATAGTCAGATAATTTTTGCTGCTTGGCATAGGCATTCAGCGTGTCTGAGCGAGATGCACTGCTCAGCTGTAGCGTGAAGTGGCTGCTTGGTGCATTTTTCAACGCACTACTGCTGCCATTCGCCGAACCTGATTTAGCAGGTACCGCAGAGGCTGCCGGAGAGACCGCCGTTGTCGGCTTTTTATGGCTGGTAGATGGCGATTTAGTCACTACCGTGCCCGGCTTCTGTGATGGATGAGTAATGCTTTCACCCGTCACAGGTGCTTTCGCCCCTTTTGCGCCAGAAACCGTTGCCGGTGCTGTCGGCAAGGTTGAGGTCTGCCCGTCATTCATATTCTGAGACAACGTATCGACTTGCCCCTGAGTCTGGGAGAGCGCATCAGACATATTGCCCGGTAACTCGACACGTTGAGTCGGGCTGTTCGCTGAAGGTTGTGCTGTAGCTTCGGTTGGTGTCGGCGAAATCGGCGGTGCACTGATATCTTGCGGCTGAGCCGTGTTCTTCACGCCATTAGCATCATGGCTATCGCTGGCATTGTTCACCACACCCGGTTGTGCATTATTGCCACTGGTGAGCGAAGATGAATCAGACAGATTGATATTTCTCGCGGCATCAACATTGGGATTCTGTTGAGATGCTTCATGCTCTGTCGGCGCTTTCAGGGCTGAACCGATGGCTATAATAATCAATAGCAGCACTAAAATGCCGATACCAATCATCATATGTTGACGTGAGACAGCCAGCTTCGGCCCCGCAGAGGACTTACGTGCGCGTGTAGGACGACGGTCACTGCTATCTGGTTTCAGATCGTCTTCCGGCTTTAAATCATCCATCTAAACCCTCCAACTAGAGGCAAAAGCCTACCGCGTTTATCACTGCGATCCGGCTGAT
Organism: Yersinia mollaretii ATCC 43969; assembly: GCF_013282725.1. NCBI lineage: Bacteria > Pseudomonadati > Pseudomonadota > Gammaproteobacteria > Enterobacterales > Yersiniaceae > Yersinia > Yersinia mollaretii. Next base: position 1,513,278 of record NZ_CP054043.1, on the reverse strand, counting down.
TGAACTTACTGACTGCAAACAGGCTAAACCGCCCGCAGCAAAGGAATATGATGTTCTTATGATACAACATCATAGAGCTTATGAGCATAGATCTTATGAATATAGAATTTATGCATTTGGTACTTATGCCATTTCCTATTACTGGCAATCAGCGATCGACGCCAACACCATGTCGAGTGCAATACCGCTACGGATTTCTGATTGACCGATCGCGGTTGGCAGCACCAGACGAAGCTCGCCTGCCAGCACTTTTTTATCTCGCATCATATGCGGCAGATAGGACTCAGGTGTCATTTCCTGCGGCCCGCAGACAGGCAGACCGGCACGTAAAAGTAGTTTTTTAATACGCTCAACATCGCTCGCTGAGAATTGGCCCAATCGACGGGAGGTTTGCGCCGCCATCATCATACCGGCAGCAACAGCTTCTCCGTGTAGCCAGACGCCATACCCCATTTCAGCCTCTATGGCATGACCATAAGTATGACCCAAATTAAGTAAAGCACGCATCCCGCTCTCTTCGCGTTCATCGGCTGCAACAACATCAGCTTTTAATTCGCAACAACGGCGGATGCAGTAAGCTAATGCTGACATCTCCAGTGCGAGTAGTGCGTCGATATTATCTTCTAGCCAATCAAAGAAAGCAGCATCAAGAATAATGCCGTATTTGATCACTTCAGCCAGCCCGGAAGCAAGCTCACGTGGAGGGAGAGTTTTGAGGCAATCAAGGTCAATCACCACCGAGGCCGGCTGGTAGAAAGCACCAATCATGTTCTTGCCCAATGGGTGATTCACTGCGGTTTTGCCACCGACAGAAGAGTCCACTTGAGACAATAAGGTAGTAGGGACTTGAATGAAGCGAACACCGCGTTGGTAGCAGGCTGCGGCAAAACCGGTCAGGTCGCCTACTACACCGCCACCTAAGGCGACAAGCGTAGTATCACGACCGTGCGGTTTTTCCAGAAGGGCAGAAAATACCTGCTCCAGAACGCTCAGAGATTTATACTGCTCGCCATCAGGTAAAATCACCTGATCCACTTTAATGCCGCTTTGTTCCAGCACTGCCCGGAGCGAGTCCAGATAGAGTGGAGCCAGCGTTTGGTTGGTGACCAGCATGACCTGATCACCCGCCTTTAGCGGCTTAAAAGAAGCCGGATCATTGAACAATCCAGCAGCAATCGTAATGGGGTAGCTACGCGCCCCTAACGTGACAGTAATCTTCTCCATGTCGCGCTCAGTAACCTTCTTAACTTACGCCCGGAGGCATTAGTAAAATGCTAAAATCAGTTACTTTCCAGCATGTTGATAATCTGGTTAGCAACAACTTTCGCGCTTTGATCGTCAGTGCGGATGGTGACATCTGCAATTTCTTCGTACAACGGATTACGTTCTTTTGCCAGTGCTTCTAACACTTCACGCGGAGGCGAATCAACCTGCAACAACGGACGTTTTTTGTCACGCTGTGTACGGGCTAACTGCTTTTCGATCGTGGTTTCCAAGTACACCACAACGCCACGGGCTGACAAACGGTTACGGGTTTCTCTGGATTTAACAGAGCCACCACCGGTTGCCAGAACAATGCCTTGCTTTTCCGTCAGTTCATTAATAACTTTTTCTTCGCGATCGCGGAAACCTTCTTCGCCTTCCACGTCGAATACCCAGCCCACGTCAGCTCCGGTACGTCGCTCAATTTCTTGATCGGAGTCAAAAAACTCCATATTGAGTTGCTGAGCTAACTGACGACCAATAGTGCTTTTGCCGGCACCCATAGGCCCAACCAGAAAGATATTGCGTTTCTCTGCCATGTTTTTGGTATTACTAAGACTATTCGTTAATGATAACCCGCCCCGCCAATCAAATTAGCGGCGGGACCTAAACTGAAACCTCATGAGCGATAGTGCGAGATCAGACGGAAAATTATCTCAGCACTTCTGGTAGTTTGGCAACCGAATAAATCGTTGTACACGTCGTGGGAGGGAAACCATACGTTTTTATCGGCGTATCAACGTTATTAAAAACCTCGGCGCTCAATTCGGTAACCCTTGTAAGCTAAATCTGGCGCAGCGTCAAATTTAGAAGCCTTCTATCACACAAAAAGTTGTAGAAAGTCACCAAGATTGACCCGTTTTCATAAAACAGCACCTTATATGGCTCAAGCACTGATTAGCCTCGGCGTGATGAAAATCACCAGTTCTCGCCGATTTTGCTGCTGAGCATCTTGTTTAAACAGCGCCCCTAACCAGGGAATATCGGCCAGTATGGGCACTTTATTAACTGCCTGACTATTTTTTTGTTGGAATATGCCACCCAGCACAATAGTTTCACCATCATTTACCGTTATTTGGGTTTTTATTTCCTGCTTATCTATTAGCAGAGCTTCAGTATCACCACGCTTAATGGTCATTCCGGGCATATTCTGACTAATTTTCAAGTTTAGAGTAATTTTGCCATTGCGCAGTATTTTAGGGGTGACTTCCATGCCTAATACCGCCTCTTTAAATTCAATAGAAGCAGCACCTTTTTCCCCCCGCGATACCGTATAAGGAATATCAGAACCTTGCTTGATACTGGCAGTTTGCTGATGGGAGGCGACCAGGCGCGGGCTGGCAATAATATCAACCTGATTTTCTTGCTCTAATGCACTCAGCTCAAGCTCCAAAAGCCGCCCACCAATACGCGCCACATTAAATCCTGCACTGACAGCACTATTTGCCAGCGGTAAATTGACATTAAAATCATTTACTCTCAGCGACGTGGTGTGCGGCGGCTCTCCCATCCCCCAGCGCACCCCCAACTCCTGCAAATTTTCGCGGCTCATGGTCACGATGTGTGCGGCAAGTTGGATTTGCTGTAAGGGAAGATCCATCTCTGCCAGCCAGCCTTTCAATATTGCTAATGATGCGGGAGTATCGCGAATGAGTAATGTATTCGTGCGTTTATCGGCCACCACACTGCCCAACGGAGAGAGCAAGCCCCCCTCCTCTAAACTCTCTGCGACGTGCTCAGCATCCGCATGTTGCAAAGCCAATGTCAGACTACTCATAGAGTCTGGCGCCGCTTTTTGTTCAGCTCGCTGTTGCCTCTCCTCAATGTCTTGTTCAGTGAACACCATCATCACAGCGCCTTCGCGCTCGGCTTTCAGGTGACCCATGCGCAAAATGATCGCCAGCGCCTGCTCCCAAGGGACATCGACCAGTCGGAGGCTAATATTGCCACTGACCCCAGCGGCGACCACCAAGTTCAGTTGCTGATAGTCGGCCAGCGCCTGCAATACGACGGAGACTGGGGCATCTTGAAATGCCAGTGTGACCGGCGGCCCTCCTTTTGTGCCATGCGACGCAGTGCTCGTCAGTAACAAACTGAGCAGCAGCATGAGCCTCCGCCCCCACACGAGGTTGAATATCCGTGTTAACCAACCTGTTATTTTGACTTTAGTGGTATCCATATCCATCAGTTCAATTCCTTTTAATGCTGACTATCATCAGAAAAAGAGTTAACTCAGCGCATCGATAGCACTATTGGCGCTGAGAACCCTGCGCACGTTTTATCTGGGCTGATATGCTCTAGATTTACCTGCCGCGCGCTAATCTCGGTGACCTGCCAATGGGGCAGAAGTTGTTGCCCTACAACCAGTTTTTGTCCGCGACCGCTGGGCCACCGCCCCCAACTGGAGTGGTAATCGGCACCACTCACAATGCCCTGTAGCTGCCAACTGGCTAGCCGCTCTCGATCACTGCTACAAGATGCTGCCGATACGGGTTGAAAAGGATTACGCTCCGCCGTGTCTGCATCAGCGGCAGGGGTCAGTGATGCGGCTATCAGTAGCCCCACGGCCAACACTCTATTGCGGTGACTCATTGATGCCCTCCTCGAAGTACTCTTTCAGACTTATTTTCACATTCAGTGCAGCCTTATCATTTTTAACTTCAATCAGTTGCACTCGAATAGGTGCTGAAATTTCGGATAACTGGCGAAATAAATGCAGCAGCCCATAGAAATTGACGCGCAAAGTTGCATGCCACTGCTGATAATTAACTGAGTCTGTTTCTATCTCCACTGTCCGCTCAGTTTGTCGCTGCCAAGAAACAACCTGCCCACCAAAGGGTGCAATCAATTCACCAACTAGATGCGCCATCGAGCTATTTTTTGGTGCACCCTCATGCCGCCGCCATGACATGTCTTCAGACCCCACTGCCACGATTTGTTGGCGAATGAGAGAGAGTGCGGGCAATGTCGCCAAGAGTGACTGTTGATGCTCTACCTGCTGCTGATGCTGAATGATTTTATTTTCAGCGAGACTCTGCTGTTGCCATGTGGGGCGTAATAACATGCCATAGGCAGCAGCACCCAGTAGCCCCAGAACACCCCATTGCCATAAGCAGAGCTGCCAACCCGGCCTATCCAGCCACCGTTGTAATTTCTTATTCATTGTTATCATCCCCGCCACGCCAATTAGCCCAAACTGCAAAACGAAAATGGCCGTCATCCTGCTGGGCAATCTTTTGTAAGCGCACATTCGCGAGGAGAGATTGGCGGCCTAGTTGCACTAAAAAGTCGTTAATAGCAGCATATTCTTGGCTAATCGCCTCAAAAATCACCCTATCGCCTTGTGGCACTAAGCTGACCAGCCAACAGCTATCTGGGATTTGCTGTGATAGCTGCTGCAACAATGTGGCGTATCGACGGGCCGATTGATGCGCCTGACGATAGATCAGCAAACGCTGCTCTGTTTGCTGCAATTGCGCTATAGCCTGTTGCACCTTTTGATGATGCTGGCTTAATGCCACCTGTTGCTGTGTTAGCTCAGCCAAACTGCCCTGCTGACGGATTTTCACTGCATATGATTGCATCTGCGCTACCACCAGTGCGATGACCAAAAGTAAGCATTGGCACAATCCCACATTACGCCAAAAACGGTAACGGGCGAGCAGGCGTTCAGTGCGCCATAATGAAAAATTAACCTGATACATCAATAGTCCACTGGGCGCAGTGCCAGCCCTCCAGCCAGAGTGTAAGCGGCAGGTAAGGGCGGGAGGGGTGGTTGATACTGGGTAAATGCCGCAAAGGGTGACCAGTGAGTGGTGTTTTCGGGCGGCTGTTCATCCATCGTGCTGCTGTAGTACACCCGCATAGGTGCCGCACTCAGTTCGGGATAACGAGTCTGAAGCTGTGTCACCAAGGCCGATAGCGGATCGACTGCACTAGCCGAATCGTCTTCCTGCACCCCCTCATCCGTCTCACTCGTGACCACACCGAACTCAAACGCCAGCTCGCTGGAAGAGACCCATAGCCATTCGTTCGCCAGACGATGAATCAACCAATAGGGTCCAGATAGCCCCGCCGCTGCCGCCATATAGCGCAAAGCGCAGGGCGTGATATCAATGATGTGTGAGGGTAAACCCGCCTGATGTAAGCAGCTTTGCCACTGCTGTACTTCTGACTGGCGGGCGGCGGTAATTAATAGCTCACTGTCTGATGGGATTTTAGCGCGATAATCCAGAGCCAATTCCTGACTATTTAGCGGAAATACCCGGCTGGCCGTTGCATTGATATAACCCTCACGCTCCGGCTCACGCAGACGTCTGTCCGGCGCGGCCATGGCATGTTGCAAGATCCTCTGTGCGGGTAATGCAATACGTAATGAGATATGTCGCGGTAATTGTTGGCGCAATAATTTGAGTTTGTCGCTAACGATATCTGGCTGTTGTAAAATGCCTTCGCGCAAGGTGCCAGCAGGTAAGGGGTGATGCCACCAGTAGCGCAATTGCCAGCCATGGCGACGCCTGACAACCGCCAAGGCGCGTATGGCCTCCATTTGAATATCCAGCCCAACCTGCCAATATTGTGTGTACATCTTTGTCGACCTCCATGTCGAGAGAGCATAAAAGAACGTATCCATGTTAAGGGCTTGCCTTTATACTACGGCGCGGTTGTTTATAAACTGCCCAATTGACATTGAATGGGAAATCTCAGGTGAAGTTCGTAAAGTATTTTTTGATCCTTACAGTGTGTTGCATTTTACTGGGAGCAGCCTCGATATTTGGCCTCTACAAATATATTGAGCCTCAGCTACCCGATGTTGCCACGCTGAAAGATGTCCGGCTGCAAACACCGATGCTGGTGTATAGCGCCGAAGGCGAATTGATCGCTCAGTACGGTGAGAAACGCCGTATCCCGTTGACACTAAAACAGATTCCACCCGAAATGGTGCACGCGTTTATTGCCACGGAAGATAGCCGATTCTATGAGCATCACGGTGTGGACCCGGTGGGTATCCTGCGTGCTGCCTCGGTTGCCATGGTGTCTGGCCGCGCCTCACAAGGGGCAAGTACCATTACCCAGCAATTGGCGCGCAACTTTTTCTTAAGCCCAGAGCGGACCTTGATGCGTAAAATCAAGGAAGCCTTTCTGGCCATTCGCATTGAACAGTTATTGACCAAAGATGAAATTCTTGAGCTGTATCTGAACAAGATTTATCTCGGCTACCGTGCCTATGGAGTTGGGGCAGCGGCGCAGGTCTATTTCGGTAAAGAAGTCAACGAGTTGACCCTTAGCCAAATGGCGATGATTGCCGGTTTGCCAAAAGCACCGTCAACCTTCAACCCACTCTATTCACATGACAGGGCGATCGCGCGCCGAAATGTCGTGCTGTCGCGTATGCTGGATGAAAAGTACATAACCCAAGCACAGTACGATCAGGCGCGCAGCGAAGATCTTGTCGCCAACTACCATGCTCCGCAAATTGCCTTCTCAGCACCTTATCTGTCTGAGATGGTGCGTCAGGAGATGATTAAGCGTTATGGTGAGAATGCCTATACCGACGGCTATCAGGTCTATACCACCATCACCAGAAAGCTCCAGTTGGCGGCGGTTGAATCCCTACGCGCCAATGTGCTGGCTTATGACATGCGCCATGGCTATCGCGGCCCCTCCAATGTGTTGTGGAAGGTGGGTGAAAGTGCGTGGAGCCGCGAGCAGATTATTGATTCGCTAAAAACATTGCCGGTCTATGGCCCGCTGCTGCCAGCGGTCGTGACACAAGCCAATGCGGCACAAGCCACGGCCATGCTGGCGGATGGCAGTAACGTGACCCTGCCGATGTCAGGTATGCGTTGGGCACGTCCGTTTAAATCGGATAACGCTCAGGGACCAACACCGAAACAAGTCACCGATGTGGTGCAGCCGGGTCAGCAGATTTGGGTCAGAAAAGTCGAGGATAACTGGTGGCTGGCACAGGTGCCGGACGTCAACTCAGCCTTGGTCTCTATCGATCCTAATAATGGCGCAATTAAAGCATTGGTGGGCGGTTTTGACTTTAACCAAAGTAAATTCAACCGTGCCACACAAGCGCTGCGTCAGGTGGGGTCGAACATCAAACCTTTCCTGTATACCGCCGCAATGGATAAAGGGTTGACACTGGCAACTATCCTCAATGACTTGCCGATTACCCGTTGGGATGCCGGTGCTGGTACTGACTGGCGGCCAAAAAACTCACCACCAACTTACGATGGCCCGATTCGCTTGCGTCAAGGTTTGGGTCAGTCGAAAAACGTGGTGATGGTGCGGGCAATGCGCGCGATGGGTGTGGATTATGCCGCTGAATACCTGCAACGCTTTGGCTTCCCTGCACAGAATATCGTGCATTCGGAATCACTGGCATTGGGTTCAGCCTCATTTACACCATTGCAGTTAGTCCGTGGCTACGCGGTGCTGGCTAATGGCGGTTACTTGGTTGACCCTTACTTCATCACCAAAATCACGGATGATGTCGGCAATGTGCTGTTTGAGACAAAACCCAAAATTGTCTGCCAAGAGTGCAACTTACCGGTCATTTATGGCGACACTCAGCGCTCAGTCGTGCTGTCGGACGATAATATCGAAAACGTCGCGACCTCACAGACGAACAGCGCCAGCAATGTGCCGATGCCAGAGCTGGAGCAAGTCACCCCTGCGCAGGCTAAGCTCAATAGCGATGAGCAATATGCACCACATGTGATCAGTACGCCGCTGGCGTTCCTGATTCGTGATGCGCTGAACTCCAACATCTTCGGGGAACCGGGCTGGATGGGGACGGGCTGGCGTGCGGGGCGTGATCTGAAGCGCAAAGATATTGGCGGCAAAACCGGTACGACCAACAACTCGAAAGATGCTTGGTTCTCTGGCTATGGCCCAGATACCGTCACCTCCGTTTGGATTGGCTTCGATGACCATCGCCGCGATTTAGGCCGCAGTTCGGCATCTGGCGCAATCGCTGACCAAATCTCCGGCGCTGAAGGGGGGGCGAAGACCGCTCAGCCAGCATGGGATGACTTTATGAAGGCGGCTCTTGAGGGCTTGCCGGAAAAAACCGTCACACCACCGCCGGGTATCGTTAGCGTAGTGATTGATAAGCAGACCGGTAAGCTCTCTACTGGCGGGCCGGGCAGCCGCCCAGAGTTCTTTATCGAAGGCACTCAGCCGACCGAGTATTCGGTGCATGAAGCTGGGACGACACTGATGGATAACGGTCAGACCCACGAGTTGTTCTGACGGAACAATAGTTGTCGTCACCAATGAAAAAGCCGGGAGATCGCAAGATCCTCCCGGCTTTCTTATATGCATATGCAGTTATACGGCAATGGTATGCGGCAAGCTATGACTCAACTGTCGCGGATTAAGCGGTACCCGCACGATTCAGGAATGCTTGCGCTAAAAACAGCGCGCTGACATTGCGGGCTTCACAGAAGTCAGGTTCGTCGAGCAGCGCCATCATATTGGCGATGGGCCAACGCACTTGTGGCAAAGGCTCCGGCTCATCCCCCTCCAGACTTTGCGGGTAGAGGCTATGGGCGATCACAATATTCATTTTGCTGGAGAAATAAGAAGGGGCCATTGTCAGCTTAGTGAGATAGTCAAAGCGCTCAGCACCAAACCCCACCTCTTCCATTAGCTCACGATTTGCAGCTTCCAGCACGCCCTCCCCTGGGTCAATCAGCCCCTTCGGGAAGCCCAGCTCATACTCTTCAATACCGACCGCATATTCACGAATCAGCAATAAGTCATTACCGATAATCGGCACAATCATCACCGCTTCGCGATTGGATGGGCGCATACGCTCATAAACACGTTGCACGCCATTGCTGAATGCTAAATCTACCGCTTCGACAGTAAACAAGCGGGAGCGGGCAACCGTTTCTATTTTAAGAATTTTAGGTTTATGCAGATGTTTCATGATGGCCCCAAATTAAAAACTCACCGCTACACGGACTTGTACCAAGATCATCAGGGTTTTTGATGGTGACTTAATAAGCGATTTCTGCCTATTGCAATTAACCTGATACTTTCTAATGGAATTTATTAGAACTTGATCACATTGTGCGTTAATGAGAACCTTTATCGCAATGTCAGTTAGATATAATTTACCTGTTTTTAACATGAAGGCGAGTTTAGTCAAGATTTTAGTCGGTCAATTTTCACCCTACTTCCGCTCAATGCACGTTAAAAATTGTGTTTGAAAATAGGATTATGCTGATATTACCGATGTTTTAACCTTGCTATCCTTCTCCAGTCTACGGGCAGTTTAAGAGCACTGTATTAGTTATTTTGATGAATAATAGCGAATGTCATGCTAGTTCACTGAATAACTCTGCTATACGCCTCTGCACTGTATTTACGCATAATATGCATTCTTTCATAGAGTTGACGTAAGTCAGGGGCGCTCGGATGGGGATGGGATGAGCACAATAGTTTTAATATTGGCCTTACTGTTGACCAGTCTGATCGCAGTAGGCTTGCTGTGGTGGTTTAAATTCCGCCCTAGCCCTCGCGTAGCTGCAACCCTGCCATTCGCGAAACCCACTCACCGCACACTGACGCCGGAAGAGCGGGTTAATATTGAGAATTATCTGCTCAGCCAGCACGAAAATTCTGGCTTCAAAGCCCTGTCAACCTTTGACCCTAATACGCTAACCAACCGCGATTTCGCGCCAGAAAAACTCGTTCTAACGCCCCAAAGCGAAAAGGTTTATTCGGTTACCCGCGCCATTACCCGCTACGGTGTGGCGAGTGACGAACCCAATAAATGGCGCTATTACCTTGATTCGATTGAAGTCCATCTGCCCTCGTCGTGGGAGCAATACATCACTCAGGATAATGACGTAGAACTGATCCAAACTCAGAGTATCCCTTTGGTCATCTCCCTTAATGGGCATACTCTGAAGAATCATCAGCCAGAAAATACTTATCAGCCTATATTGCCATCCACCGCGCAAAATGCCTCGATTCGCAAAGCTGATAGTGAACACATTGAGCTGCTGAATATCCGTAAGGAAACAGCAGAAGAGTATGCCCTGCATGGCGCGAATGACTTAAAAGAAGCCATAGCCATTTGTCTGGCGTTGCTAATACTGTTTTTCGCCCTGATAGGCCCAGCAGTCACCCTGCCTTGGCTGGTGATTGTGGCCGCAACATTAATCGGCTGGGCATGCTGGAATATATTCCGTCCGCTGTCTGAAAAAGATTTGCGTGAAGTCCATTGCTTAAGTGGTACACCGAAGCGCTGGGGGCTGTTTGGTGAATCGAATCAGGGGCAGATGAGCAATATCTCCCTCGGGGTGGTTGACCTGATTTATCCGGCCCATTGGGGACCCTATTTTGCGCATGATCTGGGCAAAAAAACCAATATTGATATCTACCTCAATCGTCAGGTTATCCGTCAAGGCCGTTTTTTATCCCTGCATGATGAGATGAAACATTTTCCATTGCAGCGCTGGGGGAAAAACCTGACGCTGATGGCCGGCTCTCTGCTCGTGATGGCATTGTTACTGATCTATGTCCCCCTCGGTTTGCCGCTGAAATTGAGTGTTGCCTGGCTGCAAGGTGCGCAAAGCCAGCAGGTGACCAGCGTCGAGGCCTTGGAAAAAATGCCATTGCGCATCGGCGATATGTTGAAGGCGCAGGGGACAGGCATGTGCTACGTCCCACCGAATACTCAAAATCCGCACAGTTTTGTTTTTACACCGTTTGATTGTTCCGGCATCTATTGGAATAACGCCGCCCCTCTGCCACTGCCTGAATCGGACACGATTGAAAGGGCTGCGTCACTGATGGCGAGCGTCACTCAGCAACTACATCCACAGGGGAGTGACGCCAACGTCAACCCTCAGTTAGCCACGGCGATTGAAAAATCTGGCATGATCTTGTTGGATAATTTTGCAGATATCGTCTTGAAAACGCAGGCATTATGCGGTGCTGAAAGCGATTGCATTCGCCTGAAGAATGCTTTAGTGAATTTGGGTAATGCCAAGAATTGGTCGGGGCTGGTCAAACGTGCGCAATCTGGCACCTTAAAAGGCATGAATGTGCTGTTACGCCCCGTCAGTGCCGACACCTTGGAAAGTCTGGTTAAAACCGCCACCTCATCTTTTGTTTACCGTGAAACCCATCTGGCGACAGAAGCCTTGAATAGCCCACCGCCGGGTGGATTCCTGATCACCAGCGATGAAGGTAAGCAGCTAGTGAATCACCCTGCCCCTGCCGTGCCGCTGTTTGATTACAGCGCACTGGAACAGTGGCGAGAGTTGCAGCGGCTCTCTGGATTACTGCTCAATACCCCGTTTAAGGCCGAAGGCATCATCACCAATATCACTATCGACGCCAATGGCACTCGCCATATTGCGCTACATAGCGAACCAGATATGATGACGCTCAGCCGCTATTTGGGCACCAGCCTGCTACTGCTGACACTGATTATCTGCTTAGTGGTGAATACCACCTTATTAATTCAGCGAGTACTGCAAAACCGTAGTCGCATGGATAATATTCAGCGTTATTATGATAATTGCTTCAACCAAACCCTCACTCCAGCCCCTTTCCTGCGTTAGCCCTTTTTCGTCTATTGCGCGTATAATTTATCACCACTAATGTGATTGTGGAGTCGCTATGCCCCCTGAATTTAATTGGCAAGAAATTGATACTGTGCTGCTCGACATGGATGGCACCCTGCTGGATTTGGAGTTTGATAGCCATTTCTGGCTCAAACAGGTGCCGGAAACACTCAGCCAACGCCGAGGAATTCCGCTGGCGTCAGCGCACAAAATTATTCACGATGAATATTTGGCGGTGCAGCACACCTTAAATTGGTATTGCTTCGATTACTGGAGTGAACGGCTGGATTTGGATATTTACGCCATGACCAGCGAAGCGGGTAGCCGCGTCCGCTTGCGCCAAGATACCGAGCCATTCCTATCCAGTTTACGTGAACGAGGTTTGCAAACCATTTTGCTCACCAATGCCCACCCACACAGCCTCGCGGTAAAAATTGAGCACACTGCGCTTGATCAGCACCTTGATTTATTACTTTCCACCCATACATTTGGATATCCGAAAGAAGATCAACGACTGTGGCTGGCTGTTGCGCAGCACACCGGGCTGAATCCGGCCAGAACCCTATTTGTCGATGACAGTGAAACCATTTTGGATGCCGCTCGCACCTTTGGCATTCGCTACTGTTTGGGAATAGAGAATCCGGATTCTAGCTGTGCTGACAAAGTTTTTCACAGCCATCCCGCAATTAATGACTACCGTAAGCTATTGCCAGCATTACACTTACGTTCGGAATAAAGCGACCCGAGAAATAATAGCGACGTGAAGCATAAATCAGCCCAATGACAGGAGTCTTCATGAAAGATAAAACAGCCACAGACGAATCGGTTCGGCTGGATAAATGGCTGTGGGCGGCCCGGTTTTATAAAACCAGAGCCATCGCCCGTGAAATGGTGGATGGCGGTAAAGTCCACTACAACGGTCAGCGCGGGAAACCCAGTAAACTGGTTGAAATCAATGCTGAAATTCGTCTGCGGCAGGGTAATGACGAGCGCACAGTGCGGGTGTTGGCGTTACACAGCCAGCGCCGGGGGGCCAGTGAGGCGCAGGCACTGTATGAAGAGACCGAAGCCAGTATCGTCAACCGCGAGAAAGTGGCACAAGCGCGCAAGCTGAATGCCCTGACCATGCCGCATCCTGATCGGCGACCGGATAAAAAAGAGCGTCGCAACCTAATCAAATTTAAACAAGGCGAGCCTGAGTAAACCCAATAGATTTCAAATACGAATTGAAAGATGACGGATTGAAAGATGACGGATTTAAGTGGCGGCCTAAATGAGAGAAACCTATGTCTAATCACGACCAATTACACCGCTATCTGTTTGCTAACCATGCTGTGCGCGGTGAGCTGGTTTCAGTCAATGAAACCTATCAGCAGGTATTAGCCAATCACGACTACCCTCCTGCGGTGCAAAAACTGCTGGGTGAAATGTTGGTCGCGACCAGCTTGCTGACCGCTACCCTGAAATTTGATGGTGATATCACCGTGCAATTGCAGAGCACCGATGGCCCCTTGACGCTGGCGGTGATTAACGGTAATAACCAGCAAGAGATGCGCGGTGTGGCCCGCTTCAAAGGCGAAATCAGCGACGAAAGTACGCTAAAAGAGATGGTCGGCAACGGCTATCTGGTGATCACCATTACGCCAGCAAAAGGTGAGCGCTATCAGGGCGTAGTGGCATTGGAAGGCGAAACAATCGCCGCCTGCCTAGAAAGTTACTTTATGCAGTCTGAACAGCTTCCGACCCGTCTGTTTATCCGCACTGGCGAAGTATCAGGAAAAGCGGCAGCTGGCGGTATGTTACTGCAAGTTCTGCCAGCACAAGAGCGCAATGAAGATGAATTTGATCATCTGGCACAACTGACAACCACCATCAAAGCCGAGGAGTTATTCACCCTGCCGGCCAATGAGGTGCTGTATCGTTTATACCATCAGGAAGAAGTGACGCTCTATGAGCCACAAAACGTGAGTTTCCGCTGTACCTGCTCGCGTGAGCGTTGCGCCGATGCATTAGTCACGTTATCCGAAGAGGATATCAGCGAAATGCTGGAGCAAGACGGCAATATTGATATGCATTGCGAGTATTGCGGCAATCACTACCTTTTTGATGCGGTTGATATCGCCTCGATCAAGAACGGCAATAGCACGTCTTCTGACCAAATGCATTAATCTTTGTAATATTTAGCTGGGTGCTGACACGTGCCCAGCGCTTCTGCCGTTTCATGCTTGCGACAATCCGTGTTCTATCTCTCATAACCTAGCGAAAAATAGGTCATATGTTGAAATATTTGAACGCTATCGCTGTTAATCAGAGATGAGGATTTACAATCGCTGGTAGAAAATTGACGATCCAGGAGTTATGACATGAGTGTTAAAGGAATTACCCCGCAGGAGCTCGCCGCCTATGGCATCCATAACGTCAGCGAGATTGTTTACAACCCAAGCTATGATTTACTGTTCCAGGAAGAGACTAAACCCACGCTTGAAGGATACGAGCGCGGAACCCTCACCACCACAGGAGCAATAGCGGTCGATACCGGCATCTTTACCGGTCGTTCGCCAAAAGATAAATATATTGTCCGCGATGCAATTACACAGGATACCGTGTGGTGGGCCGATCAGGGCAAAGGTAAAAATGATAACAAACCGCTGAGCCAAGAGACTTGGAGCCACCTGAAAGAGCTGGTCACTGAGCAACTGTCTGGCAAACGTCTGTTTGTTGTCGATACTTTCTGCGGTGCTAATCCCGACAGCCGCTTGCGAGTCCGCTTTGTGACTGAAGTGGCTTGGCAGGCGCACTTCGTCAAAAACATGTTTATCCGCCCAACAGATGAAGAACTGGCCGATTTCGAGCCTGATTTTATCGTCATGAACGGCGCTAAATGCACTAACCCAAACTGGAAAGAGCAGGGTCTGAACTCCGAAAACTTTGTTGCCTTTAACCTAACGGAACGTATGCAGCTCATTGGCGGCACATGGTACGGCGGCGAAATGAAGAAAGGGATGTTCTCGATGATGAACTACCTGCTACCGTTGAAGGGCATTGCATCCATGCACTGCTCGGCCAACGTCGGTGAAAAAGGCGATGTTGCCATCTTCTTCGGCCTGTCCGGTACGGGTAAAACTACGCTGTCTACTGACCCGAAACGTAAATTGATCGGCGATGACGAGCACGGCTGGGATGATGATGGCGTCTTTAACTTTGAAGGTGGCTGCTATGCCAAAACCATCAAGTTATCTGAAGAGGCTGAACCTGATATCTATCACGCCATTAGACGCGATGCATTGCTGGAAAACGTGGTCGTGCTACCAGACGGCACTGTTGATTTCAACGACAGCTCCAAAACTGAAAACACCCGTGTTTCTTACCCAATCTACCACATCGAAAACATCGTTAAGCCGGTTTCCAAAGCAGGCCATGCGACCAAGGTCATTTTCCTGACTGCCGATGCCTTCGGCGTCTTACCTCCGGTATCACGGCTGACTGCCAATCAAACCCAGTATCACTTCCTGTCTGGCTTTACCGCCAAACTGGCTGGTACTGAGCGCGGTGTCACCGAGCCGACCCCAACCTTCTCTGCCTGTTTTGGTGCAGCCTTCTTGTCTCTGCATCCAACACAATATGCTGAAGTGCTGGTTAAACGCATGCAGGCCGTGGGCGCACAAGCCTATCTGGTCAACACCGGCTGGAACGGGACTGGCAAGCGTATTTCTATCAAGGATACCCGCGCCATCATTGATGCCATCCTGAACGGCGAGATCGATAAAGCAGAAACCTTCACCCTGCCAATCTTCGATCTGGCAGTACCAATGGCATTACCGGGTGTGGACCCAGCGATTCTCGACCCTCGTGACACCTATGCGGATGTTGCACAGTGGCAAGAGAAAGCTGAAAATCTGGCACATCGCTTTACCACCAACTTTGATAAGTATACCGATACCCCAGCAGGGGCTGCATTGGTGAGTGCAGGGCCGAAAATCTAGCACTAATAAAACAACTCACGTTGAACAATGGCGGCCTTCTGGTCGCCATTATTTTTTACGACGCCTGAATAGCTGATTGTGACTCTCTGATATACCGCGACAATTATTGGGCAGCAACAACCGGCGGCAAATCAGACGCGCCCAAATGTGACGTTCTAAAATAGTTATGAAAGCCAGATAAAAATGAGTTCTGGTTTTTTTGAACTGGCATGTTGCCCATATCATTCATTAACTGATCAATGTCATCAGCATTATCCACTGGTACGACTAAGCCGTCATCCACTATGGCGTCAAAATCATCATTCACTGATGCATCGAATTTCCAAGTCAAATAATTACCTTTCGATAAAGCGAAATGTCTATGGTCAGTTATTTCAGATGGAAACTCGGGTGAAATAACCGCTTCGAGAAAGTTATATCTAACAATAAAGCGTTTTTTATCTTTATCGACCACACAAAACTGGTTATAGACCAAATTACCCTCTTCTGGCATGGGCAATTTTATTTTCAAATAGTCATCAGGTAACTGTTTATGACTGATAACCACCTCTTGCTCACCATTAAGTATCTTTGAGGTTATCTGTAGATCATCCCCGCTAATATCATTCAGGAAAAAGGTCTGATCCTGCCCCGTAGTCCAGTCATGCTGACCATTGTTTGATAATATTAATCTATCGTGCTGAGTCGTATTGGGTAGTAGCAAAGTATCAATAATATATTTATCATTTCCCTGTGAGACGTATATCTCATCGCCTGCACCTAAATGATTAAATAGATCATCTTGTGCACTGCCCTCTAATGTATCTAGACTAAAATCATGTCCAATCAACATTGGGTCAATGAAATTTTTCAACGTAACATTGACATTATCTATTTTGACGATATTTATGCCATTTGTCTTAGAGATAAAGTTACGCGGAATAGGATTGTTCACATCCGATAAAGGAGATGACCTATTTGAAAATTGATAGGCTGCTAAAGTTGGGTTAAATTCGCCATCACTATGACTCCCTTCATTGACTAAAACTGCCTGCCACTGAGGTGTTAATATAAACCCATCTTTGGTGTAAAAGATAAAATCATTGTTTCTTTTCTTATCACCATGATTAATATCGCTGTAAACATCCCTAAGCATCAAAGTGGTCAATGTACTATTCTCATTCTTTAAGACAATGCAAACATCATTTCCCGACAAGTAAACATTCTCTATCTTTTGTAGAGAATAATCCAATATAACATGGCTTATTTCATTGCCCGACTGTTCGAAAAGGGCGACTGAAACCGCCTTATTCTTCTTATTTTGTAATATCTTATAATTATCAGAGCCGGAGCCACCATAAGCTTCACCCGATTGTAACGACAACATATCATTCCCGCCATGGCCCTTCAATATATCCCGCCCCCCCATACCATTGAGGACATTAACCTGATCATCACCCGTCAATATATCATCGGTATCTTCAGCGCTGTATATATGTTCAATATTAGAGATTTTCATCAATAATCTTGGCGCATTAATGCTTAGTAGCGGTATATCATTAGTGTGATAGTGAATAGTTCCTGCCATTAAATTAATTTTATAGCCAATAACCCCCTCCTGATTAACCCCCATAATAGCAAGCGTATCTTCACCCTTTCGACCATCAAGCTGGCTTGGTTGGAAAATTTCTAATAATTCATTACCATGAAGATAGAAAGTATCATTCAGATCACCACCCACAAATGTTTTTGTACCTTGCGTAATATCAAAACTATTTTGTACATGACGATCAGCAAAAACATAAGAATCACCCACACCCGTATTAAAATGGGCTTTCTTATTAGCAGAGGGACTCAGCTCTAAATGTCCTGTACGTTCTGTTCTTGCCTTATCTAAAGCGAGAATTTTAGCATGCTCAACATAATCAACTGAATATTTGTCATTGAAAGTTTCATGATCAATAATAATGGCAATATTAGTATTTCCACTGACATCAAAAACATCATCCAGCCTTCTTTCAACAACAAATTTTTTGCTTTTTCTATACTCTTCGTACTCACTGTAACTGCATTTCATCCAATTTTTTTTATAAATATATTCAGATAAAATCTGCCTCGTATCTTTATGTATAAATTCGCCTTCAAATTTAAAGAAATTATCATCATTTGAATTAAGGACATTAACAAGATAGTCTTTTTTCTTCTTGTTGATATAATAATATTGTGCTTTCTTTACTTCACCATATTTATCATAAACATAATAATACTCAGTTACTCCTGAAGGAATTAGCCGCTTACTCGCGATCTCCTGCGCATATTGATCTATAGTTTCACGCAGCAGGCGTTTCTGTTTTTCCTCCAGCCGAGCAGAGATACTCTGCTCCAAGTCCGCGCCAAACGCTAAGCGCGTACCATTCTTAAACTCTTCCCAAGGCGTTAAATCAATTTGCTCTTTTATTTTTGCAATGGTCGAAACAGCATTATAAATCATGGCGGCCAATGAGATACCGATACCCGCCAGAATACCTAATGGCCCCGCAATAGCAAAACCGACGGCTAAAGCAGCAGCGGTTAAAATACCCACCCCCGCACCTAACGCAGAGAGTGTGCCATTGATGATAAGATCCCTCGCATTATCTGGATCAGTTTCTTTTTCTAACTGCTCATATACTTTAACAACGTTATAGATATCAAATCCGGCAGAAGCAATATTGAGTGCTGATCCGGCAGACTTTGCAATGAGACTTCCCGTACGGGAGCCCACTTGGCTGATTCCTTTAGTGAGTGGGACTTTTTTTGCAAAAAATCCAGCCCCCTTTTCAAAAGAGGGCTGCATAACATCTATACCAAAATCAACTACAAATTCGCTCCAACTTAACGCGAATGCCTCGTTAATTTCTTTTTTTTCTTGTTGAGTGATTTCTGATGAGTTCAATTTCTTCAACATCACTGATGTCGATATACCTAATCGGAAAGTAGAAATAATCTGATTACCCCACCCTAACTTATTGGTTACTTTACTCAACTTATTATGACCGTGCAGAGCTGATTTACTGTTTATCATAGTATCTTTTAACGAAGATAACTCATGCTGGTACGGTTCACTGAATTTGTTATTATTATTTAAATGTTCAGAAACACCATTGTTTAGGGGCGCTGTGTTATCACGCACAAAATCATGGTCAAACTGCAGCACTTCTGGGATGCTCTTAGACAACTGTGACAGCCTGTCAGGATCTATTCTTCCGTCACTGTCAGCAGTAATATAATATAGCAAATACTTCTTATATCTCTCAGCTGCTTCTACAGCACTTATTCTTCCCTTCACAATATCCTGAAGAATGTAGGCTGCTATTGGCATATTATTTATTAGCAGCTGACCATCAGAATTAATATGGTAATCAACTCGATGCTTAAGGTTCCCAAAAAAATACTCTTTTGGCTTACCTGTCGCTGTTAAACGCCGTCCATAATCTTTCACTCTCACAATATCTCTTCCCATCGTACCGACTTCTTTGTTGTAAGCACGTAAGGATGCCTTGTCATTATTTTCCTGCATTATTTCCGCAAAATCCAAAGCAAAATGTTCTTTTACCCCATCATCAGCATCTATTCCCAGCTTACAAGAAAACAATATTATTCGTTCCGGAGAGACCATATTTCTTTCTGTTTTTAGATGATTGAGAATCGTATATAATGTCGAAGCATTAAAATTATCGAATTTGCGATTCTTACTACTACCATGTCCATTTAATATCCATCTAACACGGTTACCCTGTAATTTATCTGGCGCCCCATACACAACACGTGTTTTATCCTCATATATGTCGTACTGGATAATAAGTGTTTTTTCCGGATGTTTACTGGCAAGCATTGCAGCACTGTATGTCAAGATCGCATCATCAGATAACTGAAATATCACTTGATAGTCATAATTTAGATGATTAACACTCACCATTGGATTTCCATTAATAATATTTTTATCAGGAACCATCCAATTATCTATACCCATATTCATCTCCACGCTTCAATAAGTAGTCGATGAATTTTACTGGCTAAGGAATACTCATCAAGAGTTTCATCATAAGAAATAATTAAATTCAGTATATACTAGTCATTACTAATGGTTTATTTTAATAATATGAGTAAATAATCATTAGGTGAAGCAACTTAATTAAATAATAGCCCACACAGTAATTAACTGTGTAAGCTATTATTTGGGGGATGTGAAGTAGAGCCGCCTCTCTGACGGAGTTACGACTTATGAGTGGAGGTTATATTATTTAATTGCGGTATATAGGCACGAATCCGTAACCCACCCCGTTCACTGGTGCCGATATCCAACGAACCGGCGTGGGCATCAATAATCCGCTGCACAATGGCTAGCCCTAACCCAGTACCACTGGTGCTGCGAGCGCTATCACCCCGAACGAAAGGTTGGAACAGATGCTTTAACTCTTCTGGTTTGATACCAGGACCATCATCTTCTACTTGGAACCACGCTCGCTGTAGCTCGGTGCCGCTGCTCACTTTTATCCAGCCATTGCCGTAGCGAGCCGCATTCACCACCATATTCGCCAAGGCGCGTTTAATGGATAGCGGATGGATGTCCACCAGCACTTCGCCTTCGCAAAGATCCGTTTCAATCACCCGCTCATAACCGCTTTCTGCCGCAATCACTTCACCCAATACCGAATTAAGTTCACTCGGTTCGGTCGGCATCTCCTGCCCGGTGCGCAGATAATCGATAAATTGCTCAATAATCGCATTACACTCTTCAATGTCTTTATTGATCGACTCAGAGAGATAGCCGTCGGCTTCGCTCATCATCTCCGTCGCCAGACGAATTCGCGTCAACGGTGTGCGTAAATCATGGCTCACCCCGGCCATCAGCAAGGTTCGGTCATCTGCCAGCAACTTCACGCCAGCCGCCATCTGGTTAAATGCCCGAGTGACCGAGCGCACCTCCGAGGCACCATACTCCCGCAGTGGTGGCGGAATAATCCCCTTTCCGACCTGCAAAGCCGCGTGTTCCAGTTCGACTAAGGGTCGATTCTGAATACGGATAAATAGCCAGGCACCGCCCACGGCCAGCAGCATAATAGCGAGGGTATAACGGAACAGTGGCGAGAAATCGCCCTGATGGATCTCAGTTAAGGGCACTCGTACCCAGATATCTGGCGATAACCAAGTTTTCAGCCAGACCACTGGCGAGTTTTTGTTAACTTCGACCCGAACATCGGTTGGCCCACCCAATTGCTGGGCCATTTGATCACTGAGAAATTTATAGTGCTGTGCCCAACGTAGGCCACTTTCCTCTGCCGCAGCATTGGTATAAAGCGAAATCCCCAATTCACGGTAAATCTCACGCCGAAATGCGGGCGGGACTTCAAGTAGCGTGCCATCTTCCAGTTGCAGTCGGTCAGTCATCAGCATACGAACTTCATAGGCCAACACTTTATTGAACTGCTGCAAACTGGGTAAAATAGCGAAATTCAGCACCACCAAATAGGTCGTGACCAAGCTGACAAACAGCAAAGTCACAATCAGTAATAAGGTGCGGGCAAATGAGCTACGGGGAGAAAAGCGCCACCACCTCATGCTTTACTGCCGTCCGGCACGAATACGTAGCCCAAGCCCCATACGGTTTGGATATAGCGTGGATGCGCAGGATCTTCTTCCACCATGCGGCGCAAGCGCGAAATCTGGACGTCGATAGAGCGCTCCATTGCACTGTATTCACGGCCACGGGCCAGATTCATCAGTTTATCGCGGGATAGCGGCTCACGCGGGTGACTCACCAAGGCTTTCAGCACCGCGAACTCACCGCTGGTCAGTGGCATAGGCTCATCTTCGCGGAACATCTCGCGGGTGCCCAGGTTCAGTTTGAACTTACCAAACGCAATCACTGCCTCTTCCTGTGACGGTGCACCCGGCAATTCATTGGCCTGACGGCGCAATACCGCGCGGATACGCGCCAGCAGCTCACGCGGGTTGAATGGCTTCGGAATATAGTCATCGGCACCGATTTCCAGCCCAACGATACGATCCACTTCTTCCCCCTTCGCCGTCACCATAATGATCGGCATCGGGTTGCTTTGACTGCGCAAACGGCGGCAGATAGAGAGGCCATCTTCACCCGGTAGCATCAGATCAAGCACCATCAGGTGGAAAGACTCACGGGTCAGCAAGCGATCCATCTGTTCAGCATTGGCGACACTGCGCACCTGGAAACCTTGCTCTGTTAGGTAACGTTCCAACAGCGCACGTAGGCGCATATCGTCATCAACGACCAGAATCTTGTGATTCTCTTGCATTTTATTACTCCCAAAGGCCGTATTGCCCGAATCTGCACATTGTTAGAAATACTTACTCTATACCCAAAATAATTCGAGTTGCAGGAAGGCGACAACTGAGCGACTCCCCCAGAGCTTACATCAGTAAGTGGCTGGGCTAAATGAAGGAGGCCCATACCTATGCAGCTTGAAGTATGGCGGGTATATCAGACAGCTATTTATGGTATACATTCTAGTCGAAATTGTTACAAAGCTTATTGTTGTGCCTGATTATCAACAATTTCGTCGAATGGGCGATAGCGAATTTCTAATATCCAGTAGGTCGCTTCGCCATTTGGCGTCTGGACGGTTACCTCATCATCCACCTGTTTGCCAATCAAGGCGCGGGCCACTGGCGAATCAATAGAGATCCATTTTTTCGCCGGATCAAATTCATCCGGCCCGACCAAACGGAAGATACGTTGCTCTTCAGCTTCATTTTCGACTCGCACCCAAGCGCCAAAAAAGACTTTGCCCTCTTGACGCGGGTCCGGATCGACCACTTTCAGCACCTCAAGGCGCTTGGTCAGAAAGCGCACCCGGCGATCAATTTCTCGCAGCCGCTTCTTACCATAAATATATTCAGCATTTTCCGAACGATCGCCCATCGCCGCCGCTTCAGACACAGCCAGCGTCACCACCGGGCGCTCCTCCCGCCACAGATAATGCAGCTCACGATCCAGCGCCTGCCAGCCTTCGCGGGTAATGTAATTGCTTTTAGCCATAAATTATCCAATTATCCCTTTGGCACAGATGCCACTATTATACCCTAAGTTTTTACCGATAAGTTCAGGTTAGCTCAAGTGTCTAATGAGCACTCTACTGGCAATTTATCTAGGCAATCCGTATAACTATCCTCTGCTATTTCCCCTATTCACTATCAAACTGACATCAGACTTATGAATGAACAACTGAGCCGTATTATTGCAAGCGAAATACAGGCCCGGCCGGAGCAAGTTAGCTCTGCCATCAGCCTGTTAGATGAAGGTAATACCGTGCCCTTTATTGCGCGGTATCGTAAGGAAGTTACCGGCGGGTTGGATGATACCCAGCTGCGCCAGTTGGAAAGCCGTTTGGGTTATCTGCGTGAACTCGAAGATCGCCGCCAAACCATTCTTAAATCCATCGACGATCAGGGCAAGCTGACCGAGCAACTCGCGGGTGCCATCAATGGCACCATGAGTAAAACCGAGCTGGAAGACCTTTATCTCCCTTATAAACCCAAGCGCCGCACCCGTGGGCAGATTGCGATTGAAGCGGGTCTGGAACCCTTGGCTGACAGCTTATGGAACGACCCGCAGCAAGATCCCGAGTCAGTGGCGCTGGCCTATGTCGATGCCGATAAAGGCGTCGCGGACACCAAAGCCGCACTGGATGGCGCGCGTTATATCCTGATGGAGCGCTTTGCTGAAGATGCCACTTTGCTAGCGAAAGTACGCCAATATTTGTGGAAAAATGCGCATCTGGTGTCAAAAGTGGTGGAAGGTAAGGAGCAGGAGGGCGCTAAATTCCGCGATTACTTCGATCACCATGAGCCTATCGCCCAAGTCCCTTCTCACCGTGCATTGGCGATGTTCCGTGGCCGTAACGAAGGTGTGTTGCAGTTAGCATTAAACCCAGATCCACAGTTTGATGAACCCCCTCGCGAGAGTCAGGGCGAGCAGATCATCATCAACCATCTGGATCTGCGCTTGAATAACGCCCCCGCCGACACGTGGCGCAAAGCGGTCGTTAACTGGACATGGCGTATCAAGGTGCTGATGCATCTGGAAACCGAATTGATGAGCACCCTGCGCGAGCGGGCCGAAGATGAAGCTATCAACGTGTTCGCCCGTAATATGCAGGATTTACTGATGGCCGCTCCGGCTGGGATGCGCGCCACCATGGGCCTCGATCCGGGGCTGCGCACTGGCGTGAAAGTGGCAGTGGTCGATGCCACGGGCAAGCTGGTCGCCTATGACACCATCTACCCCCACACTGGACAGGCAGCCAAAGCCGCCGCCACTGTGGCCGCTCTGTGCATCAAGCATCAAGTTGAACTGGTGGCGATTGGTAACGGCACCGCATCACGCGAAACCGAGCGCTTCTTTACTGAGCTGCAACAGCAGTATCCGGCGGTCACGGCGCAAAAAGTGATTGTCAGCGAAGCCGGGGCATCTGTTTACTCCGCCTCTGAGCTGGCAGCACTGGAGTTCCCGGATTTGGATGTTTCGATTCGTGGCGCAGTGTCGATTGCCCGCCGCTTACAAGATCCCCTCGCCGAGCTGGTCAAAATCGATCCGAAATCCATCGGCGTCGGTCAGTATCAGCACGATGTCAGCCAAAGCCAACTGGCGAAAAAGCTGGACGTGGTGGTGGAAGACTGCGTAAACGCCGTGGGCGTGGACTTAAACACCGCATCAGTGCCGTTACTGACCCGTGTTGCCGGTTTGACCCGCATGATGGCGCAGAATATCGTTAACTGGCGTGATGAGAATGGCCGATTCCATAACCGTGAGCAATTGCTAAAAGTCAGCCGCCTCGGGCCAAAAGCCTTTGAGCAGTGTGCGGGCTTCTTGCGCATTAACCACGGCGATAACCCACTGGACGCATCCACCGTGCATCCAGAAGCCTATCCGGTGGTTGAGCGCATTTTGGCCGCCACTGAGCAAGCTTTGCAGGATTTAATGGGTAATGCCTCGGCACTACGCAATCTCAACGCACGTGATTTCACCACCGAGCGTTTTGGTGTTCCGACGGTCACGGATATCCTGCGCGAGCTGGAAAAACCGGGCCGCGACCCGCGCCCTGAATTTAAAACGGCGACCTTTGCCGAGGGCGTTGAAACCATGAACGACCTGACACCGGGGATGATCCTCGAAGGTTCGGTGACTAACGTCACCAACTTTGGTGCCTTTGTGGATATCGGCGTGCATCAGGACGGTTTGGTGCATATCTCGTCACTGGCGGATAAATTTGTCGATGACCCGCATAAAGTGGTGAAAGCGGGTGATATCGTCAAAGTAAAAGTCATGGAAGTGGACCTACAGCGCAAACGTATTGCCCTGACCATGCGCCTTGATGAGCAGCCGGGTGAGAGCGGTTCACGCCGTGGTAATGGCGGCGAGAGTCGCGCCACGACTAATAGTGATAATCGGGGTGCCAGCCGCCCGCGTAACACCTCTGACTCAAATAACCGCCCAGCCGCCAAAGGGCGAGCAGACAGCAGCACAGGTAATAACAGCGCCATGAGTGATGCACTGGCAGCGGCCTTTAAGAAACGCTGATATAGCCACTCAGGGCCACATTTTCTGTGGCTCTCAGGCTGATGACAAGCCCCGATGACTCGATCTGAAACGGTGAGGACAGGTGGAAGAGTAAAGCGTCCGCGCCAGGGAGGGCGCGGCTCGAGCCCCCAAGGATGGGTTTACGGCGTCTTTACGATCTGCCTGTTCTCTCCGCCGCTGGCACTTTACCATTAACCTCAGGGCCACACTTTTGTGGCCCTTTCTCTCATCTCTGTGTTGTCTCATCTGCGGTTGCTTCACCCTAACCCGCAACTTTCTCCACTCGGCTCATATTATTTTCTTCTATAAATTTGAAGATTTATCTTCTAAATTAATTAGCACGCAATTCTTTTCTTTCGTGCAACCCCCATTCAACTTGGATTAAGCCCGATATTAATTTAACAATCTCGTTAACATTGGAGTTAATTCCGTCAATTATTGGCACTAACTAATAATTAATTATGATGTCATTCTGCGAGTTAATTTAAATTTGAATGTTATTTGATTTAAATCAGAGTGAATCCATTTTGTTACTGATTGGTGTTTTATCGTCAAGGTAAAAAGTGATAGAAACATTTAGTTAACTGATTTAACTCATCATTCGCATTTGCGATTATGTCAGTTTGGTGGTAAAACAGGCACAAATAGAAATCAGACTAATTAATTCTAAAAATAGAATCGTAATGAATATTTACTTTTGAGTCTTTGTCATTAGTTGAATATGAAAACGATTATTACTATCATTATTTTATCTATTAGCTTTTATACCCTAAATAATTCGAGTTGCAGGAAGGCGGCAACTGAGCGAGTCCCCAGGAGCTTACATCAGTACGAAGGCAGCCAACGCACATGCAACTTGAAGAATGACGGGTATAGATCGCTATTACTCTGAACTCTGGTACGCCAATAACGATATATCAAGAGGCTCCAATGCATCTTATCCCGCAGCGTTCCTACAAAATCGTGGGCTTCTCGCCTGAAATTAGCCCGGCTTATCGGCAAAAACTGTTATCACTGGGTATGTTACCCGGCTCCTCATTTAATGTTGTTCGCCTCGCGCCTTTAGGTGATCCCATTCAGATAGAAACCCGCCGAGTCAGTCTGGTGGTTCGCAAAAAAGATTTAGATCTGCTCACGCTGGATCTACAACCCTAGACCTCAGGCCACCCGCTTATTTCTTCTGCCCTGTGGCATGTGAAAATGCCTAGGTGCCGCTCTATTTAATTTACTGATATCACGTTGGATCATGAAAGCACTCACAATCGGCCTGATCGGCAATCCCAATGCGGGTAAAACCACCCTTTTCAACCAGTTAACTGGGGCTCGTCAACGGGTAGGTAACTGGGCGGGGGTCACAGTCGAGCGCAAAGAGGGCCACTTCACCACAGCACAACATCAGGTGACCTTAGTTGACCTGCCGGGGACTTACTCCCTAACGACCATCTCAGAGCAAACCTCGCTGGATGAGCAAATTGCGTGCCACTATATTCTGAGCGGCGAAGCTGATCTGCTGATTAACGTGATAGACGCGGCGAATCTCGAACGCAATCTCTATCTCACCCTGCAATTGGTCGAACTGGGTATCCCCTGCATCGTGGCGCTCAATATGCTGGATATCGCCAAAAGCCAGCATATTGAGATTGATATCAATGCGTTATCTCAACAGTTAGGCTGCCCGGTCATTCCACTGGTCTCCACCCGTGGGCGTGGTATCAATGAATTAAAAAACAGTATTGATGAGTTTCAGCCCGCCACCTTCAAGGCATTGGTGAACTATCCGCCGGTGCTACTCAGTGAAGTGGATAAACTGACACAGGCCATGCCTGCATCTTGGCCCGAGCAGCAGCGCCGCTGGCTCGCGCTGCAAATATTGGAAGGTGACATCTACAGTCTGGCCCGTGCGGGTATCGCCCCCTCTCTGGTTGAGCAGGCGCGCCATCAACTGCGGGAGAATCAGCACGAAGATCCTGAACTGGTGATTGCTGATGCCCGCTATCAAAGCATCGCCCGCATCTGCGATATCGTCGGCAATTCGCAACAGGCGGAACCCAACCGCCTGACACAAGCACTGGATAAGGTGATCCTTAACCGCTGGTTAGGTGTCCCTATCTTCTTGTTTGTGATGTATTTAATGTTCGTCTTGGCCATAAATATTGGTGGGGCATTGCAGCCAATATTCGATATAGGATCTGCGGCTATCTTTATTCAGGGGCTACAATGGGTCGGCTACACCCTACATTTCCCGCAGTGGCTCACCATCTTCCTCGCCCAAGGTGTCGGCGGGGGGATTAATACCGTGCTGCCGCTGGTGCCGCAAATTGGCATGATGTACCTGTTTCTCTCCTTTTTGGAGGATTCCGGCTATATGGCCCGCGCCGCCTTTGTGATGGACAGATTGATGCAGGCACTGGGTTTACCGGGTAAATCCTTCGTGCCACTAATTGTTGGCTTCGGCTGCAATGTGCCCTCCATCATGGGTGCCCGTACACTGGATGCACAGCGCGAGCGCCTGATTACCATCATGATGGCCCCCTTTATGTCCTGCGGCGCACGGCTGGCAATTTTTGCCGTCTTCGCCGCCGCCTTCTTCGGGCAAGATGGGGCTAGCATTGTGTTCTCTCTCTACCTACTGGGAATCGCGGTCGCCATCCTCACCGGATTGGTGCTGAAATACACCATCATGCGCGGTGAAGCCTCCCCCTTCGTGATGGAGCTGCCGGTTTATCATGTTCCACACCTAAAAAGCTTGTTATTACAAACTTGGCAGCGGCTGAAAGGCTTTGTGTTGCGGGCGGGGAAAGTCATTGTTATCGCCAGTATCTTCATTGGCGGGCTGAATAGCTTCTCCTTCAGCGGCAAAGCGGTGGATAGCATCAATGACTCGGCGCTGGCCTCCGTCAGTAAAGTGCTAACCCCCCTGCTTACGCCAATGGGAGTTCATAGCGATAACTGGCAGGCTACTGTCGGGTTAGTGACCGGGGCAATGGCGAAAGAGGTGGTGGTGGGGACACTCAACACCCTCTACACCGCTGAGCAGATCAAGAATCAGCCCTTTGATGCAGAGAATTTCAATTTACTGGCAGAACTGGCTGGCGCGGCGGAAACCACGTGGCAGGGGCTAAAAGATACCTTTAGTCTCAGCGTGTTATCTAACCCCATTGAAGCCAGCAAAGGTGATGGCGAAATGGCGGCCGGTTCGATGGGCATGATGAGCAGTAAATTTGGCTCCAGCATCGCCGCCTATAGCTACCTGATATTTGTACTGCTGTATGTGCCTTGTGTCTCGGTGATGGGGGCCATTGCGCGGGAAACTAGCCGGGGTTGGATGACATTCTCAATACTCTGGGGGCTGAATGTGGCTTACTCACTGGCGACCCTGTTCTATCAGGCGGCCACCTTCCGCGAGCATCCACAGCAAAGTCTGAGCATCATTGCATTAGTGATTGTAATCAATGCGCTGATCCTATTTGGTTTACGCCGCGCGCGCAGTCGGGTCACCATGAGGCTACAAAGCAGCACCCCAGCCAGTTGTTGCCAACGTCCAGGCAATGACTGCCATTAACTGATGATCACCCTCAACGGATGTATTGCTTAAAAAGGAGGTGCTATGGCCAGCTTACTGCAACTACGCGATGCAATCGCCCTCAGTGGTAGCATTGATGCGAATCAGCTCAGCCAACAATTGGCGCTGCCTTTACCGCTGGTTGAGGCCATGTTGGAGAGATTGACGGCGATGGGTAAGATTGAACGTATTGAGCAAGATAATAGTGGCTGCCTGACAGGCAGTTGCAAAAGTTGCCCTGAGGGGCAAAACCAATGTCATCCTGTGAGTTATCAGTTAAAAAACCATCAGTAACATCCGGCGAAGAGATGCCCAAGCGGGCATCCCTTATATTGGCTATTTATAGACATCGGCATTAGCATCAAACTTCTTCTTCTCACGCTCAGCGATAATCACATAATACTTACCGCCCTTCTCATCCGCTAATTTTGATAACTCTTCTTTCACATCCATTGGCGATGTCGCTTCACCCGAAGTCGAGATCGTGCCGATTTTTTCGTATTGCTTCGCTTCATCTTTGGTGATCTCTTTCGCCGCCATCGCGCCAAAAGAGATCACCGACACCACCAGAGCTACGGCCAAATTTTTCAATAAATTCATACCAAATACCTCGCAAATGAATGGGTAACACCAGTAAAGCAGTCTTAATTATTAAGCAAATTTGATATTTAGCCATTTAATGACTGATTAAATTCCATTCACCTGTGCTCTCAGCAGGGATTGGGGCCGTGAAACCCGTGGTGATGCCCGCCACTTTAGCGCTTGTTCTGTTGCGCAAAATCCAAAATTAAATTTGAAAAATCATCAGGATGAGAAACAAACGGCGCATGTGCCGCCCCTTTCATCACCACAGACTGCGTGCGCGGCCATTCGTGGTCCAACAAAGAGGCTACTTTGCGCGGCACCAACCCATCCAGATAGCCATAAATACGCAAAAACGGCAGAGAACAAGCGGCCAGTGCTTCGCGCAAATCCGTAGTACGCAAAATTTCCAGCCCCCCCGTCAGCACCTCCACCTCCGGCATCTGATGTTGCAACACCACCGCTTTCAATAAGCGGGCATCCTGCCGTGCGCTTTCAGTACCCAATGTTTGCAATGCCAAAAAGCGCTCAACCGTGCGCTGGAAATCCTCACTGAGTTGCTGCTCGAACCCCGCCAACACTTCCGGCCGGATACCCGGCCACTCATCATGCGCGGTAAAACAGGGTGAGGAAGAGACGGTGATCAGCCCCTCGACGCGCTCTGGATGCCTCAAAGCTATCTGACTGGCAACCAGCCCGCCCATCGACCACCCCAACCACAAAGCCTGTTGCGGCGCTTGCTGCAACACAATAGCGGCCATCTCAGACAAGGGCATCGCCCCAAAATCTTTACTGCGCCCATAACCGGGGAGGTCCACTAAGTGCAGCCGAAAATGCGGGGAGAGCCGCTCAATAATGCAATGCCACACCTCCGCATTCAGCCCCCATCCGTGCAACAGCACAAGATCGCGATCGCCTTCACCACAGATGTTCCAATAAAGTTGTTTCATACGTTAATATCCTGTCGCCTTAACCCTGTCAGGCATCTTGCCTGATTTAATAGCTTACAAAAAATGGCTTACGAAAATAGAGCAACGCCCCCTGCGGCTTCAAGGATGAAGGGGATAATTAAGGACGAATTAGATGCTAACAATCATCTGCCAATGCTGGCTATGCCAACAACGGTTATACCACTCATGGCACGGCATCTGCTGCTACTGCCGTCGCCATCTGCTCAAGTTACCACCCTGCTGCCCGCGCTGCGGTTTACCCTGCACCTGCCCGGATCTGCCCTGTGGCCGCTGCCTGAGCGAACCACCCAACTGGGAGAGCCTCACTTTTGTCAGTGATTATGCGCCCCCGCTAAGTGGGCTGATCAAAAAACTCAAATTTAATGGCACCACACCACTGGCACCCGCCTTAGCGCGCTTACTGTTACTGCGCTGGCTCGATGCCTTCCGCCACGGCAAGGTTATCAAGCCAGACAGAATTATCAGCGTGCCGCTACACCGCTGGCGTCACTGGCGGCGCGGCTATAACCAAACGGATCTGTTAGCTCAGCCATTGGCTCGCTGGCTTAACTGCCACTACAGCAATATGACCTTACAACGCATTCGTGCGACACCACCCCAGCAAAAACTCAATGCCACGGCGCGGCGTGAAAATATGCAGGGAATATTTCGCTGCAAGGAGACGATTCGGGGCCAACATATTGCTCTGCTGGATGATGTTGTGACGACAGGCAGTACGCTGAATGAGATAGCCAAGCTACTATGGACTGAGGGAATAGCCTCATTGCAGGTTTGGTGTATTTGCCGAACCTTGTAGTCACCCTAACAATGGGCGTATTATAGCCGACAAGAGTAGTCAACTATTGAGCAGATGCCATGATCACAATAACAGACGCAGCACAATCTCATTTTGCCAAACTGTTGGCAAATCAAGAAGAAGGCACCCAAATCCGCGTATTTGTTATCAACCCCGGTACGCCAACCGCTGAGTGCGGTGTCTCCTACTGCCCACCGGATGCGGTTGAAGCAACAGATACTGAACTGAAATTCGAGCAGATATCAGCTTATGTTGATGAACTGAGCAAGCCCTATCTGGAAGACGCAGAAATCGACTTCGTCACCGACCAGCTCGGTTCGCAGCTCACACTGAAAGCCCCGAATGCCAAAATGCGCAAAGTGGACGACACTGCACCGCTGATGGAACGGGTTGAGTATGTGCTGCAATCACAGATTAACCCGCAACTAGCCGGTCACGGGGGTCGTGTCACCTTGATGGAGATCACGCCAGATGCATTGGCTATTCTGCAATTCGGCGGCGGCTGCAACGGATGCTCCATGGTCGATGTCACCCTGAAAGAGGGCATCGAGAAAGAATTGTTGCAGAAATTCCCAGAATTGAAGGGCGTGAGAGACTTGACCGAACATCAGCGCGGTGAGCACTCTTACTACTAATTCCGCCTCGTCCTGACAAAATAAGATGTCAAATCAAGGGGAAACGTGCCGTTGGGGCCGCTCTTAGTTTCAAATACAAGTGCGTAATCCGTCGGAGTGCCCGTAGGCGCGGTCAACCCTTGGCTCACGGACTGTATGCTTGAGTTTGTCATTAAATTTAGGGGGGATTTCTTCCCCTCATACAGATAAGAAACCCCAGCAACTCGATCTGAAACGGTGAGGACAGGCGGAAGAGTAAAGCGTCCGCGCCAAGGATGGCGCGGCTCGAGCCTCCACGGATGGATTTACGGCGTCTTTATGATCCGCCTGTTCTCTCCGCCACGAGTACTTTATCAATAACCTCGGGCATTGCTCCCCCAAACAGCAGCACTCTCACCCCGCCGAGACATTTTTGCGGCGCTTATCCAGATCCTTCAATAAACGATTCACCTGAGTGTCAGCAAACATCTCCTCCAGCGTGGTCGTCAACTTACGCCGCCAGTTGGGATATTCATCACTCGTGCCGGGGATATTGACCGGAGCCGCCATATCCAGCCAATCTTCTGGCTGCAAACCCAATAACGCACTGGCGCTATCAGCCACATACCGCTGCAAACCGCGATTGAGTACCGGACTCATCGCCAGTAACGATGCTTTGTGACCCACCTTCTTTGGCACACAATCATAATGATGTAGCCCTTCCAGCAGCCCCTGCTTGGCGCGTTCCCTATCGAGATAGAGCTGCTTCAATATCTGTTGGTCAGGATATAACCCTAGTTTATTGCCCAGCGTCAGATCATCCGCTTGCCAATAACCTCGCAACGTCGGCAGATCATGAGTGGTCACGGTCGCCATCGCCTGAACCGGATAGGACTGTGGTGCACGGAAGGTATTCTCGCTGTCATGCTCAAAATAGAGCACCTTATAGGAGTACACGCCGCTGTCGCGCAACTTGCCCACAATCTCAACGGGCACGGTGCCGAGATCCTCGCCAATCACCATGCAGTGATGACGCTGACTCTCCAGCGCCAAAATCGCCAGCAGGTCATCGACCGGATATTTGACGTAAGCCCCCTGATCCGCCGTCTGACCGTAGGGAATCCACCACAAACGCAAGAGTGCCATCACATGGTCAATGCGCAGTGCGCCGCAACTGGTCATATTGGCGCGCAACAAATCAATAAAGGGCTGATAGGCGCGAGCGCCCATGACGTGCGGGTCCATTGGCGGCAACCCCCAGTTCTGACCGAGTGGCCCCAAAATATCCGGCGGCGCGCCCACTGAGGCTTTCAGGCAATATAACTCACGATCACACCAAGTCTCAGCGCCGCCTTCTGCCACACCCACCGCTAAATCACGGTACAGGCCCAGTGGCATTTTGCGCGCCTGACTGTCACGGAAACAGTCATCAAACTGGCTGGCGGCAAGCCACTGTAGCCACAAATAGAAATTCACGTCATCCGCGTGCTTGCGGCAAAAATCAGCCACCGCACTGCTATGCCCATCTCGATATTCGGCAGGCCATACCGGCCAGCCCCACATCATGGGATCATTTTCACTCAAATGGGCATGTAAGGCATCAAAGGCGGCTTGTTGATGCAGGCTACTGCCGCCTTGCTCAACAAACTGATGGAATGCCTGCACCCGCGTATCTTTTGCTTTTCGCGCCGTAAACAGTGGGAACGCCAACCGCAAAGCTGTCAGCTTAAGCTGCATCGCCTGCGGATAATCAACCCATTCGCTGGCGCGAATATCCGCCAAGATGCGTTGAGTCTCGGGCTGATGCCACCAGAGTTGTGCCGCTTCGCTGTGCTTAAATTCATCCACACTGTTGACGTCGATATAAATCACATTCAGCCAGCGTCTGGATGAGGGACTATAAGGGCTGGCACTTTGTGGGTTCGCTGGATAGAGCGCATGAATCGGATTTAAGCCAATAAAAGCGCCCCCTCGCTCCCCGACCTGCCCCAACATCTGGGCTAAATCGCCAAAATCGCCGATCCCCCAATTGTTTTCAGAGCGCAGGGTATAGAGCTGCACGCACGCACCCCACAGCTTTTTCCCTGCCAGCAGCGCATCCGGTTCATAGCAGCGCTTCGGCGCGACGATAACCGAGCACTGCCACTGTTGTAGGTCTTGCTCCAGAATCAAACGGTGATAACCCTGCGGGAGGGCGGCGGGCAGTGTCAGTGTTTTCTTCGCACTGATACGGCCTTGATGTAACTCACCTTTTTCCGTCTGTAACTGCCAGTGATAATCACCTGAACCCGCCATGGGTAGCTGCATCGGACTACCAAAAATAAAGACTTTTACCACCGGTAATGGTGCTTTTTCTGTCTGAGTAACATGGGACGCATTCATGCGCCCCATGGCCGCCAACAACTGCTGCTTGGTTTCCGGCGAAATAGCCTGCGGCTTACCATGAGCATTAATATAGTTGGCGGCGATCCCTGCCAGTGTCGCTGCTTGATCGAGCGATTTACGATCCATGCAGTCTTCTCCTTAACGTTTGGCTTGCCAGATCCGCGATTGGTAATCACGAATTGAACGGTCAGAACTGAACATCCCTACCCGGGCAGTGTTAAGAATGGTACGGCGGGTCCATTCATCCTTATCGCGGTACAGGGCATCAATTTGCTGCTGTGCCTGACAATATGAGGCGAAATCAGCCAGTACCAGATAAGGGTCACCCCCTTCCAGCAGGCTATGCAACATCATGTCAAATGCGTGTTTATCACCATGACTGAACGCCCCACTGGCCAGCTCATCCAGAATGGCTTTCAGGTGTGCGTCAGCTTTCAGGTATTTCTGTGGCTTATAGCCTTTCGCCAAAATGGCTTTGACCTGCTCCACAGTGTTGCCGAAAATAAAGATATTTTCGTCGCCCACCTGTTCGGCAATCTCGACATTCGCCCCATCGAGCGTGCCGACCGTCAATGCCCCATTCAGCGCCAACTTCATGTTACCCGTGCCAGAGGCTTCCTTACCCGCGGTTGAAATCTGCTCAGAGACATCCGCCGCAGGGATCATCAATTCCGCCACCGAAACACGATAATCGGGGATGAACACCACTTTTAGGCGATCTTTGACGATAGGATCATTATTGATCATTTCAGCCGCTTGATTGATCGCATAAATAATATTTTTGGCTAAATAATAACCCGGAGCAGCTTTGGCCCCAAACAGGAACACACGCGGCACGATATCCAGATTCGGGTTATCGCGGATCTGACGGTAGAGCGAAAGGATATGCAACAGATTCAAATGCTGGCGCTTATATTCATGCAACCGCTTGATCTGCACATCAAAGATGGCGTCCGGGTTGATGGTCAGCCCCATCACGCGCTTCACATATTCAGCGAGCTTAACTTTGTTGTCATATTTAATCTGCTGATAGCGCTCACAAAACGCTTTATCGTCGGCATAAGACTCAAGCCCAGCTAATGCATCCAGATTATTCGCCCACTCAACCTTGAGCGTCTCATCAATCAGACCAGAAAGTGCCGGATTACACTGTTTCAACCAGCGGCGCGGTGTAATGCCATTAGTCACATTATGGAATTTAGTTGGCCATAACTCATAGTATTCAGGGAACAGATCTTTGATCACCAGGTCTGAGTGCAACTGTGCTACGCCGTTGACGGCGAAGCCACTGACCACACACAGATTGGCCATGCGCACCTGTTTATTATGATGCACCGCCAGTTTGGCCCAAACGTCGTCATTGCCCGGCCACTGCTTATCGACCAACTTTTTAAACTGCGCATTGATCTGTTTGATGATGACAAAATGTCGCGGTAACAAGCTGCGAACCAATTTTTCATCCCAGCACTCAAGGGCTTCTGGCATCAAGGTGTGGTTGGTGTACGCAAAGGTTTTACTGGTGATCGCCCAAGCCGCATCCCAGCTAAGCTGATGCTCATCGAGCAGGACGCGCAGCATCTCAGGAATGGCGATTGTCGGGTGAGTATCATTGAGCTGAATGACTTCATAGTCTGGCAACTCAGCCAGTTTACGGCCCGCCAGATGGTGCTTACGCAGGATATCGGCGACCGAACAGGCGCACTGGAAGTATTGCTGCATCAGTCGCAAGCGCTTACCGGCCAAGTGGTTATCATTGGGATAGAGCACCTTGGTCAGTTTCTCGGCTTCAACGCCATTTTGCTCTGCCAGCAGGAATTTCCCGTCATTAAAGTTTGTTAAATCAAATGGATGCTGATGTGTCGCCTGCCATAAACGCAGGGGTTGGGTCACACCATTGCGATAGCCCAGTACCGGTAAATCCCATGCTTCGCCGCGCAGAGTCAATGCCGGACGCCATAACTGACGGCCATCCGCTTGTTTTTCCAACTTGCCGCCAAAACCGACATCGACCGCCAATGCCGCATTATGGCGGAACCATGGATAGCTCTCGCGTTGCCAATTATCAGGTGCTTCCTGCTGCTTACATTCACTGAATGATTGACGGAACAGGCCGTATTGATAATTCAAACCATAACCGGTAGCCGGCTGCTCAACCGTCGCCATCGAATCAAGGAAACAGGCCGCCAGACGCCCCAGCCCACCATTGCCCAGTGCCGGATCGGTCTCCTGCTCTAGCAAGTCACTCAAGTTAATCTGCTGTTCAGCCAGCACGGCTTCCACCTGCTCATACCAACCCAGATTGATCAGGTTATTGGCCGTCAAACGGCCAATTAAAAACTCCATCGAAATGTAGTTAACATGGCGCTGAACTTTTTTGGCTTTCACGGGTGCAGGCTGGGCAGATAACTGTTCGGCTAACGCCGCACTGACCGCTTCCCACCATTGGTGTTGGGTCATTTGCTGAGCGGAGGTTAAGCCAAAGCGCTGCCACTGGCGGGTCAGTGCCGCCAGGAAATCGTCCTTTTTAAGCATAGGCTGTGACATAGGGAGGTCTCTATCCTGTGGGTTGGGTAATTTTACCCTCATCCTGCCAAGGAGAACCGGCAAGGGCATCATCCTGCCGGAGGATTAGCTGGGGATGAGTCGCAGGGCGTAGCTAAAATTGTGATCCGGTGCAACTTACAGCCATAGGAAACATTAACTCTATTGCAATAAGATGGCTGTTATCAGACCTTAGCAGTGCTGATTAATTACGAGGCTAAAAATAATTACTCTTATGAATGCCTGTAACAACTCATTACAAATGGATATATCAATCGCCAGGACGTCTTCTCACCGGATCTCTTTCAAACCGGACACAGCATGCTGATCCCATCAAAACTGAGCCGCCCGGTACGGCTACAAAATACCGTGATACGTGACCGCCTGTTGGTTAAGTTATCAGGTGTGGCGAATTATCGTCTGACATTAATAAATTGCCCGGCGGGGTACGGTAAAACTACGTTAATCGCTCAATGGGCGGCCGACCAATCCAGCCTCGGCTGGTACTCACTGGATGAAAGTGACAATCAGCCAGAACGCTTCGCCACCTATCTGATCGCGGCGGTACAACTGGCGACTGGCGGCCATTGCAGTAAAAGTGAAGCCCTCAGCCAGAAGCATCAATATGCTAGCCTCTCCGCGCTGTTTGCTCAATTATTCATCGAGTTGTCCGATTGGGACGGCCCGCTCTATCTGGTTATCGATGATTATCATCTGATTACCAATGATGCCATTCATGAGGCCATGCGCTTCTTCTTGCGCCATCAACCCGAAAATCTGACGCTGATTATTCTCTCCCGCACCTTACCACCGCTGGGGATTGCTAACCTGCGGGTGCGCGATCAACTGCTAGAGTTGGGAATGCAGCAGTTGGCGTTTAATCATCAGGAGGCGCAGCAATTCTTCGATTGCCGCCTGCCCGCGCCACTGGAACAGGGCGATAGCAGCCGCCTGTGTGATGAAGTCGAAGGTTGGGCCACGGCGCTGCAACTGATTGCGCTGTCATCACGTCAACCCAACTCCTCTGCGCAAAAATCGGCCAAACGTCTAGCGGGGCTGAATGCCAGCCATCTTTCAGACTATCTGGTCGATGAAGTACTGGACCAAGTGGATAGCAATGCCCGCGCCTTCCTGCTGCGCTGTTCCGTATTACGTTCCATGAATGATGCCCTGATTGTGCGTCTGACCGGTGAAGATAACGGCCAACAGCGGCTGGAAGAGTTAGAGCGTCAGGGATTATTCATTCATCGAATGGATGACAGTGGCGAATGGTTCTGCTTCCACCCACTATTCGCCACCTTCCTGCGCCAGCGCTGCCAGTGGGAATTGGCGCTGGAGCTGCCGGAGTTGCATCACGCAGCCGCTGAGGGTTGGATGGCGCTGGGCTACCCAGCGGAAGCTATTCACCATGCTCTGGCTGCCGGTGATGTCGGTATGCTGCGCGATATTTTATTGCAACATGCTTGGACGTTATTTAACCACAGTGAGTTGGCACTACTGGAGCAGTGCTTGGTCGCCCTGCCTTACTCGCTATTGGTGCAAAATCCCGAACTGGCGTTATTGCAAGCTTGGCTGGCACAGAGCCAGCACCGCTACGGTGAGGTCAATACTCTGCTTGAGCGCGCTGAATCAGCGATGCAAGAACGTAAAATTCCTATCAATGAGATTTTACGCGCGGAATTTGATGCGCTGCGTGCTCAGGTCGCCATCAATGCCGGGAAGCCGGACGAAGCCGAAAAACTGGCGACTGATGCCCTGAAATACTTGCCCATGGCGAACTTTTACAGCCGGATCGTGGCCACTTCCGTCACCGGAGAGGTGCACCATTGCAAAGGGGAGCTGAGCCGGGCGCTGCCCATGATGCAGCAAACCGAACAGATGGCGCGCCGCCATGAGGCTTATCACTACGCTTTATGGGCGCTGCTACAACAGAGCGAAATTCTGATTGCTCAGGGCTTTTTGCAGGCGGCCTATGAGACCCAAGATAAAGCCTTTGAGTTGATTCATGAGCAGCATCTTGAGCAATTGCCGATGCATGAGTTCCTGCTGCGGATTCGCTCTCAGGTGTTGTGGTCATGGTCACGGCTGGATGAGGCGGAAGAAGCGGCACGTAAAGGTATCGAAATCTTGGTTAACTACCAGCCGCAGCAACAGTTGCAGTGTCTGGCGATGCTGGCGAAGTGCTCTTTGGCTCGTGGGGATCTGGATAACGCCAATATGT
The DNA here is from genome assembly GCF_013282725.1 of Yersinia mollaretii ATCC 43969. NCBI lineage: Bacteria > Pseudomonadati > Pseudomonadota > Gammaproteobacteria > Enterobacterales > Yersiniaceae > Yersinia > Yersinia mollaretii. The sequence goes on along the minus strand of NZ_CP054043.1, from coordinate 1,474,203 downwards.
ATATCCAGCGCTGCGAGGCACTACAACATGGTAGCCAGTACCATCTCGATTGGGTCACCAATGCCGATAAGCCACGGGTGATTCACTGGCAGATGACCGGAGATAAAGTCGCGGCGGCAAACTGGCTGCGGCAAGCGGAAAAACCAGGCATGGCTGATAACCACTTTTTACAGGGTCAATGGCGTAATATTGCCCGGATTCAGATTATGTTGGGCCGTTTTAATGAAGCCGAAGTGGTGCTGGAGGAGCTGAATGAAAATGCTCGCCGCCTGCGCCTAACCAGCGATCTCAATCGTAACTTATTGTTAAGCAACATGCTTTACTGGCAAACCGAGCGTAAAAGCGAGGCGCAGAAAGCGCTGATTGAATCACTGTCGCTCGCCAACCGCACCGGCTTTATCAGCCATTTTGTGATTGAGGGAGAAGCCATGGCGCAACAACTGCGCCAACTGATTCAACTGAACGCGCTACCTGAATTGGAACAATTCCGCGCCCAACGGATCCTGAAAGACCTGAACCAACACCATCGGCATAAGTTCGCCCATTTTGATGAAATCTTCGTCGATAAGTTACTGACTCACCCGCAAGTCCCAGAATTGATTCGTACCAGCCCGCTGACACAACGTGAATGGCAGGTGCTGGGGCTGATCTACTCTGGCTACAGTAATGACCAAATAGCTGGCGAGCTAGATGTCGCGGCAACCACCATTAAAACCCATATCCGCAATTTGTATCAAAAGCTGGGGGTCGGCCATCGTCAGGAAGCGGTACAGCAGGCTCAGCGCTTATTACAGATGATGGGGTACATTTAACAAAACTATTTTAATGCTGCGGTATCAGCCGCAGTGTTAAAATATAAATTTATTTTTCTGGTGTAGTTGATATCAAATAAAATATTCCTTAATTAAATTGCTAAATACATTAATATACTGAGAAAATAAAAATAATCGTTTTTTGAAAGCGATTATTTAAATCCCACTTTACTATAACACGCTGACATTCAATAAAATAAAAGTGGGATATATGAGAAATATATGCATTGCAACATCTAAGTATATAATTAATTCTAATTTCATCGGAAAAGAAAATAAAAACCTAAATCCCTCTATCAATATAGACTCAATTAAAAACACTCCCATTAAGCTCAATAGATATGGCGGGGAACTCCAGTGTGTACTTTCAAAAAACTCCATCACTGACGCTGGAAATATCAATACGATAAAAAATAAAGAAAACAAGCCAAAATCAGATAACTACAGCACACTAAATAAACAAGGATCTTTATTCAAAGGGATCTTTCAAAATACTTCACCCTCGAAGCCTGGCGTTATTACAAGTAACTTCACAAATGCAAATATTAGCCATTCTAATGCTGGGTCAAATAAACAAGTCAGTGATAAAGAAAACCCGGTCAAAGAGGTGACCCCAGAGACTACCTTGAATAACGAAGTTATGTTTGAAGAATGCCAAAATTATGACTGGGATGATAATGAACTGATGACCGAAACGTACTCTTCAAATAGTTCAGATGCTTCAAATATGAATGAGATACCTGAAGAGGAGTTCGCAGATAAAGTTTGGGAAAAGCATTTTTTTAGCGACGAAAAAATAGAGTTTGAACCAATAATTACAGACGTAAAATCACTGGGTAAATTTGAGGTGACCTTTGGCCCACTGAATAAAAGTTCTTACTTACATCCGTCTTTATATCCAGAATATCCCGAATAAAATAAGACATTGGTCATTCAGTTTAATCGTAAACTGAATGACCTCTTTTTAAAATTAAGTCCTTCATCCCTCTCATACCCAAATACCTGTGCTACCCCCCCCCTCATTCTTCCTAACACTATAAACTCTTCATCCTATACCATCACATCTAGTCTGGTCTTTATTGTGTGAAAAATGATTATAATCTCAAGCTGGTAGGCAATTTCGTCAGTTCATTTTGTAAGGCAAACAACAGTATGGAACAGTTTGAAACAATCAGTGTTGAGCAGGCGTACACCCGTTTGAAAGAAAATAACGCGGTACTCGTCGATATTCGTGACCCACAAAGTTACGAAGCAGGCCATGCGCCTAGCGCATTCCACTTGACCAATAGCAGCCTGCATACCTTTATGCAGCAAACTGATTTTGAGCAGCCGGTGATGGTGATGTGCTACCACGGCAACAGCAGCAAAGGCGCGGCGCAGTATTTGCTCCAGCAAGGTTTTGAAGCGGTTTACAGTATTGACGGTGGCTTTGAAGCTTGGACCAGAAGTTATCCACAAGAGGTGGTGAGCGCTTGTTAGCCAACACTGGCTGGATTGTGATATTTTTAAGCAACTTAATCGCATTTATAAGATTTATCACCTCACGTTAGAATGAAAAAAATATGATTCGTGTGATAGCAATATCTAATCTACGTTTGGCGCAGGCCTTTGTTGATTACATGGCCACCCGCAATGTGGCACTGGAAGTCCGGCCAGATACTCAGGGTGCTGAGATCTGGTTAGCCGATGATGAGCAACTATCGCTGGTGCAGCAGGAGCTGGAGCAGTTTTTGCTCGATCCGCTGAATCCGCGCTATCAAGCGGCGAGCTGGGAGTCGGGTAATTTGCACTCTCACTTATCCTATCAGCGCTTTTCCTACCTCCAGACACTGCGCAGTCAGGCTGGGCCGCTGACCCTCAGTGTCATGATGCTGTGCATCGCCATCTATATACTGATGCAGATTTTCGGCGATAACACGGTGATGTCTTGGCTCGCTTGGCCCCGCGATGAGAGCCAATATCTGCAAATCTGGCGTTGGATCAGCCCTGCCTTCCTGCACTTTTCACTGCTGCATATCCTGTTTAACTTGATGTGGTGGTGGTATCTGGGTGGGCAGATGGAAAAACGACTTGGCACCGGTAAATTGCTGGTATTAACTATCGTTTCGGCCTTATTCAGTGGCTGGGGGCAATCGCTGTTTAGCGGCGTGAACTTTGGTGGTCTTTCCGGCGTGGTCTATGCCTTAATGGGCTATGTCTGGCTGACTGGCGAGCGCGCACCCGAACGCGGTATCTCGCTCCCCCGTGGCTTGATGGCTTTTTCTGTTCTCTGGCTGGTTGCCGGATATTTCGATATGTTAGGTTTGTCGATTGCCAATGCCGCTCATGTCTCAGGTTTGATTATTGGGCTATTAATGGCATTCTGGGATACGCGCAGCAGCGTAAGAACCGCACAATAACTGTCTGGCACAACCAGACGCATTAGGGGATTATCGTGAAGCAAACGCAGCGGCATGATGCGATTATTGAATTGGTTCGCCAACAAGGCTACGTCAGTACTGAAGAGTTAGTGGAGCATTTTACCGTTAGCCCACAAACCATCCGCCGCGATTTGAATGATTTGGCGGACCAAAACAAGATTCACCGTCATCATGGTGGAGCAGCACTGCCGTCCAGTTCGGTTAACGCCGCTTATAATGATCGCAAAGTGATGTGGTCTGAAGAAAAGGCCCGTATTGCACAACGTGTTGCCAGTCAGATCCCCGATGGGGCGACACTGTTTATCGATATCGGCACTACGCCAGAAGCGGTTGCACACGCCCTGATGAACCATAAAGGTCTGCGGGTGGTGACGAACAATCTTAACGTAGCCACCTTGTTGACCGCCAAAGAGGATTTCCGCCTAATTTTGGCCGGCGGTGAAGTCCGCACCCGCGACGGTGGGATTATTGGCGAAGCCACACTGGATTTCATCTCCCAGTTCCGTCTGGATTACGGCATCCTCGGTATCAGCGGCATCGATATGGACGGCTCACTGTTAGAGTTTGATTACCATGAAGTGCGCACTAAACGGGCGATTATCGAAAACTCCCGTTGTGTGATGCTAGTGACCGACCACTCCAAGTTTGGCCGTAACGCGATGGTGAATTTGGGGAACATGAATTTGATTGATTATCTGTTTACGGATCAGATGCCGCCCGCCAGTGTGATGAAGATTATTGAGCAGCATGATGTTCAACTGGAGCTTTGTTAACAGTTTAGTTTTGGTTTCGGTTGATATTCGTTCAGGTGATTGGTTCGGTTGACATGAGATCAGTGCTCACTTTGCCTCCGATGCCTCAACCGCCAATGGGGTTACAAGCGCGTAACCCCCTTGGAACCCCTGCGCTAGCGCACGTATCGCTTGCCCACTTCGTGGGTCCCCTCAATCATCGTTCCGGCTGACGGACCGCCGTGATTCGCTCCTGCTCAAGCACGGCTCGCTCGGCATCCATGCCTCGCGTCCTACCTTCTCTCTTCACTCGGCAGCTCAAATGTGCTTTTAACACCAAGGTCAAAACCACGGTTTTTTGGCTTTTGATGTTAAGCGCAATCAGGAATATTGCCGACGAGGATGGAGGGTAGAGTGAGCGGGCAGGACGCCCGCGAAAAGCGCGCTTGAGCATGGATGCGAATCGCGCTGGCTCGTCAGCCCGAAAGACGTGGGAGGTTTACCCGCAGGGCAATATTTCGCGCAAGGCGCGGGTGTTGGGCCGCCGCCTTGCGGCCCGACTCGGTTGAGGCTACAGAGATCAGGTGAACACCGAGCGACTATCAACCGAAACCTGATCCGGTCTGGTCTGTTCTAACAACCGAATCAATCACCTAAACGATTATCAACCGAAACCAGATCCGGTCTGGTCTACTCCAACAACCGAACCAATCACCTGAACGACTATCAACCGAAACTAGATCCGATCTGCTCTAATAATCGAAACCCGATCCAATTCCCCCCACATCCTGATAACAAAACTGTTACCTCCATCACGCGTGAATGTTTTTTTTTGGTTAACTCTTGGCTTGTTTGTGGGTTTTTGATTACAATCATGAGCGAAAACGAACATTAAAGAGCTGTTTCGAACATCTGGAGGAAGGAAGCATGGAAACCAAAGACTTGATCGTGATCGGTGGCGGCATTAATGGTGCCGGTATCGCTGCTGACGCTGCAGGGCGTGGCCTGTCCGTACTGCTGCTGGAAGCACAAGATTTGGCCTGTGCGACCTCTTCCGCCAGCTCCAAACTTATCCACGGTGGCCTGCGCTATCTGGAGCACTACGAATTCCGTTTGGTCAGTGAAGCGCTGGCCGAACGTGAGGTGCTGCTAAGACTGGCCCCCCATATCGCCTTCCCAATGCGCTTCCGCCTGCCACATCAGCCCCATTTGCGCCCAGCTTGGATGATTCGCGCGGGCCTGTTCCTGTACGACCATTTGGGTAAACGCACCACCTTACCTGCCAGTAAAGGGTTGCGGTTTGGGCCAGAGTCAGTATTGAAACCCGAACTGGTGCGCGGTTTCGAATATTCCGACTGCTGGGTCGATGATGCCCGCCTGGTGGTACTGAATGCGCAGGAAGTGGTCGGGCGTGGCGGTGAAGTTTTAACCCGCACCAAAGTGACCCGCGCATGGCGCGAGCAAGGTTTATGGATGGTTGAAGCCGTGGACGTCAATACCGGCAAAACCTTTACTTGGCGCGCCAAAGGTTTGGTGAATGCCACTGGCCCATGGGTGAAACAGTTCTTCGACGATGGCCTGAAACTCAAATCGCCTTATGGTATCCGCTTGATCAAAGGTAGCCATATTGTGGTTCCACGGGTTCATAACCAGCCGCAAGCCTATATTCTGCAAAACGAAGATAATCGCATTGTTTTTGTCATTCCTTGGTTGGATGAATACTCCATCATCGGCACCACTGACGTGGAATATCACGGCGATCCAAAAGAGGTGAAAATTGACGATCAGGAAATTGCTTATCTGCTGAAAGTCTATAACGACCACTTTAAGAAGCAGTTGGACCGCGACGATATCGTCTGGACTTACTCCGGTGTCCGCCCGTTGTGTGACGACGAATCCGATGCGCCGCAAGCCGTGACCCGCGATTACACACTGGATGTGGCTGACGAAAATGGCAAAGCGCCGCTGCTGTCAGTCTTCGGCGGCAAGCTGACTACCTATCGCAAACTAGCAGAGCACGCGCTGGAAAAACTCTCCGCTTACTATCCGAATGTTGGCCCAGCGTGGACCAAAACTGGCGCACTGCCGGGTGGCGATATTGGCGGCAACCGTGATACCTACACCGTGCAGTTGCGCCACCGTTATAACTGGCTACCTGAAGCGCTGGCCCGCCGCTATACCCGCACTTATGGTAGCCATAGCGAGCTGATTTTGGCTAATTCAACGTGTATTGAAGAGTTAGGTGAACACTTCGGCCATGGCTTGTACGAAGCTGAATTGCGCTATTTGGTCGAGAAAGAGTGGGTAGTCGAGCTGGATGATGCCATCTGGCGTCGCACCAAGCTGGGTATGACCTTGGATGAAGCACAAAAACAGCGTGTCGCTGAATGGTTAGCCGCAGAACAGGGCAAGAAACAGCAGACACTCTCGCTGGTTTCCTGATCGCCAACTCGACATTGATGCTCTTTTAGCTTCAAAAAAACCCTCTTCGACCATCAACGGTGAAGAGGGTTTTTGTTATTTGCTAAGTAAATAATTTGTTCAGTAAATAACTGGCCAAAGGATAACACTACAGCCGGATGGGTTTAATCCCCCAAATCTCATCGGCGTACTCTTGAATCGTCCGATCTGAAGAGAAATAGCCCATATTGGCAATGTTAAGTAAGGTTTTTTGCGTCCACTCATCAGGGCGTTGATAAAGCGCATCGACTTTATCCTGCGTGTCTACATAGCTGCGATAATCTGCCAGCAACTGATAGTGATCACCCAAATTAACCAGCGAATCAAACAAGCTGGTGTAGCGCTGAGGCTCCTCCGGGCTGAAGACACCAGTAGCAATCTGCGTCAGGGCCAGATGCAGTTCTGGATCTTCATCGTAATATTTCCGTGGGTTATAGCCACTGTTACGCAGCTCCTCGACCTGCTCGGTGGTGTTGCCAAAGATAAAGATATTATCTTCGCCCACATGTTCGCGCATCTCGACGTTCGCCCCATCCAGTGTGCCAATGGTCAGCGCCCCGTTCAGCGCAAACTTCATGTTACTGGTCCCCGATGCCTCGGTGCCCGCCAGTGAAATTTGCTCAGAGAGATCCGCCGCCGGAATAATCAACTGCGCCAAACTGACACTGTAGTTCGGGATAAACACCACTTTCAGCAGATTATTGATCCTTGGATCATTGTTGATCACTTTCGCCACATCATTGATCAGACGAATAATTTGCTTCGCATTGTAATAGGCCGAAGCCGCTTTACCGGCAAAAATCACCACCCGTGGCACCCATTTTTCGTCGGGCGCGTCGAGAATGCGGTTGTAGCGGGTGATCACATGCAGCACATTCAATAATTGCCGTTTGTACTCATGGATGCGCTTGATTTGGACATCAAACAGCGCCGTCGGATCGACGACAATATTGAGTTTTTGAGCAATATAGATCGCCAGCCGTTTTTTATTCTCCAGCTTGGCTTTTTGTAACGCACGCAAGAAACTCGGGTAATCGAGGTTCTTTTCCAGTTCACTGAGTTGGCTCAGATCAGTGCGCCAGTTATGGCCGATACTGTCATCCAAGACTGCCGCCAAGGGTCGGTTAGCCAGCGCCAGCCAGCGCCGAGGTGTGACGCCATTGGTTTTATTGCAGAAGCGGTTAGGGAAGATGCGGGCAAAATCAGCAAACAGCGACTGCACCATCAGCTCAGAGTGCAGGGCAGAGACGCCATTCACTTTATGGCTGGCAATCACCGCCAGCCAAGCCATGCGCACTTGTCGGCCATGGTTCTCGTCAATGATCGAGACGCGGGGTAACAGTTCGGGTTCGTTCGGATACTGCTCCTGCACCAGCTTGAGGAAGTGGTCATTGATATCAAAGATAATTTGCAGATGCCGTGGCAGGATTTTGCCGATCATATCGATTGGCCAAGTTTCCAGCGCCTCAGTCATTAATGTGTGGTTGGTGTAGGAGAAAACTTGCTGCACCACATCCCATGCATCCATCCAGCTAAATTTATGCTCGTCGATCAACAGACGCATCATTTCAGGGATAGAAAGCACTGGATGGGTATCATTCAGGTGAATGGCAATCTTGTCGGCCAGATTGTCGAACGTCTGGTGCATGGTCCAGTGGCGATTGAGGATATCCTGCACCGTGGCTGAAACTAAAAAGTACTCCTGCCGCAAACGCAGTTCGCGCCCGGAATAGGTTGAGTCATCGGGATAGAGCACCCGCGATACGTTTTCTGAATGGTTTTTATCTTCAACCGCCGCGAAGTAATCGCCTTGATTGAATTTCCCCAGATTGATCTCATTACTGGCCTGCGCAGACCATAAACGCAGTGTATTGGTGGCATCAGTATCAAAACCGGGAATGATTTGATCATACGCACAGGCGAGGATCTCTTCTGTCTCCAGCCAGCGAGTTTTACTGCCCTCTTGCTGAATACGCCCACCAAACCGCACTTTATAGCGGGTATTGTGCCGTGGGAACTCCCAAGCATTGCCGTACTCTAGCCAGTTATCCGGCGACTCCATCTGTTGGCCGTTGACTATTTTCTGGCTGAACATGCCATATTCGTAGCGAATGCCGTAACCGCGCCCCGGCAGCGCCAGTGTGGCTAGCGAGTCTAGGAAGCAGGCCGCCAGACGACCCAGCCCGCCATTCCCTAAACCGGGGTCATTCTCTTCTTGTAACAGCTCGGACAAATTGAGGCCCATCTCATCCAACGCCTGTTCGAGATCTTCATAAATCCCCATTGATAACAGTGCGTTAGAGAGCGTTCTGCCCAATAAAAATTCCATCGACAGATAATAAACCTGCCGGACATCTTGTGATAGCTGTGCGCGGTTAGAGCGCAGCCAGCGCTCCACCATGCGGTCACGAACCGTAAATAGCGTCGCGTTCAGCCAATCGTGCTGAGTCGCAATGGTGGGGTCTTTGCCAACAATAAACATCAGTTTATAGGCAATGGAGTGCTTCAGTGCATCCACACTGACAATGGGAGAGGTATAACTGAACGGTGATGTCATAGCGGTTTTCCCAAGTTCGTGGTTATCCCCGTCATACTTCAAGCTGCATGTTCGTTGGCTGCTTTCGTTCACCCGAATCATTGACTGGTGCCAACTCACCGGGATTCGCTCAGTTGCCGCCTTCCCGCAACTTGAATTATTTAGGGTAAACAAGCCATCGTATTTCTAACCAATCAGCAACTAAAGACGCCGATAAAGTGACAGATACTCTGCCGCTGCGACTTGCCAACCAAAGTCCAACCCCATGGCATGGCGCTGGACATGACGCCAATGTTTTGGTCGGCTCCACAATACAAAAGCACGGCGTATTGCCCGTACCAATGCCTGCGCATCGCATTCATCAAACACAAATCCCGAGGCGCTGCCATCTGCCAGATTTTCCAGCGCACAATCCACCACGGTATCTGCCAGCCCGCCCGTGTGCCGGACCAGTGGCAAAGTGCCATATTTCAAACCATACAATTGCGTGAGTCCACAGGGTTCAAAACGGCTCGGCACCAGAATCACATCCGCACCGGCAATGATTCGGTGAGAAAATGCCTCATGATAACCAATTTGCACCCCAACCTGACCGGAGTAGTCTGCTGCGGCCGCCAAAAATTCCTCTTGTAGAATCGCATCCCCTGCCCCAAGAACCGCCAGTTGCCCCCCTAATTGCAGTAATTCGGGTAGAGCTTCCAGCACTAAATCCAACCCTTTTTGCGCGGTCAATCGGCTGACCACGGCAAAAATAGGTCGCTTGTCCGTCACCTCCAACCCCATGGCGGTTTGCAGATGCACCTTGTTCACCGCTTTCTTTTGCAGGTTCTCCGCGTCATAACGGGCATGCAGTAGGGTGTCGGTTTGTGGGTTCCAAATATCACCGTCTACCCCGTTGAGTATCCCCGTCAATCTCCCCTGACTGGCACGCTCTTGCAATAATCCTTCCATCCCATAGCCAAACGCTGGCTGGGTAATCTCCTTGGCATAGGTCGGGCTGACCGTCGTGACATGATCAGCAAAGAACAGCCCCGCCTTCAGATAGGAGATTTGGCCGTAGAACTCTAGCCCATACATTTGTAAAAATGCCGCAGGCAGTTGTAACTCAGCCAAGTGACTTCCTGAAAATAGCCCTTGGTAGGCTAAATTATGGACGGTAAAGACCGAGCGTGCCGGGCGGCCACGTGCCGCCAGATAAGCGCAGGCTAATCCGGCGTGCCAATCGTGGGCATGTACCACCTCCGGACGCCAGTAGCCATCCAGTCCGCAAGCCAACTCACAAGCCATCCATCCCAGCAAGGCAAAGCGGCGATAGTTATCGGAATAAGCATGTAACGACTGATCGTGATAGGGGCTGCCCGCGCGATCATAGAGACCGGGGGCATCAATCAGATAGATACCAATGCCCTGATAGTGGCCGTAACGTAATGAAACCCGACCCGCAAAGGTATCAATCTCCCTCACTAACACCGTATCCGGTATGCCGCGACGCAAGTCAGGGAAGGCGGGCAGCATGACCCGCACATCCGCCCCCTCAGCAATTTGGGCGGCAGGTAAAGCACCAACAACGTCAGCCAATCCCCCTGTTTTTAGCAAAGGAAATAGCTCAGAACATACGTGTAGTACCCGCATTATCACTCCTAATCCCAATCTGGTTTTACTCAATACAGCGATAACTTCTAATTAACTAGAAATCACCCAAATGGGCGTTATTGTTGCAGCCAATTTGGACGCGGACAGCGCGCAAAAACCGGAGCGTACACGTAGTACGTGAGGATTTTAGTCGCACGCTCCCCCTACGGGCCGCCCTAAAGGGCGTTCAAAATGCATGCATTTTGTGAGCACTGCCCAAGTTCAAAGTGGCAAATAAAATAGCCCTATTTGGCCGCTAACTTGGCGAGCATCGCCCGCGTCACTAACACCACGCCACCTTCAGAGCGGTAAAAACGCGCGCTGTCTTCATCGGCGTTCTCCCCAATCACCATCCCCTCAGGAATCTGGCAGGCCCGGTCAATAATGCAGCGGCGTAAGCGGCACGATCGCCCGACATTGACATCCGGCAGCAGCAGGGTGGAGTCAATGGTACAGAATGAGTTCACTCGCACCCGAGGGAACAGCACCGAATGCACCACCACCGAGCCGGAGACAATACAGCCGCCAGAGACCAGCGAGTTCATGGTCATGCCGTGACTGCCAGAGCGGTCTTGCACAAATTTGGCGGGCGGCAAGGGTTCCATATGGGTTCGGATCGGCCAGGCGCGGTCATACATATCCAGCTCAGGGGTGACCGAAGCCAGATCGAGGTTGGCCCGCCAATAGGCGTCCAGTGTTCCGACATCACGCCAGTAAGGGGGCAGATCCGCATTGGAGGTCACACAGGAGAGATCAAACGGATGCGCCCACGCGGCTTTTTGCGCGGTGATTTTCGGGATTAAATCTTTGCCGAAATCATGGGTCGAGCCGGGGGTGTGCCGATCTTCTTCCAATAACTTAAACAGATAATCGGCATTGAAAATATAGATCCCCATGCTCGCCAGCGCCATATCCGGTCGACCCGGCATGGCGGGCGGGTTGGCGGGTTTTTCATAAAAAGCGGTCACCTGAAAATCGTCAGCCACCTCCATCACCCCAAATTCACTGGCCTCGCTAATTGGGACCGGAATACAGGCGACAGTACAATCAGACTCTTTCTCCACATGGTCTATTAGCATGCGCGAGTAATCCATCTTGTAGATATGATCACCCGCCAGAATGACAATATATTCCGCATCATAGCGGCGAATAATATCCAGATTCTGATAAACCGCATCCGCCGTGCCTTTGTACCACTGCTCTGTGCTGAGGCGCTGCTGGGCAGGCAGGAGATCCACAAACTCGTTCATCTCCTCATTGAGAAATGACCAACCGCGCTGAATATGCTGGACCAGAGTATGGGACTGATACTGGGTAATGACGCCAATGCGGCGGATGCCGGAGTTCAGGCAGTTAGAGAGCGCAAAGTCGATGATGCGAAACTTGCCGCCAAAATGGACCGCAGGCTTGGCGCGGGTGGCGGTCAAATCTTTCAGCCGCGAACCACGACCGCCCGCTAAAATCAGCGCCACCGTTTTATTCGGTAATTGTCTGGCCAACATCAACGGGTCTTTATTTTCGAATTTAACCATGGCTGACTCCTTAAGATTTCTGTACGAGCACGCAAATGTCATGCGCAGCCCCATTCCATACGGTTAATGGCCCCTCATGCTCTGATGGCCCAAAAGGAGGAACCCCCTCCCACTCTCCCGCAGGTAAGTGCATGTCACACGGTTGGTCAGTGGCGTTAATCACCACCAGCCAGCGCTGTGACAGCAAGATTTGCAGCTGTTTTTGGCTACCCTGCTCCCAAGCCGCACCACTCAACACTTGCCCCTGACTATCCAACCACTGCACATTGCCATCCCCCTCCTGCCACCATGCATCTTTAATCAGGGCCGGAATTTGCTGGCGTAGCCGAATAAGCTCAGCGGTAAATGCCGTTAATGTTTTATCCGCACTGCCCCAATCGAGCCAAGTGAGGATGTTGTTTTGGCAATACGCATTATTGTTACCTTGCTGGCTATGACCCTGCTCATCACCCGCCAGCAGCATCGGCGTCCCCTGCGACAATAACAAGGTGGCCAGTAAAGCCCGCTGGCACGATTTACGCCGTTGCCAGATAGCCTCGTCAGCCACCAACCCTTCACTGCCAAAATTATTGCTGAGGTTGTTATCACTGCCATCACGGTTCTCTTCACCATTGATTTGATTGTGCTTTTGGTTAAAACAGAGCAAATCCAGCAAGGTAAAACCATCATGGGCGGTAATTTGATTGATGCTGGCGGAGGGCAAGCGCGCCCGCTGTTCGAACAGCGCACTGGAGGCGGCAAAATGCTGGGCAAACAGCCCTCGCGGCAGATCATCCCGTAACCAAAAACGGCGCATCACATCGCGATATTGGTCATTCCACTCGCTAAAACCGGTGGGGAATTGGCCCAATTGATAACCGCCCAAGCCGATATCCCAAGGCTCCGCAATCATTTTGCAGGCGCTGAGCCGTTCATCGGCGGCTAAAGCGGCAAACAGGGGCGCGTGTTGGTCAAAAGCGGGAGTACGACCCAGCACCGTTCCCAAATCAAAACGAAAACCGTCAACATGGCAGCAATCGACCCAATAGCGCAGGCACTCGATAACCCACTGCATCACATAGGGGTGATTTAGGCGCAGCGCATTGCCGCAGCCGGTCATGTTGTCGTACTCACCTTCAGGGGTGAGCCAGTAGTAGCTGGCGTTGTCGATACCGCGCTGACACAAGGTGGGGCCGAAAACGTCCAATTCAGCCGAGTGGTTGAACACCACGTCGAGAATCACTTCGATACCCGCTTTGTGCAGGGCTTTGACGGCATCGCGGAACTCTTTGAGCGGAGAAACGCCCTCACGACCCGAGGCGTAATCAGGATCGACCGCATAAGGGGCCAGCACGTTGTAGCCCCAGTAATTACTCAGCCCCATTTTCTGCAACCGTGGCTCATCGACATGGAATTGCACCGGCAGCAGTTCTAAGGTGGTAATGCCTAGTTTTTTCAGATAGTTAATCATGGCGGGGTGGGCCAGACCGGCATAAGTCCCGCGCAGATCAGCGGGAATATCGGGATGCAGCCGGGTTAAGCCACGGACATGGGCTTCATAAATCACCGTATTGCCCCACGGAATCGTGGGGGATCGATCCCCCTGCCAATCATATTCTTCATGCACCACAATGCATTTCGGCACGGCAGCAGCACTGTCCCGCTCGTCAGGTTGATTGACCCCACCACTTAAACGCGGATCATCACCCACTTTGTGATCTAGCGCGTGGGCGCAGGGGTCTATCAGTAATTTATGCGGATTAAAACGATGGCCCTGCTGCGGCTCAAATGGCCCGCTGACCCGATAACCGTAGCGCTGCCCCGGTTTTCCTCCGGGGAGGTAGCCATGCCAAATATCCCCGGTGCGGGCGGGTAAAGGAATCCGCAGCTCCTGATTATCATCATCAAACAGGCACAGCTCTACCTGCTCAGCATGAGCGGAAAACAAGGTGAAATTTATCCCCGCCCCATCAAAATGGGCACCTATTGGGGTCGGGAATCCTTGAGTCAGACAGGTCATCCAGCCCCTCCCGTGACAAAATCCTCCCGCAACAGATAAATCGTCGACAGTGGTGGCAGAGTGAGCAGCAATGAATGCGCGTGGTTATGACTACCCACATTATGGCTATGAATCCCCCCCTGATTACCCATATTGCTGCCACGGTAAAATTCAGAGTCAGAATTCAGCACTTCACGATAATGGCCCCCCTGCGGAATACCTACCCGATAGTGGTAACGCGGGACGGGAGTGAAGTTACTGATAGCAATCAATTCACCGCCATTAGCATCGCGGCGTAAGAAAGCAAACACTGAGTTTTCATGGTCATCGACCACCAGCCATTCAAAACCGGCAGGTTGATAATCCAACTCATAGAGTGGCGCATGCTGTTGATAGCAATGGTTAAGATCACGAACAAAGCGCTGCACACCCGCGTGCCAGCCATTTTCATCATCCAGCAAATGCCAGTCCAGACTGGTGTCGAAATTCCACTCACGCCCCTGCGCAAACTCACAGCCCATAAACAGCAATTTCTTACCGGGATGCGCCCACATAAAGGCGTAGTAGGCGCGCAGATTAGCAAATTTCTGCCATGCATCTCCCGGCATCCGATCCAGCACCGAGCGCTTGCCGTGCACCACTTCATCATGAGAGATAGGCAGGATAAAATTCTCGGTATAGGCATACAACATACCGAAAGTCATCAGATTATGGTGGTATTTGCGGTGAACAGGATCGCACTGCATGTAATTGAGCGTGTCGTGCATCCAGCCCATATTCCATTTGTAGTTGAAGCCCAATCCCCCCGCATCCGGCGGCAATGTCACTCCAGGGAAATCGGTAGACTCCTCCGCCATGGTCACGCCACCGGGGCGCTCAACGCCAATGGTGTGATTGGTGTAACGCAGGAAAGCGATCGCCTCCAGATTTTCCCGCCCACCATAATAGTTAGGCACCCACTGCCCTTCGGCCCGGCTATAATCGCGATAGATCATTGAGGCCACGGCATCAATACGCAGGGCATCAATGCCAAAACACTCCATCCAGTAAAATGCATTCCCCGCCAGATAGTTACGTACTTCATTGCGGCCATAGTTATAGATCAGGGTATTCCAATCCTGATGATAACCTTCGCGCGGATCGGCATATTCATACAGCGAAGTGCCATCAAACTGGGCTAAGCCGTGCTCATCACTGGGGAAGTGACCGGGAACCCAATCCAGAATGACGTTAATTCCCGCATCATGGAATTTGGCGACGAAATCTTTGAAATCCTGCGGCGTCCCGAAACGACGGGTCGGGGCATATAACCCCAATGGCTGATACCCCCAACTGCCATCAAACGGATGCTCGTTAATCGGCAGCAGCTCGACATGGGTAAAGCCCATATATTTGACGTATTCGACCAGTTGATCGGCTAACTCGCCGTAACTGAGCCAAAAGTTATTCTCGGTGTGGCGACGCCACGAACCGAGATGCACTTCATAGATAGAAACGGGCGAGCGCAAATCATTGGCTTTTTGACGTTGGGGGGTATTCGCCACCACATCAGGCAATGGGCTGACTATCGACGCAGTTTCTGGCCGCATCTGAGCTTTAAACGCGTAAGGGTCCGCTTTCAACCGCATCTGATCATGGCTGTCGATAACCTCAAACTTATACAGCTGACCAACCTCGACACCGGGCAGAAACAGCTCCCAAATGCCGTTTTCACGGCGTAAGCGCATCGGATGACGGCGACCGTCCCAAAAGTTAAACTCACCCACCACCGAGACCCGTTTGGCATTGGGTGCCCAAACCGCAAAGCTGACACCGGCCACCCCGTCTAGAGTCATCAAATGCGCCCCCAGCCGTTCATAAGGGCGCAAATGGGTGCCTTCGGCCAACAGCCAGACATCAATATCCTGCAATAAGGTGCCGAAACGGTAGGGATCTTCGATGATTTGTGCACTATCTTGCCAAGTCACGGCGAACTGATAACGAAAGGGCGTTTTGCGACGAGGGAGCTTAGCAATAAAAAAACCACGGGGGTCTTCACAGCTCAATTGGGCAATATTGCGGCCAGTGTCAGTTTCGACCAACCACACTTCTTTGGCATCTGGCAGCAGAGCACACACCTGTAACCCCTGCGCAGTTTGATGCATTCCCAAGACGGAAAAAGGATCGGCATAGTGGCCGGAAATAATCTGATTAATCACCTGACGGTCGGGAAGTACTGGCATGGCATTCTTCCTATGATTAATGACATGATTCTTGGACAAATTCCGAACAACCTAACTAGAAAATGACCTTTTTATCATGCAATCCATTTCATGTTTGAATCGTGATTAAGGTCAATGATCAACCAATAAGTTGATTTAATGCCCAAATCCGTTTTTTCTCTGACAATAAGGCGCTATCAGCTGAGTTTTTTGACCCAAACTATAAGCATAGTCAAAGGAGGCTAAAAAAATTGGCTTACTGCTAATGAAATTTTTTCTCACGTAAAACAGAGGTAAAAACGACGTTTACGCTACGTAAGAAATAGGCCAGTGACATAAAAATCCTAAGTCATGGCATGAAAATAGCCGGACTCGCATTTCCCCCAAGAAAGAGTAGAAATAGGAAGCCGGACTCAGGTTTGGCGATATAACGCCTTTTTTCGCTAAAAAGGGCGGCAGTTAAAATTTTCCGCATCGAAATGTGGGTATAATCGCGCCAAAAATAACCCATCTCAGACAATCCATCTCAGACAACATTGTGGTCACCTAACATGGGCGTCAGCCAGGTCGAACTGATTTTTTCCCTTCTGCAACAGATGTGTGTCTATCTGGTCATTGCCTATCTGTTGAGTAAAACGCCGCTGTTTATCCCGTTGATGCAGGTGACCATTCGCTTGCCCCATAAGCTGGTGTGCTACCTCACCTTCTCCATGTTCTGCATCATGGGCACCTATTTTGGCTTGCATATTGAGGACTCTATCGCCAATACCCGCGCTATTGGTGCAGTATTGGGCGGCGTGCTGGGAGGGCCATCGGTCGGGTTTCTGGTGGGGCTGACCGGCGGGTTACACCGCTACTCTATGGGTGGAATGACTGCCAGCGCCTGTATGTTATCGACCGTCGCCGAGGGGTTACTGGGTGGCTTCCTCCACAGCTATCTGATTCGAAAAAACCGCCTTGATCTACTGTTCCAACCGCTGGTGGTTGCCGGGGTGACACTGGTCGCGGAAGTGTTGCAAATGCTGATTATTCTGGCGGTTGCCCGCCCCTTCAACGAGGCGGTCGAACTAGTCGAGAACATTGCTCTGCCGATGATGATCACCAACACCATTGGGGCCGCCATGTTTATGCGCATCTTATTGGACAGGCGAGCTATTTTCGAAAAGTACACCACGGCATTCTCGGCCAAAGCCCTGCAAATTGCCGCCCGTGCGGAGGGGTTGCTACGTCATGGTTTTGACCAGAAGAACAGTATGCGGGTGGCACGTATTCTGTATGAGGAGCTGGGTGTGGGGGCCGTCGCCATCACTGACCGCGAGAAGTTGCTGGCCTTTATCGGCACCGGTTCTGACCACCATCGGGTGGGGAGTGCGATTACCTCAGACCACACCCACCGCGCGATTGAGCTAAATCAGGTGGTCTATGCCGATGGTAACGCCGTGGCGTATACCTGCTCTATTTCGCCGACCTGTAAGCTTGGCTCCACACTGGTGATTCCCCTACGTGGCGAAGAGCATCGGGTGATTGGCAGCATCAAGTTGTATGAGCCGAAAAGTAAATTATTCTCCAGTATTAACCGCACCTTAGGCGAAGGTATTGCTCACCTGTTATCCGCGCAGATTCTGGCCGGTGAATTTGAACAACAGAAGCAACTGCTCGCGCAATCTGAAATAAAATTGCTCCACGCGCAGGTCAATCCCCATTTTCTCTTTAATGCACTCAATACCTTGTCGGTGGTGATTCGCCGTAATCCCGATCATGCCCGCAAATTAGTGCTCTCTCTGTCGACATTTTTCCGCAAAAACCTCAAACGCAGCCACGATGTGGTGACGCTGAGTGATGAAATTGAGCATGTTAAGGCCTATTTGGAAATAGAAAAGGCGCGCTTTGCAGATCGCCTGAGTGTCGAAATCTCATTATCGGATGAACTGATGGATGCCCGACTACCCGCATTTTCCCTGCAACCGGTGGTCGAAAACGCCATTAAGCACGGTACATCACAGATGTTCAGCCATGGGCGAATTACCTTGCACGGCAAATTGGATGACAATGTGCTTATACTGGCAGTGGAAGATAATGCCGGGTTATACCAACCGCGCCCCAATGGCGATGGTTTGGGGATGAATCTGGTCGATCGGCGAATTAAAGTCCGCTACGGCAACGAATATGGTGTCACCGTCATCAGCGAGGCAGAGAAGTTCACTCGGATTATTATTAAATTACCGTTTATTACGGCGAGTGAATAAGCGTTTTAAGCCAATGTAATCACACGATCAGCCGAAGCAATGGTTGAAGGGCGGTGAGCAATGATAACTCGAGTGATATCTAAAGCGGTAATGCTAGCATTGATATAGTCTTCATTATTCAAATCCAAATGACTGGTTGCCTCATCCATAAAAAGAATTCCGGGGCGGCGATATAAGGCTCGAGCGATCAACAAACGCTGTTTTTGCCCGCCAGATAAGCTGCCCCCCAACTCTCCCAGTCGCGTTTCATATCCCATTGGCATTTGCATAATATCGTCATGAATATTGCATTGGCGGGCACAAGTCACCATCAAATCTCGATCCAAAGAAGAGTCAAAACTGGCAATATTCTCTGCAATAGAGCCAGCGAACAATTTGTCATCCTGCAACACACAGGCAATGCATTGGCGATAGTTATTAATGCCAATGGTGTGAATATCGAGTCCATTGGCTAACACTCTCCCAGCACTCGGCTCCAACAGCCCACTCAACAATCTTATTAATGTGGTTTTCCCCACACCAGACGGCCCGACAAAAGCAATGTGTTCACCAGGTTTAATCTCAAAACTCATTTGATTAATTATTGGCTTAGAGAAACTGTCGTATTGATACATCAAATCATGCGCAGCCAGAGTTACTGCGGTATTTGGCGAAAACAACTGCCGCAGTGGCATCTCCTTTTCTGGCTCCGATAGCACAATATCCGCCACTCTCTCATTATGCAGGCTGAGCATCCGCAGTTGCAGTATCAGACCAATCAAGCTACTCGCACGCTCAGAGAACTGACCACGATAGGCATTGAATGCGACGAACATCCCCAGCGTCATTTGATTATCGATGACCAGTGACGCCCCCAGCCACAGAATAATGACCTGATCACAAGCAGCGATAAAGGCATTCACACCACCGAATAGCATGTCCAGTCGCGTGATGCGAATACCTGCATTAGTCGTATCAATATTCAGATTCAACCAGAATTGAGCACGAGTCTTTAACAGCCCCAGTGCTTTTAGTGTGCCAATACCGTACAGCGTTTCCATAAAGTGCGAGCTAGCTTTTGCGCTTTTAACCAGTAACGCCTCGGATGCCTGCCGATAATAGTTGTAGGTCATCAATCGCATAATGACATATACCGCAGTGAACCCCAGCACAGCCCAAACTAACCAGCCGCCGTACATCAGCATCATAATCAGCACGCCAACAGACATAATGCCGTCGATAATACTGTTAACCATACTGGTCGTAAAAGTGGTTCGGATAGTGTCCAGAGAACCAAAACGCGATTGGATATCACCTAATTTACGTTTTTCAAAATAGGTCAGTGGCAGCGCCATAAGATGGCCGAACATACCCGCCTTCCACTGCACATCGATCAGTGAATCCATCACAACAGTTGTCCACGAACGTAACATTGCTACAGCGGTTCGGAACACAATAAAAAACAGTAGGCCAGTGCAAATTAGCGCCAATAAATGGTGGTCACTGGCTTGAATGACATGATCTAAAACCAGTTGCGTACCAACTGGCATGAGCAAACTAACGGCCTCAATAATCAGTGAGAGGCAAAATATTTTGGTTAGTGCCCCCTTTAACCCACTGATATTGGAGAGTAGGCGGCGCAGTTGTAATCGGCTTTGTTGAATCACAGGGGTAAAATCACTATCCGGCCATAACTCCAACGCAATACCCGTGAAATGCTGAGATAGCTCATGCACACCAATAGCTCGACGCCCTAAAGCAGGATCGTGAATAACAATGCAATTTCGTCGTACCGCGACCAACACCACAAAATGATTGAGATCCCAATGTAGGATACAGGGGGTTTTCAGTGCAGAAAGCTCATCTATATCAATCGATAAAGCACGACTTTTAAACTTGAGTGAGCTGGCAATATCCATCAATGTATTCAGTGTTGCACCTCGAGTTGATGTGCCGAACTGCTGCCGTAAGTTGAACAGATCAATGTGTAAGCCAAAATAGTGAAATACCATTGCCAAACTTGCTACGCCACATTCGGATGATTCAGTTTGTAAAATCTGTGGAACCTTTTTTCTCCATGCTAAATCCAACTTACCCATCAGTAATGAAAAGAGATCGTTATTCATTGATAGGTCCTATCAGACTTTTTTTCATGTCATAGAAAGGTGAAAACATCCATTGATAGAGAGGGCGTTTTTCGAGAAAGAGAGTAGATTGTGCTTTCATCCCACCAGCCAGATACAGTACTTTCCCTTGATGGCTTAGCTGAGTTTTATCTATTAATACTAAAGTCTTATAGTAAGACTCCGACCCCATACTAGGGTGGCGAAGTGGAGTGTTACTGTAACTGTCCATCTCCTGAAGGGAAGCGGGTACAGTGGAAAGCGTATCAATACGACCTGAAAATTGACCAAATTTTTCAAATGGAAAAGCATCGTAACGAATATTGACATGATCGCCCTTAGCCACATAGGGGACCGCATTATTTGGCAACCAAAGCACCAAGTAATAAATAGTGTTAGTACCCGGAACTAACTGCGCCAAACTGTCCCCCATATTGACCATTTGTCCAGTCGTTACACTGAGAGATTCTATACGCCCAGCAACTGGGGCATTAACCACTAATGCACCTGTAGCATCCGTCTCAGCTAACTGCCGTTGTAAATCCCCATACTGCAATTGATATTGTGAAATCTGATTATCAAAGTCAGCCGCACGAGTAATAATCTCACTGTCCAGATTGGTAATTTGTAGCGCTTCTTGCATGTTTTGGCTGTACAGACTTTGAAAAGTACTTTGTTGCTGATAATAAGAAATTTTTTGACTAATCACCTGCTCGTTGGTGATTAAACCTTTCCGCTGATATTCACTATAGCTCTCCGCAACCTTGCGCATGGACTCAACATTTTGCTGACTCTCTTTGACTAATAGGGATGATTGCTTATAAGCAACCTCATACTTCCTCTTTTTGTCCTGAATATGATTAAGTGTGACTATTTTATTGTTCTCTATCTTTTTAATAATACTCTCAATCTGTACTAACTGACGTTCAATAGCCTGTTGACTATTTTTACTCACCCTACCAGAGTCAGTGACTTTACTGACGTCAATTTGATAAAGCACGTCTCCTTTTACTACCTCATCACCCACATTAACCAAAACCTGAGTAATGAAACCTTGCTGAGAAGCAAAAATATTAATTGACCGAGGAAACGTTGTCACCTCGCCATAAACATTTATTCTCCTAGTGTAATCACCGAATATAATCGCAGTCAGTAAAATAACAATAATCACTAATGATAGTGTTGCTACAACCCAAGGTGATACACCAGAAATCAGCAATGCCTTTCCTGTCCATTTTGTCACCTGATAATCAAAGGCTTCCTGCCTGAACATATGTGAACCCATTTTATTGACATCAATATAATCTATTAATAAAAAGCACCACATTAAATGTCAGAAAGACATAATCAATATGGCGTAAATCATTATTTAGCATATAAGAAAAAAACAGATTAACCGCAATTTAATTTCCCCGTCATCCTACAGATATAATAACTATCTGGGCCACTCAGATAAGCCGGTCTGCCCAATGTAGCAGGATCATAGCTCATGGTTGGAATCGTAATTTGGGGAGCGGAATTAATGACATGAGTGACGCCATCATAGGCTTTCCCCCCAATAGCCCCGCCGATTGCAGCACCTCCGGCCGCACCAGCAGATCCCCCAAATCGACCTCCTACTGCAGTTCCAACAAGGGTACCAGAAGCCTGAGCTAAATCTCTCCCCGAATCGCCACCACTAACATATTCAGTTTCTAATACTGATAAATATTTCATATCATTACCTCCATCCTTAGCTATATTTACTTACTTCTTATTCTTAAGTAAGCATCTATAAACTTCCCCATAGAATCAAAAAATGAAATAAATGTGCATATGAATGCAGCACCTACTGATATATATATCTTACTTCCAACCTCTGGAATTTCACCATCCAATATAAAACTAGATAAATAGAGCATGAAAATATTAAAAATAGTATAAAAAACAATTTTTATTAGCCAATTTACCATTCTGACAACAAGAACAAAGCCATACATAAAAACCCCTAGTAAATAAAACACAGGCACTGCCTATATTAAATAGAGCAAAAACACTCAGTTATAAAGAAAAACATGTAACTATTATTTAATACAAAATAACTCATAGGCTCAAAACTAAAATTAGTCATGTCATTTGTAGATTCAGACGATAAAAAAATAAAAACATCACATTCATGATAAAACAATTAAAATAAATTTCATTAAATTAACTTAATTGACATAATCTTTTCTTTGTAATTATTTAATATATTACTATTGAAGTTTAGTTCATCAAAAAAATCAAAACATTTAACTGCCTGTTTAATATAATCATTCTCAAATAGAAGGATGGAAATAAGCAAATCAATATGATATCCTTCACTATGAATCATTCCATATTGCGGGCTGATGTTTTTTTCTCTATACATGATAGTCTCAGTTAGTAATTTTTTGATTCCCCACTTAAGCCTAACTATTTCTATAAGACATTTATAATAAAATGAATTGCTATTTTCTGGATTAAGATCATTCATAATTTCAGCAATAACATAGGCATCATCAAATTTACCCTGCCTAAACAAATTATTAGCAAGAACATCTAATAACGCAAAAGAAAATTCGTCGATAATAATATTGCTTAGTACAAAACCATCTTTTTGATTTAGCAAAACAGCTGATTTAATTCCAACCTCAGCATCTAATAAATTCATATTATCAATACCATCTCTATAGTAAAAAAATCTCCACCTTAAATTACTTGGCTCTAATAATATCATTCGTCTCAATAGGGATAAGTTTCTTTCTGTTTTTCCTTTACTTTTTACAACTTCATCCATATATCCATCATGGAAAAACTTAATATCAATAGAAATATAGTATGGTAACCGACCATCAATCCTTGGTTCTTCATGAACTAATCCAAAATAGTTTATATCTGTATGATTTAAAAAAATCCTACGAACTGTCTTAATATTATATCCATTGTGATTAGCTATAAATGGGCATGCTACTATTTCATCTTTTATAGATATAGCTTGTAAAATACGTAACTTTCTTTTTATTTCGTTATTATCTATGGCCTCCAAGTATTCATCAGCATCAATGAACATGATCCAATCTTTACTTGCTTTACTTTTAGCAAAATTTCTCGCATGAGAAAAATCATCTATCCAACATATGCAATGAATTATAATTTTCTCATTATCAATTTCTTTGATTATATCTAAAGTATTATCAGTGGAGCCAGTATCAACGATAATAATCTCATCAACACTGTTTACAATACTATCAATACATCTTTTAATACATCGCTCCTCATTCTTAACAAGAATAATTGCAGACAAAGTCGGATTTAGTGTCTGCTCAATTTTTTCAGATAAAACAGAAATATAGCTTAAGATATCATCAGTTGATAAATCATCATTTTTTATTAATTTAGTCAATCGCTTATCAATTTCTAAGATAAATGAAATATTTTCAATCCAGTTATTAAGTAAATCAAATTCCTTATGACCTAAATTAAAAGTCACCCCCTCCTCTTTGACTAACCCAAGATAATTAGAATCATAACATATAATATCATTCATATTTACAAGCCTAATGAGCAAGAGACATAATGCTAACTGAAATAGCATTATGTCTTATTTTAAATATTATCTCTGTGTACTAAACCCGCCCCCAGTATAGCTTGGGTTTGGATCTCCATAAAAACCACCAGGCCATGAACAGGAACGAACAACATCCATTACTCCTCCCCAGGTCATGCTTGGACCTGGATTGTAATCATCATTACCTCCTGATATTCTAGAAAGAATCAATTCATCTTTAATTTCACGCAATAATTCTTTAGAGTTTGTCATAAACATATCCTATGTTAATTATTAAAATCCTCATGTGAATTAAGAAATCTAATGACTCTATCGGTATCATTACAATAATATTCTAACGTAGTAAGATAGAGGACATTTCTTTTATCATAATCACTAAGATAGAATTGTTTTTGTAATCCTGGGGTGCAAATAATAAAATCAGAGACTCCCTTTAATTCATCTATATTAGACTCTGAAGAGTCGAGTATTACGGTACAGTTTATGCCACTATCAATCAAGTCATGATTTAATTTTTTTACATATTTACATTCTTTGTTCCAACCAAATATCATCGGAGTAAATAATGCCCTTCCTAACATTGGACTAGAGTTATAAACAAACACAGCTATTTTATTCATTTGTTAATACCTATATCATTATAATTATAACCCACTTCCATTAAGCTATTTAATGGAAAATAAAACTAGCGATTATAATAAAAAATGTCAATTTTTTTAAAAAAACCAAATAATGATAATCAGTCTTACATATCATAAAATATGAACATTTATTCTATAACGGATTTATATATTCCAACAATGAACTTATAACCTGAAAACTCAGATGATGAACGAATTATTTAAATTATCTAATTGCTACGAATAACAAAAACCCTGACCATCAGATCAGGGTTTTTATTATTTTATCCATTAATTATGAATTACGGGTCACAGCAAAATCCGCAGCATACGACGCAGTGGTTCTGCCGCGCCCCATAGCAACTGGTCACCGACGGTAAAGGCGGAGAGATAATCCGGCCCCATATTCAGTTTGCGCAGGCGGCCAACCGGGGTATTCAGTGTACCGGTGACTGCCGCAGGGGTCAGTTCGCGCATACTCAGTTCACGATCGTTCGGGATAACGCGAACCCAATCATTGTGCGTCGCCAGTAATTGCTCGATTTCCGGTAATGGCACGTCTTTTTTCAATTTCAGGGTGAATGCCTGGCTGTGGCAGCGCAATGCGCCGATACGAACACACAAGCCATCAACCGGGATCACGCTGCCGGTATTCAGAATTTTGTTAGTCTCAGCCTGACCTTTCCACTCTTCACGGCTCTGGCCGTTATCCAGTGCTTTGTCGATCCATGGGATCAAACTGCCCGCCAGTGGTACACCAAAATTATCTGTCGGCAAGGTGCCACTGCGGGTGGCAGCGGTCACTTTACGTTCAATATCCAGAATGGCAGAAGCTGGGTCTTGTAGCTCTTTTGCCACACCCGCATGTAACATGCCCATTTGGGTCAGCAACTCACGCATATGACGCGCGCCGCCGCCAGATGCCGCTTGGTAGGTGGCAACTGAGGCCCACTCAACCAAATTATTAGCAAACAAACCACCCAGTGACATCAGCATCAGGCTGACAGTACAGTTGCCGCCAGCAAAGGTCTTGATGCCTTTATCCAGACCCTGCTTAATCACATCGTGGTTAACCGGGTCCAGAATGATAATCGCGTCATCTTGCATGCGCAGTGAAGAGGCCGCATCAATCCAGTAACCCTGCCAGCCCGCTTTACGCAGCTTTGGATAAACTTCGTTGGTATAATCTCCCCCTTGGCAGGTGATAATAATATCCAATGCACTCAATGCATCAATATCAAAAGCATCTTGCAACGTGCCTTGCTGACCGGTGAATGTCGGTGCCGCCTGACCATGTTGAGAGGTAGAGAAAAAGACTGGGCGGATACCGTCAAAGTCGCGTTCTTCAATCATGCGTTGCATGAGGACTGAGCCGACCATACCGCGCCAGCCGATAAAACCAACGTTTTTCATGTTTACTGTCCTGCCTTGGAGGGTGACACCGATTAATGGATGGCTGTCTTGTCATCTACACGTTGTATAGGATGTAGCAGACTGACTAAGATAGACCTCATACCACCTTACAAAATATGGACAAAGTGGCAAGTTAAATTATTCGATACCAGAATGATTCAAAGCAATCTTCCTAATATGTGACTTTGACTGGCGGGAAACGCCAGTCGTTTTGATTATTTTGAGGTAATAATGACAGAGATGATTGCAGCAACTGTGTTGCTGTTTTTGATTATGGACCCGTTAGGAAATTTGCCGATTTTTATGTCGGTGCTAAAGCATCTGGAGCCTAAACGGCGGCGAGTGGTGTTGATCCGCGAATTGCTGATCGCACTCGGATTGATGCTGATTTTCCTGTTCGCTGGCGAGAAGATTCTGGCGTTCCTGAATCTGCGAACAGAAACCGTGTCGATATCTGGCGGTATCATTTTGTTTTTAATCGCCATTAAGATGATTTTTCCTTCACCAGAAAGTAGCGTTACCGGGTTATCGGCTGGGGAAGAACCTTTCTTAGTGCCACTGGCCATTCCTTTAGTCGCAGGCCCGTCTATTCTAGCGACGCTGATGCTGTTATCACATCAATACCCCAATCAACTCAGCCACTTGGTGCTGGCATTGATGATTGCTTGGGGCTTATCCGCTGCGATTTTGCTGATGTCGAACTTGTTCCTGCGCTTGCTGGGGAATAAAGGGGTCAGTGCGTTGGAGCGACTGATGGGGCTAATTTTGGTGATGCTATCAACACAGATGTTTTTAGATGGCGTGCGGGCATATCTGAGCAAATAAAACACTACCCAGAAATCGGATAACCAAAGCGGGGCACGCTGCCCGCTTTGACTTCGCAACACTTGGCGATGAGAAAGCAGCTCAACTCTGCCCTTCCAGTGCCAGCACACAGCGCCGCACCACTTCATCAATATCCACATCAATATCGACGCAAATGACATCTGGCTCATCCGCACCGGGCTCTTCCAGTGTTTCAAACTGACTTTTCAGCAGATCAGTCGGCATAAAATGGCCGGACCGTGCTTTGAGCCGCTCCATAATGACGTCAAAACTGCCTTTCAGGTATAAAAACACCATTCCCTGATTGCCGTCTCGCAGGCGGTCACGATAGCGGCGTTTGAGTGCTGAACAGACAATAATGCCGGTTTCATTTTTATGGTTCAGGCTGTAGGCCGCATCACTCAGGCGCTCCAACCACGGCATACGGTCCTCATCATTGAGAGGATGCCCACTGCCCATTTTCTGAATATTAGCGCGAGGATGCAGATCGTCACCATCAATAAATTTGGCATGAATTTGATGGGCCACCGCTTCTCCCACCGTAGTTTTACCGCTACCCGATACGCCCATCACGATAATGCTATGTCCTGCCATAATGTTGATCTCTATCTCAGAATGGGAATTTTACCGCGCTCTATGGTTCCGTATTTTACCATGTTACCGGTATCATGATACCGGTAACAAATGGAGATGTGACTTTTATCACATAGGATAGAACATCATTACTCAACTCAATCGCACCATCACACAGGCCGAAAAGGCTAGGTGTAACGAGTAAAAAAGGGTCACCTTCCTTCCCCTACTGCCGGTGAAGATGGCTGAAAAATATAACTAAAATAGATACATATCTAACGTAAGCGGAGAAACACCATGCCATTAGTCATTGTTGCGGTTGGCGTTGCCATGCTGCTGTTACTGATGATCCGTTTCAAGCTCAACGGATTTCTCTCCCTGATACTGGTCGCGCTGGCGGTCGGTGTCATGCAAGGGATGCCTGTCGATAAAGTCGTCAGTTCAATCAAAGCAGGGGTGGGCGGAACTCTGGGCAGCTTGGCCCTGATCATGGGCTTCGGTGCCATGCTCGGTAAATTACTGGCCGACTGTGGCGGCGCTCAACGCATTGCTACCACCCTGATCGACAAATTCGGTAAACAACATATCCAGTGGGCCGTGGTACTGACTGGCTTCACCGTGGGTTTTGCCCTGTTCTATGAAGTCGGTTTCGTGTTGTTGCTACCATTAGTATTCAGTATCGCAGCCTCAGCACGTATTCCGCTACTTTATGTCGGCGTGCCAATGGCCGCCGCGCTGTCGGTGACTCACGGTTTCTTGCCGCCGCACCCCGGCCCTACCGCCATTGCCACCATTTTTCACGCGGATATGGGGAAAACCTTGCTGTACGGGACACTGTTGGCAATCCCCACGGTGATTCTGGCTGGCCCAGTATTTGCCCGCTTCCTGAAAGGGATTGATAAGCCAGTGCCTGAAGGGCTGTATAACCCGAAAACTTTCACCGACGAAGAGATGCCAAGCTTTGGTGTGAGTGTCAGCACGGCGCTGGTTCCGGTTATTTTGATGGCACTGCGGGCAGTGGCAGAGATGATTTTGCCGAAAGGCCATCCGATTCTCTCTTATGCAGAGTTCTTCGGTGACCCAGTTATCGCCACACTGATTGCGGTGCTGATCGCAATTTTCACTTTTGGTTTAAACCGTGGTCGTTCAATGGAATCAGTGATGGATACCGTGAGCGACTCCATCAAAATCATCGCCATGATGCTGCTGGTGATCGGTGGTGGCGGGGCTTTCAAGCAGGTTTTAGTCGACAGCGGCGTTGATCATTACATCGCCGGCATGATGAATAGTAGCGGTTTATCACCAATCCTGATGGCATGGACCATTGCTGCGGTTCTGCGCATCGCGCTGGGTTCAGCAACAGTGGCGGCTATTACCGCAGGCGGTATCGTGGCTCCGTTAATCGCCACCACCGGTGCCAGTCCTGAACTGATGGTGATTGCCGTCGGTTCCGGCAGCGTGATTTTCTCTCACGTTAACGATCCAGGCTTCTGGCTGTTCAAGGAGTACTTCAACCTGACCATCGTCGAAACCTTTAAGTCATGGTCCGTGCTGGAAACTATTATTTCGGTCTGCGGATTGGTCGGCTGTCTGTTGTTGTCGATGGTGATCTAAAGCTTAAATACTGCCGCCGGGGAGGAGGGTAAAACCTACGTCAACCATCTTGGGTGTGACCACCTCTCCGCGCAGCCGTGCCAACAAACGCTCGGCACCTATTTGCCCCATTCTCTCGCGTGGGGTCAGCACACTGGCTAGCTTCGGCACCATCGACTGACCAATATCATGACCATGGAAACCGGCTATCGCCATATCATGCGGGATAGATAACCCCTGACGCTGGCACTCAAATACCGCACCAATTGCCAGATCATCATTGGTGCAAAATATACTGTCAATCTGCGGATAGCTGGCCTGTGCCTCAAGCAATAGCTCTGCCCCTGCGGAATAAGATGAAGATCGGCTGGTCATGACACTCATCGGCACCAGACCTGACTCGCGCATTGCCTGCTCATAACCTTGCTGCTTAATGACCGTTCGCTCATCCTGACGCGCGCCAAAATAGACCACGTATCGATGGCCTTTGGCGATAATTTGCTGTGTCATCTGCCTCGCGGCTTCAAAGTTATTAAATCCCACAGCTAAATCAATGCATGGCGAAGAACAATCCATCAGCTCAATAACAGGAATGCCTGCGACCTCAATCATTTTCAATGTGCGGGCAGTATGGTGGCGCTCGGAGAGAATCAGGCCATCAATATTGTAGGAGAGCAGTGAGGTCAGCCGCTGCTCCTCACGCTCTTTCTGATAGCCATAATGCGCCAACATAGTTTGGTAACCATGCGCATCCGTCACACTCTCAATGCCGCGCAAAACCTCGGCGAACACCTGATTGGTCAATGACGGTAGCAGTACACCAATAGCATGGCTGGTCGCGTTTGAAAGGATATCGGGGGCGCGGTTGGGGATATAGCCCAGTTCGTCTAGTGCCAGCGCGATTTTTTTCTGCAAAAGTGCGGAAACTTGTTCTGGATTACGCAAATAGCGGCTGACGGTCATTTTAGTGACCCCCACCATATCAGCGACATCTTGTAGCACTGGCCTTTTTTTCTTCATTATCAATGAACTGAGGCAGAGTAAACGGGATGTCATTCTAGCAAAAAAAAGGGTACTACGCGATGCGCATACCCTTTTAGTTAGAACGGTAATATTTAAACTGGCGGCAGATCAAACAGCAATATTTCACTATCTTCATCCGCATGAATAGAAAGTGCGGTTTCATCCCAAATAGCAAATGCATCGCTAGTACCCGCAGGGTGTCCGTTAATGGACACTTTACCGCGCACTACCTGTATCCAGATGCGGCGCTCTGCTTGAATCTGGTAAATTGATTGCTCTTCACGTTTCAGCGCCCAACGCCACAGCGTCATGTCTTGGAACACTTTCAGCGAGCCATCACGGGCATCTGGTGACAGCACCAGCTGCCGCCCCTGCGGGATGTCGAACATCTGCTGCTCATATCGCGGCGCTAAACCTGTTTTATTTGGAATAATCCAAATTTGGTATAGGTGCAGTGGTTGATCATCCCGACCATTATATTCTGAATGGCGGATACCTGTACCGGCGCTCATAATCTGGAACTCGCCAGCATGAATTTGCTCTTTGTTACCCATGCTATCTTGGTGCTCGACAGTTCCGGACAGCACATAAGTCAGGATTTCCATGTCCTTATGTGGATGAGTACCAAATCCCTGACCTGCGTCGATAACATCTTCGTTAATCACCCGCAGCGCTGAAAAACCCATAAATTCGGGATCGTAATAGTCGGCGAATGAGAAAGTATGCCAGCTGTCGAGCCAACCGTGATTAGCATGGCCACGTTCTTCTGCTTTGCGTAAAAAAATCATGTTCAGTTCTCCTCAACGTTTTCTTTAGTCTAGATGTCGCTGGAGAATATGAAAGCGCAAAAAACTCACTCCTCTGTTCAAAAAATTCGACCGATGAGTCAGTTGAAATACAAATGATTTGAATTTGAAGCTATTAGAGAGAGGAAACATCGAGATAAGTTGGGTATGGTAGTTTGCAGACTCATGATTCACAGAGAAAACAGCTAAAAATAGCTAAAAATAGCTAAAAAAAAAGCCAGCACCCGGCTGGCTAAGTAAACACTGGAAGCAATGTGAGCAATGTCGTGCCTTCGTAATGCGAACACCTAAACTCTGATGGCCTCATCTGAAAGCACGACAATGATAATCATTATCACTCTCACTTGTAAAGTGTTTTTTTTAGCCACTTGCAATTTTATTGAATCGAGTCAATAAACCAACTTTTTATCAGGTTATTCAAACACTAAGATTAAGGGTATGCTTATGAAAAATGTGCAGATACGCCATGTGGAACCCACCGACTATCAAGCCTTACAACAGCTATTTTCTCATCCACAGGTGTACCGCGACACATTACAGCTTCCCCTGCCTTCGCAAGAGATGTGGGCTAAAAAAATTAAAGATATTCCAGCAGGAGTACATAATCTAGTGGCATGCATTGACGGGGCAATTGTCGGGCAGCTTACTGTTGAAGCAAATCCACGGGCGCGCCGCCGCCATGTCGCTACCTTTGGTATTGCTGTTGATGCGAATTTTTGCGGAAAAGGTGTCGGCAGTGCTCTGATGGCTGCCATGATCGATTTATGTGATAACTGGCTGAATATACAACGTATTGAGCTGACTGTATTTATCGATAACGCAGCGGCTATCGCGCTTTATCATAAGTTTGGGTTTGAAATCGAAGGCACCAGCCCACACTTTGCTTTCCGCGACGGTCAGTTTATCGATGCTCATCATATGGGGCGGCTCAAAATACTAGGTTAACCCTCGAGGGATAGTGCGTAAACCTATCCCCTGATAGATATTTAAATGTGCAGCCAACACACCTGCAATTTGAAAGATGACGGGTATGATTAAATACCGGCGGTATCTTTAATATAACGCCGCGCTTTCACTGCATACGCAAATGGATTAGCAATTGCTGGGTCTTGTTCCGCTTCTACTACCATCCAACCCTGATAGCCTTTTTCATCGAGCAATTTAAACACGGGTCGAAAATCAATAACGCCATCGCCGGGTACAGTGAATGTGCCCTTTTTAACGCCATCCAAAAAGCTAAGTTTTTTAGCTTTAACTTCAGTGACTACTTCATCACGAACGTCTTTCAGATGAATATGATTAATACGCGACAAGTATTTTTCTAAAATGGCTAACATGGCCCTCTGACTGCCTTCGGAATAATAGGCATGACCCGTATCAAATAGCAGATAAACATCATCATTAACCATACTCATATAGCGATCTATTTCTTCACTAGTTTGAATACCGGTCCCCATATGATGGTGTAAACAGACTTGCATACCTTTGGTTGCAGCAATTTTGGCTAACTCGTTATAACCCTCTGCTACACGTTGCCACTCCACATCAGTAAAGTAGGGTTTCTCTTCAAAAACCGCTTTTGTCGTTCCTTGAATGCTCTTGCTTTGTTCCGAACAGCCAATCACTTTCGCCCCCATAGCATGGAGAAAATTCATATGATTGGTGAATTCATCTATGGTCTTGGCGCGTTGATCATCTGCAAAGAAAGTACTAAACCAGGCATTACAAATCTGTATGCCACGCAGTTCAAGCATAGGTTTCAATACGTTAGGATCTCGTGGGTATTTACTGCCCACTTCGCTGCCAGTAAATCCGGCCAATGCCATCTCACTAATACATTGCTGGAAAGTATTTTCTTTGCCTAAATCTGGCATATCGTCATTCGTCCAACCAATAGGAGCGATTGCCAACTTCACACGATCTTTATTCATGATAAACCTCGGTGATACATCCAATTTATACAGATGAATACAATTAAAAAGTGATTAATTGCCATCCTTTAATGCAAGAAAGGGTTTTATTTAAAAGTCATTCCCACATGCTGATGAATAACGGCATCAGGACTGACGCACAGACAACTGATATCAATGTTATTTATTATAGAAAGCAGGCCGTAGTGGCAAACCAACAGGAACAATCTCACCACTAAGCTGAGCGGCAATACAGGCATCCGCAGTCACAGCGGCAGCGAAGCCATCCCAAGCAGAAGGCCCGGTGAGTTTTTCAGCCAAAACATCATTAATAAAAGCTTGCAGCTCAATGTCATAGGCATCGATAAAACGATCTTTCCAATCAGTAAGAATTTCATGCGACAGCCGCGCTTCACTGCGCAGCAGCACTGACGATGGCTCCGGCAATTTTGCAATACCGATATCCCCCACAACTTCACACTGAATATCATAGCCATATTGGCAGTTCACAAAGATTTCGACGTCAATGCGAGTCCCTTTCGCCGTTTCAAATAGCACGATTTGCGGGTCTTTCAGATGTGTTTTGGCATGTTTGGCTTTAC
Source organism: Yersinia mollaretii ATCC 43969 (assembly GCF_013282725.1). Classification (NCBI taxonomy): domain Bacteria; kingdom Pseudomonadati; phylum Pseudomonadota; class Gammaproteobacteria; order Enterobacterales; family Yersiniaceae; genus Yersinia; species Yersinia mollaretii. The sequence goes on along the minus strand of NZ_CP054043.1, from coordinate 1,440,620 downwards.
GTGGGAAAACAACCTGTACGGAGACATAGTCATCATCGAGCAACCAGCGCAATACATCAATTTCATGGATTAATGTGTCCGTAATTGCCATATCAGTCGTGTAGTTATCACCCACAGTCGGGTTACGGTGGGCGCAGTGCAGCATCAATGGCTCGCCAATCTTCCCGCTAGTAATCACCTTTTTCAGCGCACGATACCCCTGATCATAAGGTCGCATAAAGCCGACCTGAACCAAACGCTGACCTTGTGCGGCTTCAGCTTCAACAATGCGTTTACAGCCCTCAGCAGTTACCGCCAAAGGTTTTTCGCAAAATACGTATTTACCCGCAGCAATAGCTGCCAGAACGAACTCTTCGTGGCTCGGCCCCCAAGAGGTGACTAATACCGCATCCACTTCTTTTGCATTAATGACTTCATAGCCATCTGCGTAAACATTAGCTTCAATACCCAGATCACGAATGACTTTCGTGGCATGTTCACGATTGATATCAGTCACAGCCACCACGCGGCTACCCTGCAAAACCTGACTACAACGACGAATATGATCCTGACCAATTGCACCTGTTCCGATCACGCCAATATTTAACGTCATATTATTCTCCTCATGAAGTTTCGGTTTGCAGATAATCCCTGTTTGTTTTACGACTTCACACCCAGATCAAATGCGATTAGGGCTGAGCTTTCATAACTCATTTCACTAACACTAATAGTCGCGGGCTTTGGCAATATTTTGTTCTAGTACACGGACGACTGTGTCTGTCCTTCCATTTTCAGAAACCTGAGCAACCCCTACTCGCCACCAACTCAGGTACTTATGTACCATGGTCTTTGGTAGTACTTTTACGTCTATCAAAGTAGAAACTGTCTGCAAACGGGCGTCGGCTAATGCATCCACCAATTGCTGCTCGGTGGAAACAGAGTATGTTTTACATCCATAGGCCGCCGCCAGCATGGCAAAGTCTACCGGAACAAAGTCACCGTCCAGTTGACCGGTCTCTTGATTACGGAAACGGAATTCGGTGGCATAACTATCCATGCCATGCTCCATCTGGAGATTATTGATGCAGCCATTTGTCATGTTATCGAACAATACGACGTTAATTTTGCAACGCTCTTGGATAGAGGTAACTAGCTCGGAATGCAGCATCATGAAAGCGCCATCACCGACCAACGAATAGACTTCACGATTCGGTTCGGCCAGTTTCACCCCCAATGCAGCACTGACTTCATAACCCATACAGGAATAGCCATATTCAACGTGGTAGCCATTACTCCCTTTCGTGCGCCAAACCCGCTGCAAATCACCGGGTAAACTCCCTGCTGCCGCGACAATGACAGCATCTTGAGGCAATTGATCATTCAGTACGCCCAGCACCTGACTCTGCGTCAAGAATGAGCCGGTTTTCTTGATAAACTCAGCAAAAACCTGTTCACGATCAAAATGGTCATTGATTTCAGGAATGAAATCTTCAGTACGATACTCCACCTGATAAACCCGTTGCGTTTCTACTAATTGCTCAGTACGCATCCGGGCAATTTCACCCCCCCAGCCAGCTTGATAATGGGTGCTATTAAGCTGTTGGTGTAATGCTGACAATGCTTCACGTGCATCAGCCAACAATTGCAAACCATCCAGTTTGCCAGCATCAAAAGCGCTAACATTAATATTGAGGAAAGAAACACTGGGGTTCTGGAATAACCATTTTGATGATGTCGTGAAATCGGAATAGCGCGTGCCAACACCTATCACCAAATCAGCCTGTTTCGCCAATGTATTCGCAGCCAAACAGCCTGTTTCACCGATACCACCGAGATTCAATTCATGTTCGGAGCTGATAGAGCCTTTACCGGCTTGCGTTTCTACCCATGGCAAACCAAAACATTCAGCAAATCGTTGCAACGCCGGACCCGCTTGCGAATATTTCACCCCACCACCGCACACCAGAATCGGTTTACGCTTTGAGGTCAACAAAGCAATGGCGTCCGCTAGCATTGCAGCACTGGCAGGACGCCGGTCAAGGCGATGGATACGTTTTTGGAAGAAATAGTCTGGATAATCGTAAGCTTCTGCTTGCACATCTTGCGGCAGGCAAAGTGTCACAGCACCGGTTTCAGCCGGATCCGTCAGTACCCGCATGGCATTAATACACGCGCTCATCAGCTGTTCTGGCCGCGTTATGCGATCCCAGTATTTACTGACCGGCTTAAATGCATCATTAGTGCTGATACTAAGATCATGAGACTGTTCAATTTGTTGCAACACGGGGTCAGGCTGACGCGATGCAAATACATCGCCAGGAAGTAATAATAGTGGGATGCGGTTAGCCGTTGCCGTTGCTGCGGCAGTAATCATATTGGCACTGCCTGGCCCGATAGATGAGGTACAGGCATAGATTTGTTGACGTAATTTTTGTTTGGCAAAACCGATCGCAGCATGGGCCATTCCTTGCTCATTTCGCCCCTGATGAACCACTAAGCCACCGTAATTTTGTTCCAGTGCCTGCCCAATTCCCAGTACGTTACCATGGCCAAAAATAGCAAAAATCCCTTTGATAAATTTGATTTCCTGACCATCAACTTGCAGGTATTGATTGTCCAAAAATCGGACTAATGCCTGTGCAGTGGTTAGCCGAATCTTATTCATTTATCCATCCTTTGCTCTGTTTGCGCGACACCCTGGTGACTGAAATACGCCCCAGCCCCTAAGGATACGTAGCCAAAAGAGGAAGCAGATCGGGTGGCTTCCACTAAGCTGGCGGCAGTGAATTGAAACATAACAGGGAGTATAAACAAATATTTTTTTCATAAAATAACATTACAGAAGAAACATTTCATTATGCGAGGAAGATCATATAATCAGGTAAACAATGAAACAACCGATCCTCTCACATCCGTACACTATAGCTTTATCTTGATCCATCGAAATAAGTTTATATTACATTGATATTATTAATTTATATGTCAATTCTATCGCTAACTCTACTCACTAAAATAACCATTAATAACTTGCGCAATGACTCGGCCCAAGTCCCATATTCTTGGGTTATATGAGGCTTTTATCCAAGTCACATAACTGGGATTTAAATTTCATTTAACCTTGAGTTTGAAATTTTTATTCCTCATACTGATTTTAGAAAAACCATTGCAGAGTCATTTCATCGGTCATTGTCGGGGCTGGGTTTAATACAGAAGGAAATGGGGATGGGTACACAACACAAAGTGCTGGATGTCATATGTATCGGGCGTATTGCCGTCGATTTTTATGGGCAACAGATTGGTGCTCGTCTGGAAGATACCAGTACATTTGCCAAATATTTAGGCGGATCATCAGGTAACGTTGCTTATGGTACGGCGATTCAGGGCTTGAAGTCAGGCATGCTGGCACGTGTAGGTGATGAACATATGGGCCGTTTTTTACGCGAGGAATTACAGCGTGTTGGGGTCGATACTCGTTTTCTTATTACTGATAAACAACGCCTGACTGGGTTGGTCATTCTAGGTATCAAAGATCAAGAGATTTTCCCGCTGATTTTTTACCGTGAGAACTGCGCGGATATGGCCCTGACTCCGGAAGACATTGACGAATCTTATATCGCTTCATCAAAGGCATTGGCAATTACCGGTACACATCTTTCGCACCCAAACACGCGAGCAGCAGTGCTAAAAGCATTGGAATATGCGCATAAGCATGATTTACGAGCAGCATTGGACATTGATTATCGACCCGTATTATGGGGTCTGACATCACTGGGGGATGGTGAAACACGTTTCATTGAGTCGCAAAAAGTGACTCAGGAATTGCAGGAAGTGCTGCATCATTTCAATTTAATTGTCGGCACGGAAGAAGAATTCCACATTGCAGGGGGCAGCACCGATACCCTGACAGCACTGCAAAATGTGCGCAAGGCCACACAAGCAACACTGGTTTGCAAACGCGGCGCACAAGGCTGTTCCGTGTTTGAAGGGGAAATCCCTGCAAACTGGGCGGCCGTAAAACTGCATTCAGGTGTTCGTGTCGAGGTGCTCAATGTTCTGGGCGCTGGCGATGCATTTATGTCTGGCCTGTTACGTGGATACCTTAATGATGAAGGCTGGGAGCAGGCTTGCCGCTATGCTAATGCCAGTGGTGCTCTGGTTGTTTCGCGTCATGGTTGCGCGCCAGCGATGCCAACTAAAATTGAATTAGACGATTATCTTCGCCGTGAAACTTCTGTTCCACGCCCTGATCGTGATACCCGTCTTAATCATTTACATCGGGTGACGACACGTAAACAGCAATGGCCTGAGCTTTGTGTCTTCGCCTTTGATCATCGTAAACAACTGGCTGATATGGCGCGCGAAGCTGGCGTTGGTGAAGAACGAATCCCCAAACTCAAGACATTGCTGCTACAGGCTGCGCAACAGGCGGTTCAGGAGTCTGGCTTAGAGCATAAAAGCGGCATTCTAGCTGATACCACTTATGGTCAAGAAGCACTCAATACCATCACCGGCCAAGGATGGTGGATAGGGCGGCCGATTGAGCTACCCAGTTCAAGACCATTACAGCTCGAACATGGCAATATTGGTTCGCAACTTATCGATTGGCCACTGGAACATGTTGTGAAGTGCCTGATTTTTTATCATCCCAAAGACAGTACAAAGCTACGCCAGCAGCAAGATGAACTGATTATTGATATCTATCGTGGATGCTGTAAATCAGGGCATGAGCTGCTATTAGAAGTGATCTTGCCCGAAGATAATGATGATAGGGATGAGCGCTATTATATTGAAATCATGGCGCATTTCTATCAACTCGGTATTCAGCCAGATTGGTGGAAACTACCACCACTCAGTGCCGAAAACTGGCAACAAGTTGGCGAATTGATTGAAGCTCAAGACCCGTATTGCCGTGGTGTGCTGATTCTTGGCCTAGACTCCCCAGAAGCCATATTAAAAGCAGGTTTTGCCGCAGCGGCACAAGCACCTTGGGTTAAGGGATTTGCTGTCGGCCGGACCATTTTTGGGCTAGCATCGCGCCACTGGCTACAGGGTGAGTTGAATGATGCCGAGCTGATTGCTCAAGTGAAACAAAATTACCAAACGCTAATTGGGTATTGGCGTAACTACCGCCCAACAGTCTGAATTTAACTCTGCTTTATAGGCGCTGCCGTTCGAATACGTCGGTGCCATTATGCTGCTATCTACACCATTTATTCCTTATTCGTCTGAAAAAATCCTGATTTTTGTCAAACTTAACAAAGTAATCTCTTTAGGTTACGCTCATTTCCTTTAAGATAGATTTGTGAACTGATTTAAGTTGCAATGAAATAAAATCAAATGCCAATATCAGCAAATGAAATTTTCCAACCATCTGTTAGAATGCCTGATAGATAGCTCTTTAATTTTCCTCTGCCGTGAGCCGAATGGATGAATAATAACCCTACCCAACTTTCATTATTACAAGACCAAATTCGTCATCGTTATGAGACGTTAAGCAAACGCTTAAAACAGGTTGCTCGCTATATATTGGATAATAGTAATAGTATTGCTTTTGATACGGTGGCTTCCATTGCAGCTCAAGCCAGTGTGCCACCTTCGACTTTAATTCGGTTTGCCAATGCCTTTGGTTTCAGTGGCTTTAATGAAATGAAACAGGTATTCCGCCAACATCTGATGGAAGAGACGGTTAACTATACCGAACGTGCTCGGTTATTCCGCCAAACCTCAACGGATGGTAATACTGCTCCAGAGAAACCCTCGGAAATACTGAATGTATTTACCATGGTAAATGCACAAGCTCTGCAACAATTGGCAGTACAAACCAGTGCAGAACAGCTGGATAGAGCCGTTGAATTGCTGAATAACGCCGAAAATATCTATGTCATTGGCTTGCGTCGCTCTTTCAGCGTCGCATCTTACCTGACCTATGCGTTACGTCATTTGGAACGGCGCGCTTTCTTGATAGATGGATTAGGGGGTATGTTTGCTGAACAGTTGAGTATGGTGAAACCTAAAGATGTCGTTATTGCCATCAGCTATTCACCTTATGCGCAAGAAGCATTAGAACTGGTGGAATTGGGCGCTAAAAGTGGCGCTCAGCAGATTGCGATTACGGATAGTCAGGTCAGCCCGCTAGCTGCTTTTAGCGACGTCTGCTTTGTGGTACGGGAAGCTCAGGTTGACGGATTCCGCTCACAAGTTGCCTCTATGTGTCTGGCACAAACACTGGCGGTTTCATTGGCGCTGAACAACGCGAAAGAATAAGTACTAACGCGTGGCTCTCTCGCTACCCCAGCTTGTGAGTGAGCTCAGTCGATCCCTAAATGGGTAGAACTCTTTCTACCCATTCAATTTATTCTAATAACCGTAACTTAGCCTTTTGTTACCGGATACTGATCACTATTGATCCAAGCATGATCTTTCTCCCAAGTAAATTTCCATAGCCGTACTGGCCCAGCCATCACATTTAAATAATAGTTGTCATAGCCTGCCAAGGTTGCCACAGGATGATAACCCTTGGGTACTTTCACCACATCACGGTTATAGACTGGCATACATTCGTCCAGCGAACGGTCGTCGGTATAAACTCGTTGCATACAGAAACCCTGCTCTGGATTCAATCGGTGATAATAGGTTTCCTCCAGATAAGTCTCATCTGCTGCATCTTCTTGATCATGCTTATGACTCGGGTATGAACTGGTATTCCCTTCATCGGTATAGACTTCAACCACCAGCAAGCTGTCCGCAGGCTCGCTGTCAGGTAAAATATTATGCACCAACCGCTGGTTACGCCCCTTTCCGCGCCGCTCAACACCGACATCAGCAGGTGTAATCAATCGAGAAGGCACATACCCTCTTGCGGGAGCACGGCATACCGCCAATTCCAGATCGGTCTCTGCCACGACTTTCACATGATCATGATGAGGGACATAAACAGAATAAGGAGGTGTTCTCTCGAACGGACTCATGCGTTTGCCAATATGGGGATATTCAGCTCGCTGTGTTGAAACTGAAGCAATCCCCGCCACCAATACCAAGCAGAGTTCATTGTCTCCACAGTCCAAATTTAATGCCTTACCTGCCTCGATACGATAGACATCAAACCCCACAAAACGCCAGCCCGCATTCTCTGGCGAAATATGTTGAATGCGCCCATTCGCATCCGGCGACAGACATTTGGCAAGCAGTGAAGACATGATGAACCTCCTATTAGGGGCATGAAATTACTCTAACGAATACCCTCAGGTAGCATTAACCCAGCGTTGGCATACTGTATTCTGAAACAGTTTGTTGCCCCGTTGGCCAACGGGCTGTGGTTGTTTTCATTCGCGTGTAAAAACGCACACCATCAGTACCGTGAACATTTAATGCGCCGAATACAGAGCGCTTCCACCCACCAAAACTGTGAAATGCCATCGGAACTGGAACCGGCACATTGACACCCACCATCCCAGCCTGAACTTCATGAACAAACTGTCGAGCATAATGGCCGTTGCTGGTAAAAATGGCGCTACCGTTACCAAATTCATGGTTATTCACGGTATCAATTGCTGTCTGGTAATCAGGAACTCTGACAATACCCAGCACTGGGCCGAAGATCTCTTCCCGATAGATTTTCATATCTGGGGTGACATGGTCAAACAATGTGCCACCGACATAATATCCTTGCTCATAGCCGGCAACTTTGTAATTACGGCCATCTGTGACTAACGTCGCACCTTCTTTAATTCCTTGATCAATATAACCAAGGACTTTTGTCTGGTGAATTGCTGAAATGAGCGGCCCCATCTCATTTTCTTCCCCGCCTTGTTGAATTCCTGGGCCGACACGCAAGCGAGCAATAAGTGGTTTGAGTTTTTCAATTAATTTATCTGCGGTGCTATCGCCGACAACAACAGCGATAGGCAGTGCCATACAACGTTCACCTGCGGATCCAAATGCGCCCCCCATCAATGCATTTACCGTGGCATCCAGATCAGCATCCGGCATGATGATTGCCTGATTTTTTGCGGCACCAAAAGCTTGTACACGCTTACCGTGAGCACTGGCCGTCGTGTAAATATGTTCGGCAACAGTAGACGATCCAACAAAACTTACGGCCTGAATTCGTGGGTCAGTACAGAGTTGGGCAGCACTTTCATTTGAACAATGAATAACATTAAACACACCGTCCGGTAATCCAGCTTCAGTTAATAACTCAGCCAAACGAACAGAAGCAGAAGGGTCTAATGCGGGTGGTTTCAAGATAAAAGTATTGCCGCAAGTTAATGCAACGGGGAACATCCACATAGGCACCATTGCCGGGAAGTTAAATGGCGTTATGCCAGCCACGACACCCAGTGGTTGCATCATTGAGAAGCTATCAACACCCGTACCGACATCTGCCGAGTATTCCCCTTTCAATAAGTGCGGGATGCCACAGGCGAACTCGACGACTTCCAAGCCGCGAGTGATCTCACCCAATGCATCCGAATAGACTTTGCCATGCTCGCGAACAATCAATTCAGCCAGCTCATCACGATGTTGTTCAATCAGAGCTTTAAAGTTGAACATAATGCGGGCGCGGCGCAGAGGGGTCGTACGTGACCAGTCGGCAAACGCCTGATGAGCAACCCCGATTGCCTGATGAACTTCCTCAGCCGTACTTTGCGTCACTTGACCTTCAACCTTACCGGTGGCTGGATTATGAATATCGACAGTCTGATTGCTGGAACTCAGAGAATTCCTCCCGCCAATAAAGTTACTCACGATTTTCATGTCTCACCCTCTTCTTCATAGCGGCTATCGCAAGGGTCATTGAAAATGGCTGTATGCCGGACACCTAACGGACCATGCACTCAATCAGTAAGGGTTATCTCGTCTTAGTGCCAAGATAGCCCGCAAGGCGACCCACCGCCAGAAAGACGAAAAGCCAGCCGATATGCAGACTCTATTCTATTGAAAAAAAAGTTTCAAATAACTTTCTTTGGAAATTTTGTTTTGTGCGATGCCTCGCAAGTTCCTGCAAGCTTTCCAAGCAATCATCAGGATGTCTAGATCCTCTCCGCATTACTTTCATCTATCTACAATTTCTCATCTTTTAGTTTTTACTAAGCTGTTAGTGTTAAAAAAACAAACGCCGACAGTTGACTTTCTGTCGCCTTAAGTTGCCTTTGTAATATTTTTTCAGCTTGATTTTTGAGCTGAATCGAAAAACCAATGTTCCGTTGTTTTATATAAATGAAATAAATGTTCTTATTTGAGTCAGTATGCACGTTACTTCAATCCAACTCTTGCCCTGATCATTTATCTCAACAGGTTAATGCAGCAGGTTGGCGACAAGGGACACTAAACGGAGTTTTTATGGCATATCAGCAAAAAGGAATACTGGCTATGTGTTGCGGATCTGCGGCATCGCCGCTCTCGGTGGCATCTTGTTCGGCTATCTTTCATCACAATTCCACGGTGCTTTCCCAATGTGGATTTTCGCTATCTGCTGTTTATTCAGTTATTGGTTTATCTGTCGGTTTGTACCTGAAACCAAAGGGGTGGCACTAGAACACATGGAAGAAGCCATGCTGGCAAAACGATCGAAAACATCATTATCAGAGCCTGTGCCAGCGCTTCCCAGCGAAAGTAAATAATATATTTTATCAAGCAAACTTTTTTATCGGGCCATATTTATCGAGCAGTTATTCTCTGGGTTTCGCGGCTCGGAAAATAAATATCGCTCAAATATTCACCATTGCAGGAGCCAGTATCATGTCCATCGCACAAAATCGTTTCTGTATTAATCGCAAAATTGCCCCCCACCTAAGTATTGAAAGCTTTTTCCGTCTGGTTAATAAATGCGGCTTAAATAAGGTTGAATTACGCAATGATATGCCGAGTGGGAAAGTGGCTGATGAGTTGACCACAGCACAACTGAATACACTGGCAGATGAATTTGAGATTGAGATTGTCACCATCAATGCTTTGCAATCTTTCAACCTGCCTGAGCACCGTTCTGCACTGCTACAAAAGACAGAAGAGATGCTAAAACAGGCGCAAGAAATTCATTGCCACGGAGTTATTCTGTGCCCAAATTGTAGCGCCAATGATAGACGTTCTGCCGAGCAAAAAGAGCAGGACACGCTGGATGCCCTACTGCTACTCGCTCCACTATTTAAAAAATATCAGATCACCGGCTTGGTGGAACCTTTAGGATTCGGCATCAGCTCATTACGCTCTCATCTGCTGGCGCAATCCATCATCCGCAAATCAGCCGCTCCCTACAAAATAGTCTTGGATACCTTTCACTACTACCTGAGTGATATCGCTCAAGCTGAGTTTGATGCGCTCATTGAAGTCAATACTATTGGACTGGTGCATCTTTCAGGCGTCGAAGAGACAAGATTAAAGTCCACATTGACCGACGAAGACCGCATCATGCTGAGTGAAGAGGATAAATTGAACAGCAAGCAGCAGGTAAATAATCTCGAGCGCTTGGGTTATCAGGGAATATATGCGTTTGAGCCATTCTCTTCACAGTTGAATACTTGGTCAGAAGCCAATATTGAAAGAGAGATTCGCCAGAGCATTGCTTATTTGCAAAATTAATAAACCAACGAATAGGCCGACAGATAATAGGATTGAAGAGTAAGGTCTGGTTTGGCGCTTTTTGGCGTGTTATAGCAGAATTTAAACAATATTTTCGGGATGCCTGCTAATTCAGGCACCCCGCAATACTGACTATCTTGGGTAATACTGACGATATTGGACACAGATCAGATGATGCAAACCCATTGGGATACGATTTTATTGCCCTTTTTCCATCAGTGCTTCGACTATTGGGTGCTGCGACCACCCCATCGAACAGCCAGACTCGCGGCACCGGCCAAAGTAATCAGAGCAACAACCCCAATCCAGCCAAATTGTTCCAACATCAAACTCCCCAAGGCGGACCCCATAGCCATGCCCACAAAGACGCCCGTAAATAGTAAAGCATTAAGCCGACTGCGGGCCGCAGGTTCCAGACTGTAAATAATGGTTTGATGTGCCACCAGCGCTGCCTGAATACCAAAATCAAAACCAATTGCGCTGATCACAATAAGCCCAATTTGAAGCTGAAGCGGTAGCAGCGGTAAAAGGAAAAGAGCAGCAAAGGATAGTGTTGCCAGACCCGCGCCAATAAGAGTAACGACTTGTGGCCCACGGCGGTCTGCCAATGTGCCCGCTAGAGGAGCAGCCAGTGCACCCGCAGCACCAGCCAGACCAAATGCACCTGCGACTGCACTGCCAAGATGGTATGTGTCTTGTAACATCACGGCCAGCGTTGACCAAAATGCACTGAACCCGACGGAGAGTAAGCCCTGTGACAGCGCGGCCCGACGCAGATCTTTAAACTGAAGCCATAAATGGCTCATTGACGCGAACAGTGCTGGATAACTCAGTGTCGAGGTAGCGGCCATCCGAGGTAAGCAGCGCCATATCACGAGAGTAATCACTATGACCGACAGCGATGCCCCCATATACAATGACCGCCACCCGAAGTATTCGGCGACAAAACCACTTAACACTCGAGACAGCAATATGCCCAATAGCAAACCTGTCATGACCGTTCCGACCGTTTTCCCTCGTTGTGCTGCTGAAACCAACGTAGCAGATGCAGGCACGATATCCTGCGCCATTGTAGCCGCCACCCCGATAACAAAACTCGTGACCAATAAGTCGCTGATACTGTAGACAAAACCACTGAACAATAGTGCGGCGGTCAGCAGAATCCCCTTCAGCAAAATGATAATTCTGCGGTCATGGCGATCACCCAATGGGGCAAGTAACAAAATACCCAATGCATAACCCATTTGTGTCAATGTCGGCACCATGCCCACAGCCCCGACGCTAGCGTGCAAGTCAGTACCCATGACACCCAACAGGGGTTGGCTGTAATAAATTGATGCTACGCTGAGGCCAGCCCCAGTTGCCAACATCAGAACGGTGCGGCCGGAAAGGGTGCTTTCTGTATGGCTGGATGTGGTTTGAATAACTGACATGATGGCTACCTGTAATGATATTGAGCCGCTATTTTTGCGTGCGTAGCCCTATCTTGGTAGTCGCCTAGAGAGTAAAACTGTTATACGCTTAACGCATGATAGAGCCTAATTTAGCAAGCACCGACCGTATAGAGTTGATGCAAACATTTATTCGTATTGTCGAGGCGGGGAGTTTATCCGGGGCGGCAGTGCGTCTGGGTATCAGCCAGCCAACCATCAGCCGTCGGCTACAGACACTGGAGCGCTTACTGGGTCTTAAACTATTACAACGCACGACGCACACCATGAAGTTAACCGACGATGGCGAACGCTGCTATACCCACGCTAAGGCATTGATTAATAGCTGGAACATCATGGAGGATGACCTGCGAAGCGCGACGGATGAGCCCAGAGGGCTATTGCGGGTTTTGGTTCCGCACGCTTTTGGGCAAGACCAGTTAATCAAGCCACTGAAAGAGTATCTGCACCGTTACCCGAAAATGAGTGTTGAATGGATACTCAACGACCGTCGGCCTGACTTTATAGCGGAAGGCATTGATTGTGCCATTCAAGTCGGCGCAGTCACCGACCCTTCCGTCGTGGCGATCTTGCTGGCAGAGGTGCCACGTATTGTGGTTGCCGCCCCTGAATTACTGGCTGATAAACCGATACCGACGCATCCTGAACAATTACAGGATTTTCAGTGGTTAGCATTGAATACGTTCTACTGTAATGAAGTGGTACTGAGCCACAAGACGGATGGTGAAATCTCTCGGCTGGCTATCCAACCACAACTGAGTACCGACAGCCTATATGCATTACGTAACGCCGCCTTAGCCGGATTAGGTGCCGGTATTGCCTCAACATGGGTGATCAGCGATGACCTTGCGCAGGGGCGGTTAGTGCATTTGACGCCAGATTGGCACGGGCTACCTTTACCAGTATATCTGGTTTACCCCTATGCCAGCTTCTACCCCGCCAGACTGCGGGCATTTCTCGATATTATGCGCCAAGCTATGCCGAGTCTGGCCGGAACACAAAGCCCAACCAAACTGCCGCAGTGAAGCAAAAATAACGTTTTTACACTCATTTTAGGGAGCCTCAACCGCTCGGCTTAGACTCCTTTTACATTGCTGCAATACTTAATTCGTTCTTGTCTATTGATAAGAGAACGTAATACTGGCTAGCGCATTGGCTGTACCAGGTTGTAAATCCCCTGTGCGGATATACCGCGCCTGAAAAGGCAGTGTCAGTGTTTGTGCCTGAGCGGTGGTTTGCACAAAAAATTGATTGAGTGTTCCTGAAGCAGAGCTGTCCGGCCCTAACATCAGCGGACCATTACCATTATAGAAAAACTCCACACCGACACCGGCCGCAGTAGAGTCACTGGTTAATGACACTACTGAAGAGCTATTCGCGGGATTAGCCTGATCTGTCATTACAGCATTCACGGCAATGTTTTCATCACAGCCCAGAGCGATGTTAAAACTACCAAAAGCGGATGTGCTACCGACGGAAGGTAGCGTACGAACATCAATCACACCGAGATCCACATCTGCAGCCTTGGTCATAACTGTACATCCTGATGCTTGCACCGTGATAGTGACCGGATTGATGATCACTCGAGCCGTTTTCACCTCATTGTTATAAGCCGTCAATACTGCGGCATCAATAGCGCGCGTCTGGTACACACCAGAGGTGAGTGTATGACCTGTTTTGATAAACGTCACTTTCGCCGACCAGCCCAAATCCGGAGTGGAACTGCTGGTCCCTGGTGCTGGGTATGTCTGGGTCAGTCCGTCCTGAAGCGGTATATAGACGGAGCTATTGAAATCTTTCACCCCAATGATAAACCCCACGCCAGTCACTCCGGTTTCAAAAATGGTGTAATTGACACCATCGACATTTACCGATGCACCAGTAGAGATGGCACCGCTGCCCGGTGTCATCGTGCCTTTTGTGCAGTGAAAGATATAACCGCACCAGAATACCTGCTGAACAGATGCCGTTGCACTCCAAGTGGAGCCAATAATATTGCCGGGCTTCACTGAATCAGCAGGACCAGAATAGTTCATCGACTGTGGCGACAATGTAATGTCTGACTTCCAATCCAAGGCATAAGCCTTGCTTGTGCAGCAGAGCGAAAAAATAATAGTGAGAAATAATCGTGTCATTGATACTCCAATACCCAAGTGGCAATGGCTGAGATAGGTCCGGGGCTAACTGGCGAGCCAGTTGCAGCAAGACGTGCGTGAAACTTCATCTGAACACTATCCGCACCGGGTATCCCCAGCACCTCTGTTTGCCGATTTAACGCAAGAGGCTCCTCACCTTTATTCAGTAACTCAACAGCAACCCCCGTGGCTCCCCCCCCATCCACTTTAAGAAGATGTGTGGCATCACCGTCCGGCGTACCGACAAAACGGACCTTCACCCCCGTAAATGTAGGTCCACACTCTTCCAGATTGATAAAAAAGGGAGTTTTAATGTTGCTTACCCCGCGATTTACGCCGAACTGTTGTGTGCCGATATTTCCCAAAGGGACGGTCAGCATTTTCGAATCAGTCGAGACAGTACAGGTATTGCCAATCAATTTTCCCGTGACCGATACCAGCACATCGTAGGCCAGTACAGGGGGCGGTAAAAACGAAAGCGCCAGTATTGTCAGTAATGACACTCTTGAATTTATTGACATACCAACTCCTGCGAATAGAGACCCGTGCTTGGGTTGTAATATTTTTTATCCAGTTGATAACGTGCAGTACAGGCTTTATCACTGCCTGTTCCCCATACCGCCCGCAGTGTCCCCTGTTGCGGTAACCCAGAGAGATAAAGGCTCCCTTCATCACCAACGATACCGCTGTTTGTGCTTCCGTCATTCAGAGAGACAATAGTGCCAAACGGGAGAACGCCGTTTTTATATCGAATGAAGAACATTGCTTTCATACCAACTTTGGTGGAGATTGTGGCCCTCACCAATGCGCCTTCAGTCGGTGTTTTACTCAAAATTGTATTGTCCAGCTCAACACCATCACCGGCCGTAGTGACGTCCATTTCGACCCGATTCACACGATAGGGGGTTGCATACGGAATCACAGCATAGCCGCGACTGTCGGTTTTAACGCCTCGATGGCTACGGATGGCGACATCACTTGCTCCCTCCGCCTTAATCAGAATATTGGTATTTCCCAGTGGCTGGCTTAGCGTCAGGCCATCTTCATGCAGCACTGCACCACCACTCATACCGTAACTTAGATTACGAGTGTGCTCGGAATAACCGTAGCCGAGGTTGTAATCACCCCTTGATCCTTGGTAGCGAAGGGCAAGGTCACCACCATACTGTTGCTGGGCGCTATAACGCTGGCTGGCGCTATAAAATAAGTTGTCCTGCCCTGGCACATATCCGTTAAGACCAACATGACTCATGGTGCCTGATGAGTCCGAATTCGTCAGCGCGTAGTTGGCACGCGTAGACTGTGCTGAGTCCCCTAACGGTAATGAGAGCGACAATGAGAAAATATTATCTTTTTTACTGTCATACAGGCTGGTGCTCCGCTGGTAGCTGACACCATAGGAGATACGGCCGAATGTGTTATTCCATGCGAGTTGAGCGCTTTCAGCAGATTTGTCTGAATGCCAATAAGCCTGCTTATCCCACGACAACGAGAGTGCGCCTGCATCTCCCATGCTTTGTGACAAAACAACCTGATTTCTCGATTTACGCGACAACGCCAGATTGTAGACATTCTCATAATTAGTGCTGACGGAACCATCAGCCTCCGTTATGAAAGCCACATTTCCACCTTGCATTCGTTTGTAGGTGGTATCACTCAGTTCATAGAAGCCATCAGATGAAAAAAACCATGAATTTAAATTGAGTCTTGTTCCGTAGTCATTAACCAATTTGGTATAACGCAGACGCAAAGCATCACCGCGATAACTGTTTCTGTCAGCCAGCACGCTTTGAGCATGAGTTACATCAATTGAGTATGCCCCCAGACGTCCGACGTTTTGCCCGACCCCTATTGCCAGGCCCGTGTAGTTCTCCGAAAACTGAGCACCACCGTAGAGCGTCAAACCATATTCCCAACCCCAAAATGCTTCTGTTTGCATAATAAGAGGGGCATCCTGATTTTCATTCGAGCGGAAATAACCCACTCCGGCAGCATATTTAAATTGGCCTGGGCGTACCAAATTTGGCACGCTAGCAAAAGGTACGGTGTAATGTGTTTCTGTACCATTGGCCTCTTGGATCGTAACGGATAAATCACCACCAGATGAGGTAGGGTATAAATCGTTTAATACAAACTCTCCGGGGGAAACGGAGGTCTGATAAATAATATTGCCATTCTGACGTACAGTAACAGTGGCACTACTGCGAGCAATACCTCGTACTTCAGGAGCGTAGCCGCTCTGACTCGTTGGCAGCATATTATCGTCAGTATTGATTGCCACACCTCTCAGCCCCACAGAACCAAAAATCTGCGCGGAGGTGTTGGTCTCGCCCAAATAGAGCTGAGACTGCAATGCGGGTAAATCACGTTGTAGCCAAGTTCGAACATGCGTCAGACCATCATTCGTATTTTTCGTCCATGTTGAATAATCGCGAAAACGCCACGGACCAAAATTTATTCCACTGTTCAAACCAATAAACATTTGGTTATCTATTTCCAGTTTCTCTTGACGGTACTCATTGCGAGAGCCATTAACGACGTAATTCAACCAGGCAGAATGAATACCCTCATCCCAACTCTTTGGGTTGATATAACCACGTGGTACATTCAACATATATCGCTGTGGCAGATTAAAATAAAGTGACAACTTATTTTGGTCAAAAGAGATCTCTGTATCCGGGAAATAGTTCCCGAGGAAATAACATATGTCATCACCTGCGGATAAATCACCCCGAGCCTGAGTCACATCAATTAGCATTGATTTCATCTGCTCTGACGTCAGACATGGCTCAAGTACAGATTTATCTTTCTTATTGTTAATGCCGAACTTTACATCTCCTGTAAAGACATAATTTTCGTTCACGTATATACTGACATTATACTCACCTGAAGGTAATTCACGGCCATCATTAACCCAAGATAGATCTGCAACGCTATCACTTTCGCCATTAAGAAATGCGGGATTAAAATGAATATCATTCTGTGCGTGAACTACGCTTCCAAATAAAAATGGGGAGAGCAGAACACAACTTATTTTCATCCTCACTTTATATACTCTTATCTATTCTATATTGACTTATAATGTACACGGCTCAACGTTTTGTTAACGGTAGAGAAACTTCCGAGGTCCATGCACCATAATCGTTGATAGTCTGGTAACTAAGCTGGCGCGCATGACTAAATGACTCTTCAAGTATCACCGCATCTTTGGGTGGGATCATTATTGGCTTTACTGCTTTTCCGTCCACTTTCATATTAATAGTCGTAATATAAAAAGGAGTTGGATTAATAAGCTTTACTTTACCATCATGAAATTCACCATTGAGACTTTTCCACTCTTCATTATTGGTTTTTTTTGTTAACTCAACAGGTCGGTAAAACAACTTAATACGGCTTGCAGAGGCAAATTGCAAAGTATTAGTACTGCTTTGCTTAACAGACTGTGGAATCGCTTTTACAGTTATCCAATAAAGCGTTTCACGGTCTTGCGGTAGTTGCTTCCCATTAAACATGACCTTAACCGCATTCTCCATTTCCGGTTTCAGAACAAACAAAGGGGGCGTGATGACAAAATCACTAGAGCGCTGCCCTTGTGAGTTTTCAACCCATGACTGAATAAGAAAAGATGATTCTGTATCTGTATTTCTAACGTCCAATAACGACTGTGAGACTACACCTGAATAAACCATCCGGGTGACACCTAATCCGACTCCGCCTGCATATACTACAGATGCATACAGAGAAGTGATCAACAAGATAAAGAGAGTCAGAGAACGCATAATAAATACCTGGATGTGAGGATAAAGTTTAAGGTCCAGACATCCTTGCTGGACCAGTCAATTAGGAGTAAGTCAGGGTATAAGTAGCAACTGTGCTTGCATCACCGGCAGTCGCACCGCCATTCGGTGAATAGTATTTCGCACCAAAGTTTAATGTATTCATACCATCACGTAAGGTCACAGCATTCGAGGTTTCACCCAATTTAACGACAGTGCCCTCTTCGCTATAAAGACGAACAGCAACATTCTGTGCGGTGCCAGTGCCGCCATTTGAACCTACTGCCAAACTGCTAGGGTCATCGTTATTTGGCGTACCAGTAAAGGTTACGGCCACATCCTTGAATACAGAAGAATCACAATCTTCTAGCACAATGGAGAATTTCTTCGCTGTCGGTGCTTCGCTAGCTGCGGCACTTAATGCAGCAGTTCTCACCTGCCCCATTTCAACATTGATGTTAGCGCTGTTGCTGCTAACGGCACAGGCGGTGGTCACAACGGAACCATTGAAATTGATAGTTCCACCCGCAACTTCTGCAGCCAGTGATGAAGCCGCCAGCGGAATCAGTGCTAAGAAACTGAACGGTAATAGTTTCTGTGTTAGAGATTTATTATGTACTTTCATGTTAAAGCCTTTTATGTATTAATGTGGTGATAAATAAGACAAAGTTAATCTCAAACAATGCAGTCTTCTGTTTTGTTTTTGATCTACCATTATATTAGCGAAGAGTTTTTCTAATACACTTCGATAAAGTTCTGCACACAATGCGTATATTTATGCGTGCAAAATACAAAATTTATTTTCAAGCTGATTCAATAGAAAATCTCAGCCATGAAAATTACCCTCAAATTTTTGTTATCATTACTATCTAACTAAAACTTATTATTAACTGACATGATAAAAATGACTACCAGCTAACCAATATGGGTTATATGGTTTTTTATCTGCACCAGAGAATTATTGTAGGATAATTCTCAAAACCAACGGGAAGTTGGCATAAGTACTACAGAACCAGGCGATAAAATAATGGTCTAATAGTATGGATTCTTAATGAGTAACCGACCCTTCCAACATTAACAATAAAATCCTGATTCAATCCAATTGAGGCTAATTTAAATTTTAATTCTCGTATCGTTTTCCATAATTGCTGGCTAGACGCAACGAGGTTGTAATCTTCCCAAACTTCCTTTAGGAAAATTTCCTTTGAAACTGTGTGTTCACCTTTAGCGACTCGAGTTAAAAGACATTTCAAAAATCTTACCATCACGTCATTGAGAGCGACAGCACCCACAATCATTGAGCGCTCAGGGAACACGGCAGTGACTCTTGTTAATCTTTTATTGGCAATATCAAATTGAATATCATCATCAATAATAAAACCAAAAAGTCCGTTTTCCATAAATCATACAGCCCTATTCAAGTACGCATATCTTTCAATTTTCATTCCGATTGGTTATTAATGATATAGGTTATCTTCATCTCAAATCAATCACATACATATAGCAAAGTATTTTATTGTCAGTTTAGTTTCTTTAGTGTTTTTTGTTATCATTTTTCACTATTCAGTTAATTTGTTCATTTATGTATAAATTATTAGTTCTTTCATCTTAAAATCACTCCATTTCTTTTGCTAGCATAAAAAGTTATTTTAATTCACATTCACAGTGTTAATCACTAATAGTGTTTTGTTAGCACTCTGATGGGATGATCAATCTATGAGGCTAAAAAATCACACATAATCTGATCTAACAGACAGTATCCTTTACACAGTGCATTTTATTCTGCGGCAGCATTTATCTTATACCTCCTGTCATGCAACAATTTTTGTGTCGTTTTATTGGGTGAGATGAATACTAAGAGACAATCTGGAATTGTCGTAATTAACTTTTTTTATTTAAGTTTATTTAAGTTTTTCCACAGTCAATTAATAGGCAGAAGGAAGCCACCAGCAAGGCATCGGGTTCCTTACTGAAGCAATAGAGAGAGGCGTTCAGATCAACCAAGCTAACCATTTGTTTTAACTAGGTTAATATTGCTTATTAATAAATTTTCTCTTTGCTATAAAATATTGAATTACACTTCAATAAGGCAGAGTGTACGTACGGAAGAATAATTTATTTTAATCAGGATGTTAAAAATGCACACTAAGTTTATTATTAATGGAAAAGTTTGCTTTCTTTCTGATGAGCATCGATTAGAGCCATTGGGAGAGCAAGGATCTGCCATTTCCTTGAACGTGCCTGTTAGTCGATGTTTATTATTGCTACTGCAACGCAAGGGAAGCGTTATCAGTCAGAGTGAATTTGTTTATGAAGTTTGGGAAAGTAAAGGGCAGTTTGCTAATGCCAACACCTATTTTCAAAATATACATTTATTACGTAAGGCGTTGAAAACTTCGGGCATTGAAGAAAGCATCATTAAAACAGTACCAAAGGAAGGTATCCGATTTACGGGCACGGTAACATACCTCAATGAAAGCAATTCAGAATCTACTGCTGAACTGACGGAGAACGAAACAAGGAACATCGCCAACGAAGCATCGGCAGATAAACAGGCTCCCGACGTAATTGATGTAAAAATGCAGCCCCCGTTCGCGCCTTTTTTTTCCAGTCAGAAAATGTTGTATATTAAAATTTTCTTTGTATTAGGTCTATTGAGTATCTTCATTCTTCTTTTGTTAAACTTCCATAAAGACACGAATAAAAATACAGATTTTTTTTCAAACTATCAATTAATTGGCGAAGTGAACCAGTGTAAGGTTTATGCCAGCAATACATCTATTTTGTGGCCACGTAGCGAATATTTAGATTTCGTTAAAAACAAAAATACCTCTTGTCAACCCGGACAGGTAGCTTACATAGCGATGAATATATTCAGAACACGCGCACTCATCCATATTTGTGATAAAAGCGTGAGCAATACTGCATCCTGTTTAACAAAATTATATATTATAGAGAGTGAAAATGAACGCTAAAAAGACGCTCATTCTATTTGCTATTTTAATGGTGATCGCCTTTTCTCCTTATATCGCGAAGATCGTCTATGATTATCATTCAGATCACTTCTCTTGCCGGGGGAGAATTAACTTCATATATAATGAAACCCACTTCAACGCACAAGTTAAGTACACTTTTAATGGTGATAAGGGTGAAGTTGCTGTAGTCGGTGAACTTAACAGGCCAGGAGAAAGAACCCAGAGAATATCGCAACAATTACTATTTAATTACACTCATAATGGTAATGAGATTGTGATGTTATCCACAAATTCAGCGTTGAGCGACGACCAAGCTAGAATGCTGGTTTCGTTCGTTCCTGATTTCTATCTTTTTAAAGACCGAGGTCTTCGCATCCGAATTTATCAGCAAGGAGATGGCTATGTATTTACAACATTTAACCTCCCTGTTTTTATCTGTACTAAAATATAAGAGATCATCATAATCCTATTACACTAGTACAATTTATAGGCCATGGCGATTTCTAAGCGCTCGCTGAAAATCAGCCCGCGTTCCTAGCGGCCCTCTCTTTGCTCAAGATATTCACTCCCAGCGCTGGCTACGGAGTGAAGTAGAGAACTGTGTACAAACTCTATTTTTGCTTCACCGCCGCCAATGCCTGTGCACAAGCCCAGGCTGAACTCCAAGCCCATTGGAAGTTATACCCCCCTAACCAGCCGGTAACATCAACCACCTCACCAATAAAGTACAATCCGGGAACTTTATGGGCCTCCATTGTCTTGGAGGATAGCTCCTGAGTGTCTACGCCGCCAATGGTGACCTCAGCAGTTCGGTAGCCTTCGGTCCCATTGGGTTGCACTCGCCATTGCTGAAGATGGGCCACCAACGCAGCCTGCTGCGGTGCATTTAATTGCTTCAGAGTGACATCCGGCAGTTGTTCCAATGTTTGGAGACACTCCACCAAACGCTTGGGTAACAGTTGAGCCAAGGTGTTCTTCAGTGTTTGATTGGGATGTGCTTGCCGCTCGTTATTGAGGAAGGCGTCCAGATCCGTGTCAGGAAGTAAGTTAATGCTCACATACTCGCCAGCCTGCCAATAGCTTGATAACTGCAAAATAGCTGGGCCAGAAAGCCCTCGATGGGTGAATAAAATACTCTCGCGGAAGCTGACACCACTCTCTGCGGTGACCACCGCCGGAACTGAAACACCGGAGAGGGTTTGCAGGTGCTCCAAAAGCGGCTTATGCAGGGTAAACGGCACCAACGCCGCACGGGTTGGCAACACTGTCAAACCAAACTGCTCTGCCAGTTTATAGCCGAACGGAGATGCGCCAAGACCGGGCATAGATAGCCCACCAGAAGCCACAACAAGTGAGTGGGCGCTCACTTTCTCATCATTGATATGGAGCAAAAAGCCAGTTTCACTTTTTTCAACCGATCGCACATCGCTGCGCAACCTGATCGTCACCTGACCCAACTCACACTCTTTCAGCAAAAGTTCCACCACCTGCTGTGCGGAGTCATCGCAAAAAAGCTGCCCCAGAGTCTTCTCATGCCAGGCGATGCCATGGCGATTCATCAGGTCAATGAAATCCCATTGGGTATATCGCGCCAAGGCAGATTTACAGAAATGAGGATTCTGTGACAAATAGGCGGCAGGTTCAGCATACATATTGGTGAAGTTACAGCGGCCACCACCCGACATCAGTATCTTGCGGCCCGCTTTTTTGCCGTTATCGACCAATAGCACCCGACACCCTGCTTGTCCGGCCTGAGCGGCACAAAATAGCCCCGCAGCACCCGCACCTATCACAACCACATCAAACTGTTCCACACTGGGCCTCATTGAGTAAAATCATCATTGCTGCAAAATCGCCCCTATTTGGCTACTTTTTATATTATTTAGGGCATTCAACCGACAAATTAGCGGCGGGGGATTGTAAGTCGCTCACCGAAAGATCGCCAGAGTAAGAAAATGTCTCACCCGGTAAAACTAAGTAACTTCCTGATATAACATACATATGTTGCCCCAAAAGAGCAGTTGATCCGCAGTCATGTCAAAAAAAGGTCATATTTTCCTTTTCCCCACCCCCCATTGTCACTGATAATGCGCCGCGTTCATGTCCACAAACTGGCGTAACGCTTATGCTACATCTTTTCGCTGGCCTGGATTTCCATACCGGCCTAATGTTAGTTCTTGCTTTGATGTTCGTGCTGTTTTACGAAGCCATTAATGGTTTTCATGATACAGCCAATGCGGTTGCGACCGTAATCTATACCCGTGCCATGCGTTCACAAGTTGCTGTTGTGATGGCGGGGGTGTTTAACTTCCTCGGCGTGATGCTGGGCGGTTTGAGCGTGGCTTACGCCATTGTTCACTTATTGCCTACGGATCTGCTGTTAAACGTCAGTTCGGCACATGGGTTGGCCATGGTCTTCTCTATGCTACTGGCGGCGATTATCTGGAATTTGGGCACTTGGTATTTTGGTATCCCAGCCTCCAGTTCTCATACACTGATTGGTGCTATCATCGGTATTGGGCTAACCAATGCATTAATGACCAGTACATCTGTTGTCGATGCACTGAACGTTCCTAAGATGATTCAAATCTTCCTGTCATTAATCTTATCCCCAATTGTGGGTCTGGTTATTGCCGGATTGATGGTGTTCCTGCTACGTCGTTACTGGAACGGAACCAAGAAGCAGCAACGTATTCATCTGACACCTGCTGAACGTGAAAAGAAAGACGGTAAACGTAAACCGCCATTCTGGACTCGTACTGCGCTGATCATATCGGCTATCGGCGTGAGTTTCTCTCATGGCGCTAACGATGGTCAGAAAGGGATTGGCTTGATCATGCTGGTTTTAATCGGCGTGGCTCCGGCCGGTTTTGTCGTGAATATGAATGCAACTGGTTATGATATTGCCCGCACCCGCGATGCAGTGACTCATCTGCAACAATATTATCAGCAACATGTTGAGGTTCTGCCTCATGCTGTCGCGCTGAAACCACTGGTACCAACACCAGAAGCCTTGCCAAACACACCTGCACAGTTCCACTGTGATAGCTCACGCGCCATGATAGCGATTGAACATGCACAGGTGCTGCTGGCGAATCTGCAAAGCTATGACGACCTCACGGTTGATCAACGCAGCCACATGCGTCGTTTGCTGATGTGTGTCGCAGAAACCGCAGGGACCGTTGCCAAGCTGCCAGAAACCAGTGCTGAAGACCGCCGTTTCCTCAACAATCTGCGTACCGATTTGTTGGAAACCGTGGAATACGCACCGACCTGGATTATCGTTGCCGTCGCTCTGGCTCTCTCTTTGGGGACCATGATTGGCTGGAAACGTGTTGCCGTGACCATCGGTGAGAAAATCGGTAAGAAAGGCATGACCTACGCACAAGGGGTTTCGGCCCAGATGACAGCGGCGGTTTCCATCGGGATTGCGAGTTATACCGGTATGCCAGTATCGACAACTCAAGTGCTCTCTTCAGCTGTTGCCGGGACCATGTTGGTCGATGGCGGTGGTGTGCAGAGCAAGACGGTTAAGAACATTATGTTGGCATGGGTATTAACCCTACCCATCTCTATTCTTCTTTCCGGTGGGTTGTACTGGGTCGCATTGAAGTTTATTTAAGCCCAGCGAGACGTTTTACTATCACCGTGCATCGACGTGTAGCACGATGATAATACCGAGCGGTATATAGAACCGAACGGTGATGATAAGCAAAAAGGCGGCCTTAACAGGTCGCCTTTTTAAATACTTTTCTGCCCATTATTCATGCTAATACCACAAGATTAATCCCACCAGACTCACCACGACTAAACCACATAATGCGCTGGTCAGTATAAATTGCCCACGTAATCGCTCACAGCGGCGAATAAACTCCGGATCATGGTGATCAAGATAGCGTTGAGTAAAAATATAACCCACTAATCTAATCTGTTTGCTCGGCTGGCCATGGGAGGTAAAGAATCCACCGCCATCAACATATTGATACAGCAACGGGTCGCAGCCACGTAATACCACTAACAACGCACGCAGTGATGAATAATAACGTGCCATATTAATCACACATACCACACACAAAGCCCAAAAAAGCGCGACGGTACTGATCATAATCATCCTCCCAGCGATATATTGCTATTGGGTCAGTTACCTGAGCCTCTACGCCATCGCTCACTCTAGTCGATACAAACACCCCCAGGGCCTGAAAACCACCCCCTATCGTTCGCTTTCTAATGGTGGTTCGACGTGTTATTCGCTCGACACAACATCCGAACATGTAGGACTCCCTTTAAGAGTGTAGGAAATGAAATGAAAAATAGCCTGATAATCTCTAAATTAAGCCTATTTCGGCATTGGTTAAGTATCGATTTGCACTAACTTATACTGAATCATACTTGCTGGATGCGCGTTAAATTCGTACGGAAATTGATTAATCATTAATCTTTCTTAACTGAATTAGATAAGCTTGACTACTACTTTTACTAAATTATATTTGCATCACAAATATGAAATTCCATTCATTCGAATGCTTTATCAGCGCTATACTTAAGAGAATGATCTGCTCTAAATTCGAATGACCGGATAATGTGCCGGGCAATAAGCGGCAGAATTGAGTCATTCCTCTGCGAAAATAGGGGTGAAACGACAAAGGGTGACTTTAGTGATCATCATCAAAACAGTGTGTTGTGATCCGTGAAACACTTCAGTTAGGGGTCATAATGCTACTATATAGATATCGCGTAGCACCCGTTCAACTGGTTGAATGTTTGCTTACCCATTAATTAACATTATGGAAGGAGTTTACTTATGGCTTACAAACACATTCTGATTGCGGTTGACCTATCTCCGGAAAGTAAGGTGTTGGTGGAAAAAGCGGTCTCCATGGCCAAACCGTACAATGCCAAAGTTTCCTTGATCCATGTCGATGTTAACTACTCAGATCTCTATACCGGCTTGATCGACGTTAATCTTGGCGATATGCAAAAACGCATCTCTGAAGAGACACACAATGCATTGACTGAGCTTTCGCAGAATGCGGGCTACCCGATTGAGCAAACCCTGAGTGGTAGCGGCGACTTGGGTCAGGTACTGGTTGATGCGATTAAGAAATATGATATGGACTTAGTATTATGCGGCCATCATCAAGATTTCTGGAGCAAGTTGATGTCCTCAGCACGCCAACTGATCAACACCGTGCATGTCGATATGCTGATCGTGCCTCTGCGCGATGACGAAAATGGCGAAGACGATTAAACGCTCGTCCAATACCACTTAATGTTGTTACCGCTAACGCCCGCCTCTCGCGGGCGTTTTTTATTGTGCTTTTGCCGGTATCGCCCCTGTCGCCACTCATTGATAACCCTGCTAACTTTTTCTCAAAATCCCTTGCTGTATGAATATAAACCAATGATATAGTCGATGATGCACAACATCGTCTCCAGATTATTTTTATAAAAATAATAGTTAGAAATAATTGTCTGGGGAGTCTTAATTGGTACAAGGAATGATTAGTAATGAATGATTTAATCTCTCTGGAGTCGTTTTTAGAATCGTTACAACAACGTGATGCCAACCAACCTGAATATCTCCAAGCCGTGCGTGAAGTCTTCACCTCGCTTTGGCCCTTTCTGGAGCAAAACCCGCATTACCGTGAACAAAGCCTGCTGGAACGTTTAGTCGAGCCAGAACGGGTCATTCAATTTCGTGTTGCTTGGACTGACGATCAAGGCAAGGTGCAAGTTAACCGTGCTTGGCGCGTTCAGTTTAGCTCAGCCATTGGTCCTTTTAAGGGCGGGATGCGCTTCCATCCATCAGTCAACTTATCGATTCTTAAATTCCTTGGTTTTGAGCAAACCTTCAAAAATGCCCTGACTACACTACCTATGGGTGGCGGTAAAGGCGGTTCTGATTTTAATCCGAAAGGGAAGAGTCAGGCTGAAGTCATGCGCTTTTGTCAGGCGCTGATGACGGAGCTGTACCGCCATCTTGGCCCAGATACGGATGTTCCGGCGGGTGATATTGGTGTAGGTGGTCGTGAAGTGGCCTTTATGTCCGGCATGATGAAAAAGCTGTCGAATAACACCGCCTGTGTCTTCACTGGCAAAGGATTATCCTTCGGCGGCAGCCTGATTCGCCCAGAAGCGACCGGCTATGGTTTGGTGTATTTCACCGACGCCATGCTAAAACGCCACGGTTTAGGTTTTGAAGGTCGAAGAGTGTCGGTTTCCGGTGCAGGAAATGTGGCGCAATACACCATTGAAAAAGCGATGGAACTGGGTGCTCGAGTAATTACGGCCTCCGATTCAGGCGGTACAGTCGTAGATGAAGAGGGCTTCACCCCAGAAAAACTGGCCCATTTGGCTGAGATTAAAAACAAACGTTATGGCCGCGTTGAAGATTATGCCCGTGAACGTAATCTGGTCTATCTGGCGGATCAGCAGCCGTGGAGTGTACCGGTCGATATCGCCTTGCCGTGCGCAACACAGAACGAACTAGACCTGCCAGCTGCTCGCCAATTGATTGCCAATGGGGTTAAAGCTGTGGCCGAGGGCGCAAATATGCCGACGACCATTCAGGCAACAGATGCTTTCCTTGAAGCTGGCGTCCTCTTCGCGCCGG
Organism: Yersinia mollaretii ATCC 43969; assembly: GCF_013282725.1. Classification (NCBI taxonomy): domain Bacteria; kingdom Pseudomonadati; phylum Pseudomonadota; class Gammaproteobacteria; order Enterobacterales; family Yersiniaceae; genus Yersinia; species Yersinia mollaretii. The sequence continues at coordinate 1,413,113 of NZ_CP054043.1, read as the reverse complement.
GCAAAGCCGCCAACGCGGGTGGTGTTGCTACATCGGGCTTGGAGATGGCACAAAATGCGGCTCGCATGAGCTGGAAATCAGAAAAAGTGGATGTTCGTCTGCACCACATCATGCTGGATATTCATCAGTCTTGTGTTGAATACGGCGGTGAAGGTAAACAGACCCACTATGTGCACGGCGCGAACATTGCTGGTTTTGTCAAAGTGGCAGATGCGATGTTGGCCCAAGGTGTGCTGTAAATAAGACCCTATCCCTATACTCTTTAAGGTGGCATAAATAAAGAGTATGGGGTATTCACATATTATGACCTATAATTTTTCATATAATGATTTTGCGAACAATTTAAGAACATCAACATTTAAAAAAAAGTATTCATTGTTAATATACCTGCCTATTTTTAACCCTCACACATATATAATGTTGTTTATAAGGTAAGGTTAGTTATGCGTCACAACAATAGATACAACAAATCAATAGATAAAAAAACACACATAAATTACAAAAATGAAATAAAAGAAAATATCGCACCCAATATAGTGACTCATTACTCATGGAACGGTGAAGGTCATTATGGGCGTGGTATTAGTCTGAGTTACTCATTTAATATACCCGTTAGAAATGACATGCTTGATGGACTTAGCCCTCATGATTTCTTCCCATTTAATCAATTTCAGGTTAATCAAGCAAAGAAAAGCATGCAAGCCTGGGCTGATATAGCGAATATCTCTTTTACTGAAGCAGTTGATTTTGATAACGTCAACATCGGTTTTTATAATTTTTCAGAAAAAAGTATCCGATCCGGATTTGCCTTTCATCCAAATTATTCAAGATTCAGCGGGGTATATATTAACCATTCTTTCGGTGAAAATACCAAGCCGACGAAATCAAATTATGGCGGTTTTACGTTGACCCATGAAATAGGGCATAGCCTTGGATTAAAGCACCCCCACAATGCAGGAGATACAATTAAAGATCAAAAACATACTCACCAGGTTAGCATAATGAGCTATTACTCAGAATCATCATCAAATGCTGATTATTGTGATGATAATGTCTCCACACCACAATTATATGATGTAGCAGCGGTTCAATATCTCTATGGTGCAAATATGAAAACTCGCACAGGTGATACTATTTATGGTTTTAACTCCAATAGCGAGAGAGATTTTTTTACCGCCAATGCCCCCACAGATAAGCTGATATTCTGTGTCTGGGATGCAGGTGGTATGGATACATTTGATTTTTCCGGTTATAGCGAAGATCAAAATATTAATCTGAAGGAACTTAGTTTTTCTGATGTCGGTGGACTCACGGCGAATATCTCCATTGCCGCCGATGTGGTGATTGAAAACGCTATCGGCGGCAGTGGCAATGATACATTGTATGGCAATGATGCTAATAATATTTTGTCAGGTGGTGCAGGAGCCGATCAATTATGGGGTATAAACGGCCATAATGTTTTCCGCTACGACAAACCCAGTGACTCTACATCAATATCTGCTGACACTATTCACGATTTTAACGCAGAGAAAGATAAAATCGATTTATCGCCATTCTTATCTGGCAACCGGAATATTCCGCTGATAGTACAAAACTATGATGATATAAGTGAAATAACTTCTCTGATGATCGATTTCGGCATCAGTAATCGTCAGTATGAGTGCAATATGATGATAAAACTTATTGGCAAACATCAATTCACACTCAATAACTTTATTATCAGCCCACCACTCACCGGGCTATAAGTGGGTTTGCCACCCACCTCAAGCAAGCTGGGTATAGAGATCAAAACGGTGGCTTTTGGTGGTCACCGCTGCCTGTGCTGCGACTCCCGCCAGGGGTTCGGCATAGTCGGGGCGCTTAACCACCACCCGTTTGGTTGCCAATGCACGGGCTGGTGCCAGCAAACCATCGGCATCTTCATCAGCTCCCACCAGCGATTGGAATACCCGCATCTCCTTTTTGACCAGCGCACTTTTCTGCCGATGCGGGTACATGGGATCGAGGTAAACCACTTCCGGTCGAGGCTCAATCGCGGCCAATGCCGTCAAACTAGAAGCATGTAGCAGCGTCAAACGTTCCCGCAGCCAAGGGCCAATTTCGACGTCCTGATAGCCACGGCGCAAACCATCCTCCAGCAAAGCCGCCACCACTGGGTTACGTTCCAGCATCTGCACATGGCAGCCTAGCGCCGCCAACACAAAAGCATCTCGCCCCAAGCCCGCAGTGGCATCAACCACTCGAGGAAGATAGCCTTTTTTGATGCCGACCGCTTTGGCGACTGCCTCACCCCGCCCGCCGCCAAATTTGCGACGATGGGCCAGTGTGCCGGAGACGAAATCAACATAAATGCCGCCGAGTTTCGGCTCATCTCGTTTGCGCAACTCAAGGCGTTCAGGTGTCAGCACTAGCGCCATAATGGCCTGCTCGTCAGACACCAATCCCCAACGCTCGGCCAAAACAGACAAGGCGCCGGGATCGGCGCCTGCTTCAGACAATAAACAAATACTTACCTGTGACACATTCTAGCCCTTAATACCGTAATGGCGCAGCATAGCATCCAACTGCGGCTCACGACCACGGAAGCGCTTGAACAGTGTCATCGGCTCTTCTGAACCGCCACGGGACAAGATATTGTCGAGGAAAGATTGGCCGGTTGCCGCATTGAAAATCCCCTCCTCTTCAAAGCGCGAGAAGGCATCAGCAGAGAGCACTTCCGCCCACAGATAGCTGTAGTAACCCGCAGCATAACCGCCAGCAAAGATATGGCTAAAGGCATGTGGGAAGCGGCCCCATGTAGGTGATGGCACAACCGCGACCTGTTTTTTCACCTCATACAAGATCGGCAGGATCTGCGCACCCGTCAGCGGATCGAACTCATAATGCATACGGAAATCAAACAACCCAAACTCCAATTGGCGCAGAATAAACAGTGCCGCCTGATAGTTTTTCGCCGCCAGCAGTTTGTCCAGCATCTCTTGTGGTAGCGGTTCATTAGTTTCGTAATGGCCGGAAATAAATGCCAGCGCTTCCGGCTCCCAGCACCAGTTTTCCATAAACTGGCTTGGCAGCTCGACCGCATCCCACGGCACGCCATTGATACCCGAGACACCCGCTGTATCAATTTTGGTCAGCATATGGTGCAACCCATGGCCGAACTCATGGAACAACGTGGTCACTTCGTTATGGGTAAATAGCGCCGGTTTGCCGCCGACAGGGCCATTAAAGTTACACGTCAGATACGCTACCGGTTTTTGCAACTGGCCGTTCGCCAACCGCAGGCTGCCGACACAATCATCCATCCAAGCCCCACCGCGCTTATGTTCACGGGCATACAGATCAAGATAGAAGCTGCCGCGCAGTTCGCCACTCACATCATAAAGTTCGAAGAAGCGCACATCCGGATGCCAAGTATCCACATCGCGGCGCTCTTTGGCGGTGATACCGTAAATGCGTTTAACCACCTCAAACAGCCCTTCGACGACGCGCTGTTCAGGGAAGTAAGGGCGTAACTGCTCATCGCTGATGGAGAACAGATGCTGCTTTTGTTTCTCGGAGTAGTAGGTGATATCCCATGCTGCTAACTCACTGACACCATAATGTTTTTCAGCAAATGCGCGTAACTGCGCCAGCTCCTCTTCCGCCTGTGGACGGGCGCGTTTCGCCAGATCGTTTAAGAAGCCCAACACCTGTTGTGGGCTTTCAGCCATCTTGGTCGCCAGTGATTTATCCGCATAACTGTCAAAGCCCAGCAACTGCGCCAATTCATGACGGAGTGTGAGGATTTCAGCCATGATCTCGCTGTTATCCCACTTGCCCGCATTCGGCCCTTGATCAGAGGCGCGAGTCGCAAAGGCGCGGTACATCTCTTCGCGCAATTCAGCATTATCCGCATAGGTCAGCACCGGCAGATAACTTGGCATATCCAGCGTCAGCAACCAGCCCTCTTGCTCTTTGGCTTCTGCCATGGCTTTAGCCGCCGCTAGGGCGCTTTCCGGCAGCCCTTTCAACTGCTCGACATCGGTAATTAGCTTGCTCCAACCCATGGTGGCATCAAGCACATTATTGCTGTAAGTCGATCCCAACTCAGACAGGCGGGCCACGATTTCGCCATAACGTTTTTGCTGCTCAGGCTCCAAACCAATACCGGATAACTGGAAGTCACGCAGGGCATTTTCTACCGCTTTGCGCTGCGGGGCGGTCAACGCCTCAAACCCCGGCCCTTCTTTCAGACTGACATAAGCCTGATATAAGCCCTTGTGCTGCCCGACCCAAGTGCCGTACTCCGACAGCAATGGCAAACTTTGTTCATAAGCGGTGCGTAATTCCGGGCTGTTCTTCACTGAATTTAAGTGCCCGACCGGCGACCAGATGCGTGATAAGCGGTCATCTGATTCAGCCAGTGGTTGGCATAGGTTATCCCAGGTGAAAGGCCCCGGCTGGGCAACCACCCGCTCCACCGCTTGACGGCATTCATCCAGCGCGGATTTCACCGCAGGCACGATATCTTCAGGGCGAATCGCAGAAAATGGCGGCAGGGAGAACGGGGTCAACAGCGGATTTGTCATAGGGCAGTCCTGATTATTGTTTTGAATAGCCGCCGCTAGAAGCAGTCCAGCAGCGGATCATATATTTATGGTTGAATAATTAACATGAGGTCTGTCGGCATGAAAATCAATGGCTGAATGCTTTTCACTTTTTATTCACCAGACAGTTTATACTAGTTGCCATAATGTGCTGGCTACGGCTTCTGACGGTGATGTTTTGCAGCATCCACAAAGATAAACCGCAAACAGCACTGCCACAATGTACAGCATCTATTTTCGGTGAATAGTATATTCATCATAAATATCAATTGGTTAATATAAAATGTTAAGTTATCGCCATAGTTTTCACGCCGGCAACCATGCCGATGTCCTGAAACACACTGTTCAGAGCTTGATTATTGAGTCTCTGAAAGAGAAAGAAAAACCCTTCCTTTATCTGGATACCCACGCCGGTGCAGGTCGCTACCAATTAAGTGGCGAACATGCCGAGCGCACGGGCGAATACCTTGAGGGTATTGGAAAACTGTGGCAACGCGATGATTTACCTGATGATTTAGCCCCATACATGAGTGCTATCCATTATTTTAACCGGGCCGAGAAGTTGCGTTATTATCCCGGTTCGCCATTGATCGCACGCCATTTATTGCGTGAAGATGACAAAATCCATTTGACCGAACTGCACCCTAGCGATTATCCGCTGCTGCGCAATGAATTCGCAAAAGATGAGCGGGCTAAGGTTCAACGTGCCGATGGTTATCAACAGCTTAAGTCACAGTTACCCCCTGCATCTCGCCGTGGTTTCGTTCTGATTGACCCGCCGTATGAGATGAAAACTGACTATCAGGATGTGGTGAAAGGTATTCAGGAAGGTTATAAGCGCTTTGCAACTGGCACCTATGCAATATGGTATCCGGTGGTTTTGCGTCAGCAAATTAAGCGCATGTTACGGGATCTGGAAGCCACAGGTATCCGCCGTATCTTGCAAATTGAGCTGGCGGTTCGCCCCGATAGCGACCAGCACGGCATGACGGCTTCTGGCATGATTGTGATTAACCCACCGTGGAAACTGGAACAGCAAATGAATACGTTGCTACCGTGGCTGCACAAAGCACTGGTGCCATCAGGTCATGGCCATACACTGGTGAAATGGGTAGTGCCGGAATAATACCAGTTGCCTATCGGAGCCATTGATCCAACCTTTGCGACAAAATGCGGGTAAGCGTTAAACTCTTAGGCAAACTTTAACAACTCTACCCTAAATAATTCGGGTTGTAGGAAGGCGGCAACTGAATAAATCCCCAAGAGCTTACATCAGTAAGTGACTGGGGTGCATGAAGGCAGCCAACACACATACAACTTGAAGTATGACGGGTATATCTTGGAAACGACCCTGATGACCAAACATTACGACTATCTAGCAATTGGCGGTGGCAGTGGCGGGATTGCGTCGATCAACCGGGCTGCCATGTACGGCAAAAAATGTGCGCTAATCGAAGCTAAACAGCTCGGTGGCACCTGTGTGAATGTCGGTTGTGTGCCGAAAAAAGTGATGTGGCATGCCGCGCAAATTGCGGAAGCGATTCATTTGTATGGCCCAGATTACGGTTTTGACACCACAGTGAATCATTTCGATTGGAAAAAGCTGATTGCCAATCGTACTGCTTACATCGATCGTATCCATCAATCTTATGAGCGTGGCTTAGGCAATAACAAAGTTGATGTGATTCAGGGTTTTGCGCGATTTATTGATGCGCATACTGTGGAAGTTAATGGTGAGAAAATCACTGCTGACCACATCCTGATCGCCACTGGCGGCCGCCCGAGCCACCCGAATATTCCAGGCGCTGAATACGGTATTGATTCCGATGGTTTCTTTGAATTGGACGAAATGCCAAAACGTGTTGCCGTCGTGGGTGCGGGCTATATCGCGGTAGAGATCGCGGGCGTGCTCAATGGGTTAGGCACTGAAACACATCTGTTTGTTCGCAAACATGCACCACTGCGTACTTTTGATCCGCTGATTGTGGAGACCCTGCTGGAAGTGATGAACACTGAAGGGCCAACACTGCACACCGAAGCAGTACCGAAAGCGGTGATCAAAAATGCGGATGGCAGCCTAACGCTGCAACTGGAAAACGGCACCGAAGTGACTGTCGATCACCTGATTTGGGCAATTGGCCGTGAACCCGCCACTGACAACTTGAATCTGGCCGCCAGCGGTGTCAAAACCAATGACAAAGGCTACATCGAGGTTGATAAGTTCCAGAACACTAACGTTCAGGGCGTCTATGCCGTCGGTGATAACACCGGTGCGGTTGAATTGACCCCTGTGGCGGTGGCGGCGGGCCGCCGTTTGTCTGAGCGCCTGTTCAATAACAAGCCGGATGAGCATCTGGATTACAGCAATATCCCAACCGTGGTATTCAGCCACCCCCCTATCGGCACCATTGGTCTGACTGAGCCGCAAGCGCGCGAGAAGTTTGGCGACGATCAAGTGAAAGTGTACAAATCGTCATTTACCGCGATGTACAGCGCCGTCACTCAGCACCGCCAGCCATGCCGGATGAAGTTAGTCTGCGTGGGTGCGGAAGAGAAGATTGTTGGCATCCACGGCATCGGCTTCGGGATGGATGAAATCCTGCAAGGGTTTGCCGTCGCCGTGAAGATGGGCGCAACCAAGAAAGATTTCGACAACACTGTCGCTATCCACCCAACGGCTGCCGAAGAGTTTGTGACAATGCGCTAAGCAATAGGCAAAGCGAGTTTAGAAGCCCACCAACGGTGGGCTTCGTCGTTTTCTAACTCACTGTTATCCCTCAGAAGCTGACTTTCACCCCCAAGTTACCCGCGTAACCCTCCATCTTGCCATCAAAGGCCCTTTGGTATTTAACATCCGCATAGATATCAACGTTGTTATTCACTTTCGCATTAATACCCGCACCACTTTGCCAGTAAGTTTTACTGAATTCAGGGCGAAGACTCGCGGTATCAATGGTCACTTCAGGGTTATCACCGAGTTGATAGAGGGCATCAGCAGATAAATAGGGCTTAACCGTTTGTTGCTTCGTCGCCTCACTGAATACTCGCACACCCGCGCGGGCCTGCCCGACAGAGTATGAGGTGCCATTAATCCCAGAAATATCGTCGCTGAAACTATTCAGATTGAGATATTGATATTTCAACTGCCCTTGGGGTTCTACTCTCCAACTGCCCACGACCGGATATGCTTGTCCGACCTCGGCAGACATGGCTACACCATAGCCATTCTGCTTAGCATCATGCTGACTTTGGTAGCTGTTGCGGTATAGCGTCCCCTGACCGACGAGATCAACATAGCCGCCCTGTTGCGTCATTAATGTGTAATAGCCCCCCAAACCATAAGCATCAGTTTTGATTTTACCGGTATCGATTGATAAATCCGTGCGTACTGCCCGTGCTTTATCCTGCGTATCCGTTTCCTGCTTACCAAGGGTTATCATCACGCCCGCCGTGGCCTGCGTTCCGGCCCCATTTTCAGCCTGATAGAGATCATGGCCCAACTGAGCGAACCAGATATCTGAGTCGTAACGAAAACGTCCTGTGTCGAAGGTATTACGCTGCCCGCTTATCCGGCCCCAAGAGTCCTGATTAAAGCCGTTTGCCCCCCCATCTGCCGAACCTCGACGCTCATGCAAACGCCCCAATGTTGTGAAGCCGTAAAAGGCATTGAGCCAAGGTGCCGCAATATAGCCCGGCACTTCATCACGATAAGCGATCACTGGCCGTGTAGGTTCAACCACCGTGGGTTTGCCCGGATCGGTGGGGTCAACTGGGGCCAGATAGGATTGTAAATTCCAGCTATGTTCATCCGTCTGGTATAAAAAATAGCGGTAAGCCCCCGCAGTCACTAAGTCACTCATCAAAAATTGACTGGAGAGAGCATCACCCTCCACCCGAATAAGATTGATCCCTGAGCCAGTGGTTAACGCGCCCAGCCCTCCTTGATTCACTACTTTTACGTAGTGTTCACCCGTCGCATTCCCCGTCACATGCAGCTTATCCGTGGGTGAGTTATCGTCGCCCAATTGCGCATTAAAGACAAAACGGCCCTTGCCGGTTAAGTTACCATTCACCGTTAAGGTACTGAAGTCACTGTTCGGCAGCCTTGCACCCAAGCGACTGGCGGTGGGAATGAAATTTATCTGGCCCAGAGCATTTATTGATCCAACATCCGAATTCCCGGTCAAATTCCAGATACTACTGTTGTCGATTTCGATACTGTTGGCATTACGCGCCGCCCCAGTCCAAACCGAGCTATTTTTCAGCGCTAGGCTGACATTGTTATCGGCATCGGCCTGAATATCCCCTACCAGAGTAGAATAGTTGTCGGCATTCAAATTGACGTTGCTGATTATATTCAGCGGCGCAGTCGCGGTGCCAGCATTAGTGCTGGCATTCACCAGCAGCCCGTTGCCACCACTGAGTTGCGAACCATTTTTCACATCAATATTAATATTGGCCCCGTAGGCCCGAACACCTGCCCCCTGCTCACTGATAACTTGAGCATTATCCAGCGTGGCTCGGCTATAAATCGTGTCGGCACCTGCGGCATAAATACCGCCCGCATTCATTCCGGTCGTGGTGATCCGGCTGTCTTGCAGTAAAATAATGCTTTGGGTATTCATCCACAGCGCATAGGCACTGGCACCTGTAGATGTGCCGATCACATTTTTGGCACTGATTGATGATCCGATGAATGTGCCCAGCACCATGCCAGAAGCTCCGGTCGTATCAATCGTCGCCCCATCAAGATTCAAATTACCGCCCCGCGCTGCTGTCGCCCCAATACTGCCAACACCCGCCGTTGAGATAGCCATATGGGTGGCGTTGAAAATCGATTGAGAATAAATACCGTGAGAGCTATTACCCGTGGTTTTCACCGTCGTATGGTCGACAATCGCCGTTCCCCGATTCTCGATGGCGGTCGCATTGTTTCCGTCGGTGATCACTGTGGCATTGTTCACACGTACCGACGAAGTGTTATCCGGCACCCAAATCCCCATGGCATAAGTGCCTTGGGAGTGGTAAGAGCCGCCATTAATGGTGACATCGGCGTTCATATTCACGTTAACCAGCGCAGAATTTCCGCTGCGCGAGAGGGCATTGACGTTATTGAATACAATAACGGCTTTGTTGGTCAGACTGTGCCCCATGGCCCGCAATACCGAGCCAGAAGCTAAGTCAATATTGGCATTAGTGATATTAGCGTTACCATTGATCTCAAATACGTTACTAATATTACCCGTAGCCGTCAGGCCATTCATCGTCAGAGTAGAGTCTTTACCCACCCCCACTCCGGCATAAGCGTTAGTCATGTTAAACGTCGTGTTATCCAATGTGGCATTTAAACCGCCATTGGAGATATAAACGCCGGTGCCGCTAGCCGAACTGGTATTATTAATGACGTTATTAGCACCGGTTAATGTGCTGCCGACATCGCTCAGATAAATACCATATCCACCACTGGTATTTATCGTCGTATTATTCAGCGTTAATGCCGTGCCATCATAACCTGAAACAGCATTGGCAAGCCCACCTAATATATTGAACACTGTGCCATTAATATCCGTCCGGCTTCCCACTCCAGAAGAGTAAATACCATTGCCACTTGAGCCGGACGTCATTATCGTCCCACCCTGCAAATTCACCGTGCCATTATTATTACGAATACCATAGGCAACGACCCCTTCGGTCTTGATGGCGGAACCCTCCAATTTCAGCGCACCGCCATTAGAGACTTCGACGCCATTGGCAACTCGACCCGTGGTATAAATGGAGAGATCGGCAGCCCCCGTGACGGTACTGCCCGCACCTTTCACCACCACAGCAGGTTGGTAGTCATCGTCTGTACCATAGTCGCCAGAGATAGGAACGGAGCTACCATCAGTTACACTGATAGTTTGTGCCGCCCAGCAATAAAGCGGGCTAAGCAGAGGAAGCAACAAACTAGCCAATAGTGTTTTTCGAAAACAAAGCGATAGCCTTATTTTATTTATATTCATATTAACGACCTGATGTTTTACAAGATAATCTAAATAAAGAAGAATTTTTAATCTGTTTATTTTTTTGTTTTATATAAATTATATTTATCGCCAGATTTTATTATTCAATAATAATTAACCCAGTCTATGGACAATATAATCCTTATAAATATATTTAATATGAGACCACACCACCTCACTTGTGGGATATTTCCTACAGTGGTGAGGGTTTAGTTCTTAATCAAGACGTTAAGGTTATTTTAATCAAAATATTGAAGACAAATTGGGTGCTATAAATGCGGGGATTTACCCACTGCATTTGTGATAGCTATCGACTCTGCTATCATCAACAGATTACTCGCCATTTTATGTCGTATTTTGTAGAAGAATCATCTGCATAAGGCATGGATTAACGCAATTAAGGAGAATTATGCCGAACGCACCGAAAAACAGCTCAGCGCCACTGGCTGCGGGGATTAAAACCGGAAAGAGAGCCATTTCCTGTATGACACGAATAAGTAACAGTGTGAAAGCTTATCCCCCTGTCGCCCATATTATCCGCGCGACAGATCGCTTTAATGACCGATTGGGCAGCCAGTTCGGGGCGGCCATTACTTATTTTTCATTTCTATCGCTGATCCCTATTTTGATGGTTTCATTTGCCGCTGTCGGTTTTGTTCTGGCATCAAATCCTGACTTATTGGCTGAATTAATTAACAAAATTGTTAATACCATCAGTGATCCTGCATTAGCCGCCACCCTTAAAAACACCGTGAATACCGCCATTCAGCAACGCACCACCGTCGGGCTGACCGGTCTAGCGATTGCCCTCTATTCTGGTGTTAGCTGGATGGGTAATCTGCGTGAAGCTATTCGTGCTCAGTCGCGGGATGTGTGGGAGCGCAACCCGCAGGATCAGGAGGCGTTTTATTATCGCTATGCGCGGGATTTTATTTCGCTCATCGGATTGGTTGTCGCGCTAATTATCACGCTTTCACTGACCTCAATCGCGGGGGCGGCGCAGTCGGCAATCGTCAACGCATTAGGGCTGGGGGATATTGAGTGGTTGCGGCCCGCGATGACACTGATTGCAATGTCGATCTCTATCGCGGCTAACTATCTGTTATTTTTGTGGATATTTTGGATTTTGCCACGGCATAAGCCGAAGAAAAAAGCCTTGCTACGTGGCACCCTGATTGCCGCCATCGGCTTTGAGATCATCAAGTTTGTCATGACCATGATGCTGCCGCGTCTTGCCAGCTCGCCTTCCGGTGCGGCTTTTGGTTCTGTTATTGGTCTGATGGCCTTTTTCTACTTCTTCGCTCGCCTGACCCTATTCTGCGCCGCTTGGATAGCCACCGCCCAGTATGCTGAGGACAAAACCTTACCGCAAAAACCGGGTGAAGAGGCACGCTAATCTGTCGCCATATCAGGTCAACACCCCATAATGATAAATAAGGATTATGGGGTTTGCCCCTGCCTCTGATTTATCATTACACTGATGGCCCATCATCGAAAGTGAAGGATCACGCATGTCACGCTACATTAAAAAAGCTAGATTTAGATGGATAATATTGGGGCTACTGGCGGTTATCGCGCTGATCGTGGCGTGCCAATCGCGCTTCAGCCACGGCGATGCATTGTGGAAAATTGTTAGCCAACAATGCGTGCCCAATATGGAAGCCCATCATGATCCACAGCCTTGCATTCAGGTCGATACACAAGCTGGGTTTGTGGTGTACAAGGACATACACGGGCCATTGCAATATCTGCTCATGCCCACAGCGAAAATCAGCGGCATAGAAAGCCCGCAGATATTAGCTGCCAGCAGCCCAAACTTCTTTCTGGAGGCTTGGCAAGCGCGCCACTTTATGGCCGATAAGTATGGCGCGCCTATTGACGATACAAATATCTCGCTCGCCATTAATTCAAAATATGGTCGCTCTCAAAATCAATTACATATTCATATCTCTTGCCTGAAACCACAGGTGAAAGCAGCACTGGCGGCACATGAGGCAGATTTCCGCCCACAATGGCAACCTTTACCCGATGGCCTGTTGGGCCATGATTATCTGGTGCGCCGCACCACGGCGACGGAATTGCAGCATCTAGGCGCGTTTCGCCTGCTCGCCGATGAAGTCACAGGGGCAAAAGGCCAAATGGGCAGTTATGGTCTAGCCATGACTGCCTTACCGAACGGGGAGTTTTTGCTGTTAGCCAGTAAAGCGAGCCTGGCGAAAGTACACCGTGCCTCAGTGGAGGAGTTGCAGGATCACGAGTGTAAACTGCTTCCCCCACCAGCGGCGCACTAGCTGATTATTTTTTCTGCTTTATTTTTTGCAGGAAGGGCGTGCACTGATTCTCCTCTGCCTCACTGGGGGAGATCAGCGCCAGCAGTGCCGCAGCAGGTGTCAGCGCCACCCCTAACACGGCGGCAATTGCGCCTCGAGCAAGCAATGGCCCCGCTTTTACGCCCGCATCCGGCTGCTTAAAGGTGCCTCTGACATAGAGCGGGGAGCGCAGGGTTAGAATGCGCAGCCCTTTGCTTTCGGGGTCAATAGAGAGATCCAGCCGCTCGGTGGCGAAGTTAATATTACCGGTAATATTGATAATGGCGTTTTCAGTATCAATCACAAACAGGCGCGGTGTTGCTAGCCCATTGCGCAACTGGATATCCGCCACCGCACAGTTAATCTTCACTTCATCGTCGCCAAATAACTTCGCCACCAGATAGTTACCCACATTCAGGCCGAGCAACTCCATTAAGCTGCGGCTAATCAACCCTTGATTCAACAGCAAGCGCAGGTTGCCATTGCTGGTTGCCAGTAGCGCGGCCACCGAATTACCCGTTGCAGTAAATGATGCATCGCCATTCAACTGTCCTAAGCTGTTGCGCATCGACTTCACCTCAGGCAATAGCGCTTTCAATTGCAGCCGACGAGCATGTAAATCTACCTTGCCCTGCATGGGATCTTTGTTGCCATTCAGCCGTAGCGTGGCATTCAGGTTTCCGCCCGCCATGCCAAAACGCAGCGGATCGAGCAACAATTCGCCATTATTCAGTACTACGTGGGTCGACAGATCATTTAGGGGTAATGATTTATCCCGCTCGATACGTTTAGCAGCATAAGTAACATCGGCATCCATCACCCTCCAGCTTTGGGTATCAAACTTTTCGTCCGGCAATACTTTATTCGCCGGTTGCCGATTTTTCTCGCCACGACGGGCTTTTTCCTGATTAGAATCAGCACCAATCAATGGTGCTAAATCAGCAAAGCGCAATTTCTCTGATGACATATTGCCGGTTAATTTTGGTCGTGGCTGGCTGGCGGTATAGGTCAGATTGCCGCGAATATCGCTGTCGCCAATTTTACCGTTAAAGTTTTCATAGTGATAAACCGCGCCGCCAGCTTGCTTGAGGCTCGCGACTAAACGGCCATCAGTGTTGTAAGGCGGAGTGGAAGGCAGTAACACGCCGATCAGCGGGTAGAGGTTATCTAAGCTGGCTCCCGAGAATTTCAATTGCATATCCAACCCCGCCAGATTGCCGGGATCAGTTAAGGTGCCCGCCACTGCCACTCGAGTGGACCCCGAGCGCAGATCAGCCTGTAATGGAAATGGCCGACTCGCATCACTCATCGACAACATGCCGCCAATCTTACCGCTGCCGACTAATGGTTGGCCCTGATACTTACCGTCAATCTTCCAGCCAAAAACATAGTCTGCCGTGTTGCTTTGTGCGCTATCCGCAGGTGATTGCCCCTTCTTCTCATTGCGCGCGCCAGTCACCTCGGCAAAGGGTAAGGGCTTGCCCAGAGGGTCAATCACGGCGCGTAGATCCGCTTTCAGAATGGCATCGTTCAAACGTATCTCGCCACGATCAAAGACGATATCGTCAATATTGACCGACCAAGAAGAGGGCTGCTCGCCCTCCTTCGGACTATTAGCCAGATTGAATGTCCAGTTATTGTTGCCATTTGCCAGCCGCCGTAGGTTGGCATCCGGTTGTGTCAGCCAGATGCGGGGTATCCAGACCTCTTTCGCCAGTAGGGCCAAGGGGGCGATACTGGCATCGACCCGTTTTAGAGTGACCATTTCGCCTGCGGGAAACGCCGTGGATGCAGTTTTATCATCGACGTTTTTATCATCGGTCGATTTATCACTGACCAACTCCGGCGGGTTGCCCAGCACCAGATCTTCAGCATGAATATGCGGCCAAGGAACCCAACCGCGCCAACCCGGCTCATCGCCTTTTCGCGACCAATCGACACCCAAGTTGCCTCGGATAGCAAAAGGCCGTTGTAGTTCAGCGGAGACTTTATCGTTAATCGTCGGTTTTAGTCGATTCCAGTCGAAAGTCATAATGAATACGATTGCGACGACCAATAGCAGCAGAATAACGCCGCCAATGCCCGTCAGCACTTTTCCGGTTTTGGTCATAACAGCTCCATGCCAGTACTCATGATGTTAATTGCGCGAGTTAAAAAGTACTTTAACCATAGTCGAGAATGAAGCAAGAGGCGGGATGGAGGAGAGAAGTGCTGATTTA
The DNA here is from genome assembly GCF_013282725.1 of Yersinia mollaretii ATCC 43969. NCBI lineage: Bacteria > Pseudomonadati > Pseudomonadota > Gammaproteobacteria > Enterobacterales > Yersiniaceae > Yersinia > Yersinia mollaretii. Next base: position 1,397,997 of record NZ_CP054043.1, on the reverse strand, counting down.
TCGGCCCAAAAATATTAGCCACAAAACAGCATAGGTAAGGTCTGTAATCGATCAAATGAGGTGGGACGGGAGAGGTAATAACCTTGCGCCGCTGCGGCGTCAGAACGTTGCACCATGGCCCACTCCTGCGAGGTTTCGACACCTTCCACAATCACACCTTTACTATAGCGGTCCATTAGCGTGACCAGCGTGAAGAACAGTTGGTTCCCGACGTCACTCTCTTGCAATACGATAAACAGATCTCTGGCGACTTTGATGTACTCATAGCGCCAACTAATGAATGAAGTGAAGTTCGCTAAACCGCTACCAAAATCATCCAGCCACAGTCGGTCGGCTTCGGCAATGCGCGCAAAGGGGGTATCAAGGGAGGTATCAACGTGCTCGAGCAATTCAAAACGAATGTAGGGCATGGCGTCAATGAGCACCTTGGCCTGCCTGTCATCCTGCATCGCCATCAGCGCCTGACCATCGATATTGATCGAAACCAGCACTGAGTGATGAACAAATATCGCGTGCCACTGCTTAATCATGTTCAGTTGCTCCAGCACCACATCCAAACGGTCGCGGATACTGATAGAACTGAAGTAATCTTCTGGATTCAGACGGGTGTCCGGTGATGAGGGGTGAAAAACAGCCGTGAGCAACTCAATCGCCAGCAGTGCCCCGGAGGTGCGATAGATAGGTTGAAAAGTGTACCGACGCTGACATTGCCGCCAGAAGCTCTGTCCTTTATTACGATCAATGGCGGCAAAGGATGGCGCAAGTAAACCTGATACTTTATTAGTCATCATCAGTTTATTCGCCATGTTTCAGGACATCAGACAGTAATGGCAGTGTGTATTGCCGCCAATCCGCAGACATTCTGTGGTAAAGGTGATTCCTTCTGGAGATGTTATCGACTCGTGTGACCAGAACTTTATATTGCGGCATGACAGATTATTGCTCCTTGACGCACTGGCGCGGCACATTTAAGCCATCTATATTACTTAACTCAATAATGCCATTACTCTTAATGGAGATGAATATGCCTTATGTAAATATTAAAATTACTCGCGAAGGGGCGACGGCGGAACAGAAAAAACAGCTGATCGCGGGCGTCACACAACTGTTAGTCGATACTTTGGGCAAAAACCCGGCGACGACTGTGGTGGTGATTGATGAAGTGGAGACCGACAACTGGGGTGTGGGTGGTCAGAGTGTCACCGACCTGCGAAAATCGTCATAATTCTGCTCGGAACAGCGGGAAACTTGTCAGTTTCCCGACCTACATCATAAAAAATTTAAAACGTCGTTTTAATACTATTGACTCTAGCTTAGCCAGCAGTGAGACTAGCCTAAACCACTCCCATCACAGACACACATTCAGGAATAGGCCAGCTCTCCATGACCAGCAAAAATATTGCCGTTATCGGCGAATGCATGATTGAACTATCACAAAAAGGTTCCGACCTTAGCCGAGGTTTTGGCGGTGATACGCTGAATACAGCGGTGTATGTTGCCCGTCAAGTTTCAGAGCAAGCCTTGAATGTGCATTACGTCACTGCACTGGGCACGGACAGCTTTAGCGAAGAGATGCTGAGCGCTTGGCAGCAGGAGAAGATCCACACCGACCTGATTCAGCGCATGGATAATAAGTTACCGGGGCTCTATTTCATCGAAACCGACAGCACTGGTGAGCGCACCTTCTATTACTGGCGCAATGATGCTGCCGCCCGTTTCTGGCTGACTAGCCCGGCGGCGGATGAGATCTGTCAGCGTTTGGAGAAGTTTGATTATCTCTATCTCAGCGGCATCAGTTTGGCGATTCTGGACAGCGCTTCACGCCAACGTTTACTGAAGTTGCTGCGCGCCTGTCGTGCAAATGGCGGCAAAGTTATCTTTGATAACAACTACCGCCCGCGTCTGTGGCAGAGCAAAGAAGAGACGCAGGAAGCCTACCGCGACATGCTGGCCTGTACGGATATCGCCTTCCTGACCCTAGATGATGAAGATATGCTGTGGGGCGAGAAGCCATTGGAGCAGGTGATTGATCGCACTCAAGCATTAGGTGTGAGTGAGATTATTATCAAGCGCGGCGCAGACTCTTGCATCGTCTGGGTCAAAGAGGGCTTTGAAGCCCAGCAATACGATGTTCCGGCGGTCAAACTACCGAAAGAGAAAGTAGTGGATACCACGGCAGCCGGAGACTCCTTCAGTGCCGGTTATCTGGCGGTTCGACTGACCGGTGGCAGCGCCCACGACGCAGCTGTGCGTGGCCATTTAACCGCCAGCACAGTGATTCAGTATCGTGGTGCCATCATCCCACTGGCGGCCATGCCTGCGGTCTGATTGACTCAGCAATGACAGCAATAAGCCCGGAGCATACCGCGTCCGGGCGATTTAATTACTGTGCTGTCGTAGGTGTCGGCGGTGCCGTCTCCGCTGCACTTGCCACTGGCACAGCATCCTCAGGCACCACAGTGTGCGGCGTCATAATCGCGTTATACGCCTCCTGCAACGCCTTCACATTCACTTCCGGCTCGCCTTTCGGTTGTGTCAGAATCAGTGTGGTATCTTGCGATAACTGCTGTTTCAACTCCTGATTCAACTCTGCCAGCGTCAAACCCGACAAGAATGCCTGCCGGAGCTTTTGATACTGCTCTGGGGCGATATCCACTACGCCACTCTGCTGTGAACGCAGACGTTGGCTCATCAGAATGTCGGTATCCGTGCGGGCATAGGTAGCAAACAGCTTGCTGAGCTGATCATTTTTCTGCGCCATTAATGCATCAAATTCAGCCTGACTCAGGCCATTGGTGCGTAATCCTGCCAGTTCGCGGGCCACAAAAGTCATCCCCGGTGTCAGGTTCTCTGTCGGCGTATTCAAGTGAATAGCACATTGAGCGCGCTGATATTGCACCCGACAATCAAAGCCCAGCTTCAGGTTCTTCTGATCACTTTTTTCCAGCACTTGCTGGATATGCCAGAACAGTGCCTCACGCGCTAAATCACTGCGCCAGTAACGGCTTAACGCGATGGAGTCCTGAATCGGATGCCATGGGGTATCCCACATCAGCGATAATGTATCTTGCGTGGCCTGTTCGCCCATCAGACTCACCGGTTCTGGCGGCAATGGCGCTAACATCGCCACTGGCGCAGGTGTCGTGCGTTTCCCTTTCAGCTCCGAGAATGTTTTGCTGATTTGAGCAGCGATACTGCGGCTATCCACATTCCCTACCACATACAACGTCATGGCATCCGGGGTGTACCACTGCTCATAAAACTGTTTTAGCTTCTCGACATCAACGGGTTGTGCCACGGGCTGGCCCGGATCATGCCCAATCAATGAGGAGCCTTTAAGCCGATAACGCCACCAAGGTTCCTGAATATTTTGCGGGAAAGTGGCAATAGGGTCGGTCGCACTATTCAGCGCGGCATTAACCGTTTGTTCATTGACAGCCAGTTTGCCGCTGGTATCAGATAACCAGGCCAGCGCTTCCTTCATCAGGTCAGGGCGGTTATTGGGCAAGCTAAGGCTGTATAAGGTGAAATCATAAGATGTAATGGCCGGTGGCAACGGGCGCTCGTTATCGACCCCTTGCTGCCACAGCGACTGAAGTTGGGCGGGCGTAAAGCTCACGCTGCTCATTAATGCCAGACGCGGCAACAGATGGGCAAAGCCAACTTGCTGCGTGCTTTCTGATAATGAGCCAGTATTGACGACCAGACGTAACTCGATCCGATCGCTTGGGCGCTGCGGCGTCGCCAGCAACTGCCATGAAAACCCGTTTTCTAGCTTCCCCTGCTGCCATGCGGGATCGGGTTGTAGTGCTTCAGCCTGCACATTACTGCTGGCGGCAGCCAACAATAATCCACCAACTATAAGACGAATTCTGGTGCCCTGCATGTGAACCCCTACTTAATAATCTATCCAATTTTAAAACGATACAATTTCACATAAGCCACTCGTGCGTTTAAAAACCCATCGCTATGTCATCATTATTGAGTGAAAAATCAATGGTCAACGTCACCGTAAAAACCAGCGATAGGAGTGTACCATTCTGTTAGACCGCATGCTTTTGCGGATGTCACTCATCAGAGTAAAAAATAGTATCTAAAGGGTAATTAATACAAGAAAACGGGGATCGGGGACTTATTTTGTGAAGGTACTGCCAGTGACAGCGAGCCACTGGCAGTTTTTATGTGAAATGTCTGAATTTTTGTTTCGCGTCGATCAAGAAGAAGAAATACTGCTCTTCATCTCACTATTCGGGGGTGTTTTATTGGATAACACGGCTTGCAACTGATCGTTATCGAGCTGGTTGCACCATTTGGCAACCACGATGGTTGCAACACCATTACCCACCAAATTAGTCAGCGCACGGGCTTCTGACATAAAGCGATCGATACCCAGGATCAGCGCCAAGCCCGCCAGCGGTAAGTGCCCAACCGCAGAAATGGTGGCGGCTAACACAATAAAACCACTGCCTGTCACCCCTGCTGCTCCTTTCGAGGAGAGCAATAGCACCACCAATAATGTGACCTGATGAATCACATCCATATGGGTATTGGTGGCTTGCGCGATAAATACCGCCGCCATGGTCAGATAAATAGAGGTGCCATCAAGGTTAAATGAGTAGCCGGTCGGAATAACCAACCCCACCACGGACTTCTTACAGCCCGCCTTCTCCATCTTATCCAACATGCGCGGTAGTACGGATTCAGAAGATGAGGTGCCCAACACAATCAGCAACTCTTCTTTGATGTAGCGAATAAACTTGAAGATATTGAAGCCGTTAAATTTCGCAATCGAGCCAAGCACGACCACCACAAACAGGATACAGGTGGCGTAGAAGCAAATGATCAACTGCCCCAGTTGCACCAAGCTGCCCACGCCATATTTGCCGATGGTAAAGGCCATCGCCCCGAAGGCACCGATTGGCGCTAAGCGCATGATCATGTTGATGATACCGAAAATAACGCGGGAGAAGCTCTCGATAACATTAAAGATGATCTGGCCTTTCTCACCCAGACGGTGCAGGGCAAAGCCGAACAACACAGCAAACAGTAATACTTGCAGGATATTGCCGCTGGCAAAAGCTCCCACGACACTGCCGGGGATGATATCAAGCAAGAACGGCACAATCCCTTGCTGCGAGGCTTGCTCGGCATAGAGTGCAACCGCTTTGGCATCCAGTGTCGCCGGGTCGATATTCATACCGGCACCGGGTTGCACCACGTTTACAATCACCAGACCAATCAGTAGTGCGATGGTGCTGACAATCTCAAAATAGAGCAAGGCTATCGCGCCGGTACGGCCAACCGCCTTCATACTTTCCATGCCCGCGATGCCCGTCACAACAGTACAGAAAATCACGGGTGCGATAATCATTTTAATTAGTTTAACAAATCCATCACCCAGTGGTTTCATCTGAGCGCCGAGATCAGGGTAGAAATGACCTAACAAGACGCCCAGAGTAATCGCCGTTAACACCTGAAAATAAAGACTTTTAAATATTGACGCTTTCATAACTATGTCCTTTTGGAGAAATACACGGCAGCCTGTCGCTTTGTTCTCGGTGATGATTGAGTGACACTTCTTTTTTATCCGTGCTTGCGCGGAAAATAACACCCTCATAACAATATGGAAATTATTAGTTGCACTGGATTGCACCCTTCGCTCGAAATTAAGAACTGAAACGCTTCAAGCGGACGCAACAAGAGAAAGGCAGTGAGATCAACCAGACAATTAACCCAAAATGATTAACGATGAGGATGGATAAAAAAACGGCAATTAACAGGGGACGCGGGGAAAGGACGGGCGTTTTGTTGCACGATTTCTTCAATCAATAACAGAGATGACTCGCATTTTTGGGGGGTAAATCTCAAAGAAGCCAAAAATCGTGCCGCACCGCTCCCAAAAGGAGAAGTGCGGCACAAGACTCAGCCGTGACGACTGATGATCAACGAGGAAGCGTGATCCCATACTGCTCGCGATAGCGATGTACCGCCGCCAGATGATCGGCCATTTCCGGCTTCTCTTCCAGATAACTGACCACATCACCCAGAGTAACAATAGAGATCACTTTGCAATGATAATCACGTTCAACTTCTTGAATTGCTGAGATTTCACCACAGCCACGTTCTTGACGATCCAATGAAATCATGACGCCAGCCAGTGTCGCGCCCTGCGCATTAATGATTTCCATTGATTCACGAATTGCAGTACCAGCGGTAATGACATCATCAACCAGCATGACTCGGCCTTGTAACGGGCTACCCACCAAGCTGCCACCCTCGCCGTGGCCTTTTGCTTCTTTGCGGTTAAAGCAGTAAGGGACATCGCGCTCATGGTGTTCCGCCAAAGCAACAGCGGTAGTAGTCGCAATCGGAATCCCTTTATAGGCTGGCCCGAATAACAGATCGAACTCCACGCCACAATCCATTAATGCAGCGGCGTAGAAACGCCCGAGTTTTGCCAGATCAAGCCCGGTATTAAACAATCCTGCATTAAAGAAATAGGGGCTAATTCGCCCAGACTTCAGGGTAAATTCGCCGAACTTCAACACCTGCTTGTTAAGCGCAAACTCAATAAACTCGCGCTGATAGGCTTTCATGGGGACTTCTCCTCTCCAGATTGTGACCGCTTTCGTTAATCACTGGGTTTATAATTTAGCTGCCTCAAATTGCAGGCAAAAAAAAGGCGACTAGCAAGCCGCCTAAATCAATTATTCCGCTAACGCCGCCTTCTGCGCCTGGAAGATAGTCTCTATCCCCCCTCTAGCCAATGCCAGCAACGCCAGTAACTCTTCATGACTGAACGGCTCGCCTTCTGCGGTGCCTTGCACCTCAATCATCCGGCCATCTTCCATCATGACGACATTCATATCCGTTTCTGCCGCAGAGTCCTCTACATACTCCAGATCACAAAGGGCCTCGCCCTTCACGATACCGACAGAAACCGCCGCCACTAGTCCTTTCATTGGGTTAGCTTTTAATTTGCCGCTAGCAACCAACTTATTCAGCGCATCAGCCAGAGCCACACACGCCCCACTGATTGACGCGGTACGAGTGCCTCCATCCGCCTGCAAAACATCGCAGTCTAAAGTAATCGTGAACTCGCCCAGCTTCTTCAAATCCACTGCCGCACGCAAAGAACGGGCGATCAGGCGCTGGATTTCCAATGTCCGGCCGCCCTGCTTGCCTTTTGCGGCTTCGCGGGCATTACGGCTATGGGTAGAACGCGGCAACATGCCATATTCAGCGGTAATCCAGCCTTGGCCTTGGCCTTTTAGAAAGCGCGGAACACCCTCTTCAACCGTGGCGGTGCACAAGACTTTGGTATCGCCAAACTCAACCAACACGGAACCTTCAGCGTGTTTCGTGTAATTACGGGTTAGGGTTAATGGGCGGACTTGTTGTGCTGCTCGGTCTGCTGGACGCATGGGCTTTCTCCGGCTTTAAATCGATATTGGTCGCGCATTATACGGCCTTAGTGATGTAATGCCTATCCTGCCTGCGCCTCGGAGGCTATAATCCCTGCATCTTTTCTTGATTAAAACGGGTACGCACAATGATCCGCAGCATGACCGCCTACGCTCGACGTGACATTAAGGGTGAATGGGGCAGCGCAGCTTGGGAGCTGCGTTCCGTTAACCAACGCTATTTAGAAACTTATATTCGCTTACCAGAACAGTTCCGCAGCTTGGAACCGGTGATCCGCGAACGTATCCGCAGCCGCCTGACGCGCGGCAAGATTGAGTGTAGCCTGCGTTTTGAACTGGACGCCACGGCACAAAGTTCGCTGATCCTAAACGAAAAACTGGCTAAACAGCTGGTTGAAGCGGCGAATTGGGTCAAAATGCAAAGTGATGAAGGCGAGGTCAACCCGCTTGATGTTTTGCGCTGGCCGGGTGTGATGTCGGCAGAAGAGCAAGACTTGGACGCCATCAGCACAGAGCTGATGCAAGCGCTGGATGTGGCCCTTGATGACTTTATCATTTCCCGCGAGACCGAAGGTGCGGCATTAAAAACACTGATCGAACAGCGCCTTGATGGCGTGAGTGCGGAAGTGGTTAAAGTGCGTGCACACATGCCAAATATTTTGCAGTGGCAACGTGAGCGGCTATTAAACAAGCTGGAAGAAGCCCAAGTTCAGCTGGAAAATACCCGTCTGGAACAAGAGTTAGTGCTGATGGCACAGCGTGTTGATGTCGCCGAAGAGCTGGATCGCCTCGAAGCGCACGTCAAAGAAACGCACAATATTCTGAAGAAGAAAGAGGCCGTCGGCCGCCGCCTTGATTTTATGATGCAAGAATTCAACCGCGAGTCGAATACGCTAGCATCAAAATCGATCAATGCCGAAGTCACTAACTCAGCCATCGAGCTAAAAGTGCTCATCGAGCAGATGCGCGAACAGATTCAGAATATCGAGTAACTTCTCACCGCATTTCAGTGCGTCGCAAAATTCCTTTAAAGCCCGTAACTTACGGGCTTTCTTTATCTCAGCACATCACATATCATTCCATGAAATTTCACTAAATCCCTGTACCAAGACATGTACCATTTCACTCTTTGGTACATCTGTATTTGGTACACAGGAAAGGCTCAGTGTGGATACATGGGAAAGTTAACAGATTTACAAATCAAAGCATGGTTAAAGGCTGGAGAACGCTTTGAGGGCCGCTCAGACGGCAATGGACTATATCTTTGCTACCGAGAGAGTTTCGCCTCACCTAAATGGCGTTTCCGCTACCGTTTCGCAGGTAAAGCACGGGCTATGTGGATCGGTTCTTATGCCGAACTATCACTGGCAAAAGCGCGTGAAACAATTAAGTTACTGTCAGCTCGTGTTTCTTTGGGTTACGACGTGGCCGGAGAAAAGAAAGAGCGTAAGGCTGACGCACTAGCAAAAATCGAGTCTGATAAGAATGCGTTGTTGGTTTCTCATTTAGCTACGGAATACTTTGAACGTCAGATATTAGGCAGATGGAAACACCCTGATATCCTCCGCCGTCGGATTGATAAAGACATTAATCCGAACATTGGCCACTTAAAAGCCGATGAAGTAAAACCCCGCCATATTGACGATATGCTGCAAAGCATCCTAGCCAGAGGTGCGCCAACAGTGGCCAACGATGTACTACGCTGGACGCGACGAATATTTAACTATGGTATTAAGCGCCATATCCTTGAAGTGAACCCCACAACTGCCTTTGATATATCCGATGCTGGCGGGCAGGAAAAGGCCAGAGAGCGCTATTTAGATACTGGTGAGCTAGAGCAGCTATTTGCTGCAATGAGGCTAGCAAAGGGTTTCAGTATCCAAAATGAGCTAACAATGAAATTACTCTTATTACTCTGCTGCCGGAAGATGGAGCTATGTGCAGCTAGGTGGGAAGATATTGATTTAGAAAATGCCATATGGCACCTAACTGGCACCAAGAACGGCGACGCTATCGATATTCCACTCCCTCCAGTGGCCATAACATGGTTCCAACAGCTTAAAGATATGTCATTTAATAGTGAGTGGGTTCTGCCTGCCCGAAAAATGCAAAACCGCATGATTCCCCACATAGCAGAAAGCACGTTGCCTGTAGCCTTAGCCAAAGTAAAAACACAGATGCAGGGTGTAGAAAACTTTACTGTCCATGACTTCCGACGAACAGCCCGGACTCATCTGGCATCTTTAGGTGTTGATCCTATCGTTGCAGAAAGATGTTTAAATCATAGAATTAAAGGCGTGGAAGGGATTTATAATAGACATCAGTATTTGGACGAACGTAGAAAAGCCTTAACTTTATGGGCAGATAAACTAGTGAAATTAGAATCGAGGGAACGAGATAGCAAATGAAAAGCTTCCAAAAAATGAATGAGTTTGAAAGGGTTGCAACTCTCCCCTCAATCACTATCGATGAAATAGCTAAGTGTCTGGTTGGGCTATCTCCGACCTTATTAAGAAGAGATATAGATACAGAAAAACTAGAAGTTATTTCTCATATAAAAATGAGACTTAAAAGAACCTTAGAAGAAGTATTCAAATCCAATAAAATAGAGAGAATAACAAAATATACCGATTATATAGCTTCTCCGCACCCCGTAGATGACAGTGAAAAGATCTCATCAGATCTTATTTTCTCAATTGGATATAATTGTCTTGATACTGATGAAACCCCTGAAGCTATAATTGAAAGATGCTGTATGGCTGTGCAAAACATTGCAATAAGCAATAAAAACAATAAGCTACTCTCTTTTATTGGTGGTGAAGCAGAAAAACTTGGCCTCCAAATAATAAAAAACAACAGGGGTGTATATAAAAAAGATGAAGAACTATTTAATGTAAATAAATTACTTGGAATAACGTTAACTTTATTGGCCAAAGAAAAACATGAGCAAAACAACGCAAAATGGATGAAAAAGGGTGATGTTATTTGTGTCGAACATATCAAAGAAATGATTGATCTGTATATTCAAGAGAATCATATATCAACCGATGGTCTACGAGCATCCTCTCTTCGAGCAAAAATTTCATCGGCTTTAAAAGCCATACATGACTAGTAATCCCTTAGCTAGACGTCTAAGGAGGTTTAGCTATTTTCAAAAACAATGCCCAAAATTAGCCTCCTTTAGCCTCTGACTGCCCCTTATAACCTCTCTAAGCCCCCCATAACATCAACATTCTTCGTTAGTAACGATTAATTAAATAAATTCAATTAGTTAAAAAAAACAAAATGACAGTCATCTTGATGGAATTCTGAATATTTAAATGGAAAATGTATCAATTTAATGGAATTCCATTCTTGATGGAAAACTAAGATTGTGTCAGGTAATCTCACCTCATCGCTTACCCATCAAGGAGTTACAAGATTGATGAGACATGAAAATACAACACATGGCTCTTTACCCGCAGCAGGGTTTGTCCGGCAAAAGGCATTGATGCCCTGCTTACCATTTTCTCCTGCAACGTTATGGAGACGGGTATCAGCGGGTACATTCCCTAAACCAGTAAAGATATCAACCAGAATTACAGCATGGAAAGTAGATGAAATTTGGGAATGGATTGAATCACAACAACATCATTAATAATAATGTAATAAAGGCGACCAATTAGATCGCCAATATAATATACAAATAAAATCTAAATAATAATGTTTAGCCTTTTGGTTCGATACCTCGCCGCTTTAATTCTTGCCTTGCGAGATCTTTTATCCAATTGGCGAGACTAACATTATCTTTACCTGCCTCAGCTTCTAATTGTTCTTTAAGCTCAGGCGTAATTCGCATTTTGAACTGTGGAGATTGACCGCCCCCTTTAGGGCTTCTATCTCTCGTTGTAACTGTTGACAAGTGGCCACCTATTGGATTACTGTTAACTCGTTAGGTGGCCACCTTACCATGATGTCCCCTAAAAAAAAAGCAGCCTCAATCAGTATTCGCAGTACCAATTGAGGCTTAACCATTAACGAAACAGAGAGCAACGCCATGGCTACATCAAAGTGTACCTACATCTTTGCGGCAATCAACCGCACACAACGGAAAATACGCCCGCTCATGCTGCGGATCACCGCCTGTAATGAGACTACCGCCCGCCGCCAGTTGGCCAGTGACTATATCTTACTGTTTGCTGGCCGTTTGCCGGTAAGAGCAGGCTCCCATGACTGAACTCCCTGAGTACGGCGAACGTTATCGCCATAAAGAGGGCTGGACGGTGCGTATCGTGAACCTGAAACTGGCTTCCGAGCAGACCCAGCGCCAAAACCCTGAATTCCGTTATGAAGTCATTTTTAATTATGACCTTACTACGCGATATTCTTCCATGCCGTTAACGTGGTTCGCCAAGGTGTATAGCAAAATAGCCAATGCGCCGGAACGTGACCCGATAACAACACTCAATACCAGTAAAGGGTTATTGCTGCACAAGTCCGTTAAATATATTTACCCGAAAAAACCTTATTCAGAACGCCGTCCGGCGGAAAAGAGCGAGGAACATTATTCACACTTTCTCTAACCGGCATAAATAGCGGTAACGAATTCTCACTTTCTAAAACGGACTCTATTATGACAATGCAACAATATGAGCATAACGCTGCTCAGGGCCGCCCTTTATCTGAAAATCAGGTTTTGAATAATCATCTGGCCTACGGAATACCGGAAGATGATTTCTTTAAATTAACCCGCGCCAAGAATGCCAGCGCATTATTAGCCGCCCTACTGGCGAACCATTTTGATTCATCTGCCTTTCCCGGCATGTTACCGGTGAAAGAAGTCTCCGCTATGGTCGATTATCTGTATGAAGACCTGATAGCCGTCACCCAAAGCTGTGCATTACTGTCTGCTGGGGTGCCATCATGAACCTGAATAATACCTCCTGTATTCCCCTCGAAGTACGTACCGCGCTTTATCGCCGTGCCGTGGCGCAAGCCTATCTGGATGCCTGTGTGTCTTACGGCGTAGCGCTCACTATGAATATTGATGAGCTGCAAATGGTGATAGCCGAAAACGTGGAAGTCTATTTTATGACACGCCACGGCCCTGAGAGCGGGATGGAAGCCGCTTGCTGCATGTTGGAAGACATGGTGTTGCCGGACATTCTGAATGTGGCCCCCCGCCTGACGCTGCTGGGGGAAACCATGATGGATGAGCTGTGCCGGGCGTACATCAAAACGGCCAATATGCCGGTCACACTGCACTGAGGGGGACATGATGGCACAGAATTTTGTATCGGATATTACCGCCGCCGCCCATACGCGCTGGCCGGTTGTCCTGCCCTTGCTGGGTATTGTCGTTCCGGCCCATGGTCAACACGGCGCTTGCCCACACTGTGGCGGTACAGACCGTTTTCGTTTTGATGATCGGGACGGGCGCGGGACATGGATTTGTAACCAGTGCGGGGCCGGTGACGGGCTAGATTTGGTCAAACTGGTCAACGGGTTGACGGCCGGTAAAGCGGCCCATGAGGTGGCACAGGCGCTGCAATTACCCCAAAGCCAACAGCCGCCCGCCAGAAAAGAAGCAGCCAAACCCATACAACCGGTAGCCGAGACTGTTGCGGCCTTGCTGGCAGGCTGTGTGCGGGGTGAAAGTGACTATCTGACCGGTAAAGGGTTGTTAGAACATCCTCACCGCCTGACCACGCAATTGAAGAAAAGCGGTGGGATTGATTTCCCGCCCGGCTCACTGGTGCTGCCCCTGACCGATATCAGTGGCACCGTGACCGGCGCGCAACTGGTTTCCCCCTTGGGAGACAAGCGCCTGTTGCCGGGTACGGTGCTCAAAGGGGCATTTATTGCCCTTGAATCCGAGCTGGACAGCCCGCCACAGGTCGTTATCACCGAGGGCTATGCTACCGCCCTGACCGTGGCACAACTCACTGACGGCATGGTGATGGCGGGTATTGCCGCCAGTAACCTGCTAAACGTGGCGTTGGTTATCCGGGCGAAGTGGCCAGAAGCGCGCATCATTCTAGCCGGAGACAATGATTTTGATGATGGCAAGGTCAACACCGGCAAAGTGTGGGCTGAGAAAGCAGCGAAAGCCGTGGACGGTTGGGTGACGCTCCCCCCGACCCGCTTTAAAGCCGACTGGAATGACTATCAGCGGGATAACGGCACCGAACGGGCCAGAGAAGCGTTCCGGGAAGAACTGGTGCAACTGGGGAAAGACAAGGCCAAATTGCCACAAGGCTTTCGGCTAACGCAGGAATATTTGTGGTTCGATAAGCAGGTACAAAAATCAGACGGCGATACGGAAATCCGCAATATCAAAATCTGTAACCCGCTCAAGGTGTCGGCCATTACCTGCGACGCGGACGGAGGGAACTTTGGCCGCCTGCTGGAATGGGAGGACACTTACGGGATTTGCCGTAAATGGGCGATGCCGATGGAAATGTTAAGTGGCAGCGGCGAAGAGCTGCGGCGGGTGCTGCTGGTCAACGGTCTGTCGTATATCAGCACCACCGGCGAGGCCCGCGCCCGGCTAATGGAATACATCTCTCTGTGTAAACCAGAGCGCAAAGTCACCTGTGTGAACAAAACCGGTTGGCATGGCGGGGTGTATGTGTTGCAGGACGAGGTGATTGGTGAGGGGGCCGACGGGGTAATATTGCAGACGGCCAGCGTACAGGGGCGGGATTTTCGGGTAGCGGGCAGCCTTGATGAGTGGCGCGAGCATATCGGGCGCTACTGTATCGGTAATTCCCGCGTGGCCTTTGCGGTCAGTCTGGCGTTTGCGGCTCCGCTGTTGCGTCTGGTGGGGATGGACGGCGGCGGTTATCACCTGAAAGGCGAATCCACAGACGGCAAGACCACCACCATGAAAGCGGCCACTTCCGTGTGTGGCGGGCCGGATTACTGGCACACATGGCGCTCAACAGGTAACGCACTGGAGGGTACCGCCAGCCGTCGCAACGATGCCGCCATGATGCTCGATGAAATACGCGAGGTGGATGGTCGTGAGGCGGGTAATATTGCCTATATGCTGGCAAACGGACAGGGCAAAGGCCGGGCTGGGACTGACGGCGAACTGCGCGCCCGCAAACAGTGGCGTATGTTGTTCTTCTCCACCGGCGAACTGTCACTGACCGAACATGCTGCCCGCGCCGGTGAGCGCACCTTTGCCGGGATGGAAGTACGGATGATCCAAATCCCCAGTGACTCAGGCAAGTTTGGCGTCTTTGAGGCGTTACACGGCTTTGGCAGCGGTAAAGAGCTGGCCGAACATTTTGAGGGGGCAACAGCCAGTTTCTACGGTACGCCGTTCCGGGCATGGCTCAAGGCGCTGACCGAAGACCTGAACGGCATGACCACACAGGCGAAAGCCCTACTCAAAACCTACACCCGTGAGCTGATGCCTGTAGAGGCCGGTAATCAGGTAGGCCGGGCCATTAACCGTTTCGCCCTGATTGCGATGGCGGGCGAGATGGCGACCCGCTGCGGCCTGACCGGCTGGCCGGAGGGGGAAGCCTTGCGGGCCACCCGTGTGTGTTTGCAGGCATGGATAGGGGAGCGCGGTCACAGTGCCAATCAGGAAGACGCCGCCGCCCTCGAGCAAATACGCAGTTTCTTCACCGCCAATCAGTACAGCCGCTTTGCGGACTGGCATGACGAGCGCAACCGGCCCTCGAACATGGTGGGTTTTCGTAAGGTAGACAAGGGCAATAACACCCGTGAGGCCGTCACTACGTTCTATGTGTTGCCGTCGGGCTGGAAAGAGGTGTGCAAGGGGTTTGATGCCAAGAAAGTCGCGCAACTGTGTGTCACGGCGGGGTATCTGCTGGCATCGAAAGACGGGAAGACACAAACCACCGTCCGCCTGCCAGAGATGAATCCCAAACGGATATACGTCTTTAACAGCGAGGTGGTGGGCTAATCCTTTACGTGAGTCTTATCTTTAAGGTGTAACAAGGGTAACAGGTGTAACAACGCTGATTTCATTGAGAAAAGCCTGTTACACCTTTTTCTTTTGTCGGTGTAACAGGTGTAACAAACCGACACGATAACGGTGGTGTTACACCACGTTACACCGGGTGTTACACCTGATGATTTTAGAAAAATACTGATATATCAATACTGTAACACCCGTTACACCTGTTACACCCCCAAAGGGATACAATGTTTCTCATTCAGGTCAGTTCAGGGCTTCTTTCTGGCTGGCCGGTCAGTTAGCAGTCCGTCAAAGTATGGGTGCGTATCGCGGGAGCCTGTTGGCTGAAATGCTGCTTATTTCCCGTAAACGTCACTTCTTCTGGTGAAGCAGTCACCTGCAAGGTTCCGGCCCGCTGACTGAATCCCTGTATTGCCTTATCAGTGGGGTTACTCAGGGCTGACAGTAGCGCGTCCGAAAGGAATTGTGCTTCATGGCGTTCCAGTGTGAAAAACTTCTCTCCAACGGTCACATTAATCATGGTTTTCTCCTGTTAATCAGAGTCGCTATTGTGTCGTAATCGATGAATGGCACAACGGCGTGTTGTTGTGTCAGCGCCGGGACAACGGGTATCGGTTGAGCTGTTGTGTGTGGATTTGCACAATGGCGACATCCCGATGAGAACGGAGTACGACCATGAGCCAGACAGCAGAACACCCCATCACCCCAGCACTGAACAGCTATAAAGCAGCCAAAGCCCAACACCTGAAGAATGTAGAAACCTACGAAGACATTATTGCGTCCATTGCCCGCAGCCAGCAAAAGCAGCGGGATGCAGAAAATCAGAGCCAACAGGCTGACGGCAGTTGGCGCAAACTGTTTCGTAGCCTGCGCGGTGAAATGACGGATGAGCTGCAAACCGAACATATTCGCCGGATTTCACAGCGGGAGCTGGCACAAGAATTCGGGCATCTGATTGAAGAGCTGGAGTTGGATAAAAGTGAAACCATATTGAAATTATGCGTTTCCGCAAAACCGTATGAAAAAACACATATGGACGCCCTGATGGCTTATGCAGATATGGAAATGCAGGCCGCCATGAAAACCCTGTCTCCGGCAATCATTCGGGCAGCAAAAATCAACGTTGCCGCGAATAAACTCTACGGTAATGCATCATCGGAGGACGCACTGAGAACGCTTATTACCAGGGTACTTACATCTGCCGCACTCTATTCATTTAATCTGGAGAAAGAAACCGTACTGGCAGAATTGACTTTCCAGAGACCGCAACCTGACAGAGTAGACAGCATCCTGTACAACAGCCCGCTGAAACGGGGGTTATTAGGGCAGCGCATTCGAGATAAACGAGCAAAATTGAACCCAACCGGGGAGCCGTCAACATGATGCGTTGCCCGGTATGCAGACATGCTTCTCATACTCGTTCCAGCCGCTATTTGTCGGAACAGACCAAGGAAGTCTATTACCAGTGCCAGAACCTTGATTGTTCCTGCACCTTTAAGACGGTTGAAAGCCTCGACAGAATTATTACCCGGCCACCGGCGCAGGAAATCCCCGCCCCGGTGGTGATCCCCCCACCGGTAAAACGCCATACCCTAGGACGATATGGCGACGCATTCAGACACGGATAACAGAATCATGGCAACCTTTCCCCGCCCTCGTGCGGGGCTTTTTTTGTCTGCAATTTAGTGATGGAGTTCACCGTTTGAGGTTTTATTTCTGGCTGGCGAGACTAAAAAGGGGTGTGCATGCCTAGAGTGCATGGATCTGCATGCAGAATACCCCCCTTAAAACCCTGTGCAGCCCCAGTACTGGCGCGGTTTAGGGGTATGCATGCAACTGCATGAAAAGCGACCTGTAAAGCGCGCAGGCGTGGAGGGGATAGCATTGCGCGCAGAGGATGAAAACACTAATTTTCTATCTGATGCATATAGCGACATATTGTGTTCATGCATTAATGCAATTGCACTAAAAGTATACTAAAGTAGCGGGAGAATCCTTTAGATATGTTACTCTTTATAATATTATTATTTAGTAGCCACTATTAAAAAAATCTTGATCACTAACAGGGGTTTAGGAACATGCTTGAGAGACAAGTATACATGGAAAAGATTAGTAATAAGCTTGCCATCCTAGCTCATGAAGTAGAGATAAAAACGTCCCTAAACTTAACTGATATTAATATTCATTCAGAGTCTTTTTTCTGCGGATTACTAAATTTAATTTTTAGTTATTCACTTGTTAATGCGAATATAATACAAAAGAATGCTAAGTCTATAGATCTTATTGATTTAGATTCTCGAATAGCAATACAAGTAACGTCAACATCAGACTTCGTAAAAATAAGAAAAACCATTGATGGGTTTATTGAGACAAAGAATGTAGACAAGATAGACAGATTAATTATTTTGATTTTAACAAAGAAAATACGATATAAAGCCAAAACATATGGCTCTAAATTCAAAATAACAATTTCTGATGACGTTTTAGATTATACAGATCTTGTTAGGATTATTAACGGCCTAGAATTAGAAAAAATAATACAAGTATGTGATTATTTAGATAAAAATATAGTTGAGAAGAATGTTGAAAAAGCACCTAAGGAAGTAGTAACAATTTTAGGTATGATAAAAATTCTTAGTAGTGAAGACCACCCTATGTTAGGAATCGGTTTTGTTGATGAACCAGACCCTAATGGTAAGATTTATAAGCGTTTTTCTGATTATTCTAATTATCTTATGGATATTTATACATCATTAATCAGTACATACGCAGCAATACTCGAAGAGATAAAGACACAAAGTGATATTGGCACGATTAATATAAATAAAACATCTGTGTATCTTAAGCGATTTAGTAACAGTATATTAGACAATTGTAATGGTGATCCAGTAAGTGCTCTAGATAAAATGACGGAATATTATGCATCCAAACTTGGTCAAGATGGTATTGATTACGATGATGCTGCGATTCAATACTACCTAATTGACAATATGATTCGTTGCAACGTCTTTCCACAAAAGGTGTCAACCGTATGCTAAATCTCTTTTCTAAGGATGAGAAAATTAGTAAATCAGCTCCTATAGTTGGCGCATCAGTATTAAAGTTACTAAGTGAAAGCAAGAATGGGAGTATTAGCATTTTTTCCCTTGCAAGAGAATTAAAAAAGGATAAAACTCTTGGTGTTAGATCAATCTATTATGGAATGATTTTTCTTTATACACTGGACTTGATAGAATTTAATGAACCTTACGTGACGTTAAAAAATGATAATAATTAATAAGTTATATAGCGAGCCATTCTTTTTTGAACCGATTGAGTTTAAGGCCGGTATAAATTTGATTCTTGGTGAAAAAGATCATACTTCAAACAAAACTAATGGCGTAGGAAAATCGCTTCTTATTGAGTTTATCAACTTTGCCCTCATGAAGGACTTTAAGCATAGCCGATTATCTAAAATACCAAAAAAAGATTTCCCTGAAGATATAGATGTATGTCTGGATTTTTGTATTAATCAAAAAAAGATAGTATCTAAAAGATCAATCTCAGGAGAGAATAATCCACTACTCATTGTCGACGGAGTAGCTAAACACTTCTCAAGTATTGATGATGCAAATGCGTTTTTAACAAATCTATTATTTATGGATAAAAAATATATTAATCATCCGTCATTTAGAGTAATGATGGGGCCATTAATAAGAGATGAAAGCTCTGAGTTTAAATCTATAGTAGACTGCTACGATACTAAATTAAAAATACCTACAGACTATACACCTCATCTTTATCTATTCGGAATAGATATATCAATATATAAAGACATAAAGAAACTACAAAAAGAAATAAGTGATTTAGCTCTATTAAAAAGAAAATTAAAAGATGACATTGAATCAGTAACAGGTAAGAAATTAGCTAGCGCACGTTCAGAAATAAATGATTTAGAATTTCAATTGAGCAATATTAAAAAGGAAATGGAATCCCTTGAGGGTGAGAGTACCTACGAATTAATACAAGATGAAGTTACTACTTATGAAAATAAGCTAGATGAGTTTAGAAATAAAAGAGCTATTTTAAAATCAGAGTTAAGTAAAATACAACTATTCATTGGTGATAATTACATAAATGAATCTGAAGTGATTGATTTATATAATAAAATAAAATCTGGCTTAGGTGATGCCATAGAAAAAGAACTTAATGAAGTTATTAGTTTTAAAAAGAAAATTGATGAATTTCAACGAGTATTGATTGAATCAAGAAGAGAGTCTCTGACTAGAGAGTTAGATATGTTATCGGAGTCTATATATGAAGTTTCCAAAAAACTACATTCAAAAACTGCTATATTAAAGCAGTCTGGAAAGCTAAGAAATATAAAATTCCTTTTTCTTGCTTATGAGAAGAAATTGCATGATTTCTCGCAGTTATCTTCATTTATAAAAAAATACGATGACTATGATTCAAAATGGAAAACTAAAAAAGCTGAAAAAATAGGTAAAAATTTAGATCTTGATTTATCTATATCAAATAGAAAGGAAGTAATTAAAGAGTTTCAAGAAACAATATTCTCCATTCATGAATTTGTAATGGGAAATAGAAAGTGTCATTTTGATATAAAATCAAATGATAATAAAGAAGTTATAAATATAGATTTAAGAATTTATGATGATGGTAGTCATAGTAATGAAAGGGAGAAAGTGTTCTTTTATGATCTAACTCTTTTACTTACGCATGATACATTTATCCGTCATCCTCGCCTATTAATTCATGATAATATATTCGATGTAGATCAAGATACCTTAATAAAAAGTCTGAATTATTTATCGGAAAAGTCAAGTTGTCTTAAAGACTCACAATATATTTTGACGCTAAATAGTGATAAAATTAATGATATCGATAAAGAAAAATTAAAACTTGATATCGACTTATATAGACGTGTATCTCTAACTAAGAATAATAGGTTCTTGCGTCGCCACTACCAAGAGAAATAACCACTTTACACCCTGTACCAAAAAGTGTACCAAAAAATAAAAAATTAAGCTAAAAACCAACAAAAACAATATATTAGGCAGATAAAAATTAAACAGATTCAGAACATTGAGTAACTTCTGGCAAGCTATCACCAGAACGAATGAGACCAACAAACCCGCGTAACTGCGGGTTTTTTTATTGTCATTAGCTAGCATAAGGAATCAAGAAACTGCATGATTTCCACGCACATCTTATCCTACGATTAAGGAAGATATGAGGTAATAGCCATCACCCAGCAGCTATGCCAATGATAGCTATTACCTCATAACCACGAAGAATACATGGAGTGAGCGATGAACGAACATCACCAACCCATTGAAGAAATTAAGCAACTTGATGCTGATGGCATCGAATACTGGTCAGCTAGAGATCTGGCAAAAACATTGGATTACTCAGAATATCGGCACTTCACCCCCGTTATTGATAAAGCAAAAGAGGCTTGTTCCAAAAGCGGGCACAATATTGAAGACCATTTCGAGGACGTCCTCGATATGGTCAAAATTGGTTCAGGGGCAAGCAGAAAGCTCAAAGACATCAAGTTATCGAGGTACGCTTGCTATCTAACTGTACAGAATGGCGATCCAACTAAGCCGGTTATAGCCGCAGGGCAAACCTACTTTGCAATGCAAACACGTAGGCAAGAGCTTGCTGATGATGAAACGTTCAAGCGGTTACGCGAAGACGAGAAGCGGTTGTTTCTCCGAAATGAACTGAAAGAACACAATAAGCAGTTGGTAGAAGTAGCACAGCAGGCAGGCGTTGAAACACACTTAGATTTTGCTATTTTCCAAAATCATGGTTATCAGGGTTTATATGGCGGCTTAGACCAGAAGGCTATTCACCAACGTAAAGGATTAAAAAAGAGCCAGAGAATACTCGACCATATGGGGTCAACAGAACTGGCGGCAAATCTATTTAGAGCAACCCAAGCAGAAGAGAAACTGCGTAGGGATCAGATTAATTCGAAGCAACAGGCAAACCAGACACATTTCGATGTTGGCAAGAAGGTAAGACAAACGATCGAGGAGCTTGGAGGAACAATGCCAGAGAATCTCCCAATACCTGAGCAGAGTATCAAGCAAATTGAAACAGCCACCAAGAAACTGAGCAAAAAACAGTCTTAATGTGTATTAGTCGCGACTTGATCTGACACATGAATGCACCTAAATAAAAAACGCATTATCCAAAATCCACTAACAGCAAGGCTCAAAACCACCGACTCTACAAACAGATTCAAGTCTCGCAAGCTATCATCAGAACGAATAAAACCAGAAGGCCCGCAGATTAGCGGGCTTTTTCTATTTAATTGGCTGCCGCTCTTATTTAAATAATCTAACTACGTTATTCGTAGTATCTAGATCAGTTCATACCTACGAGTATCGTCGTCATGAACTCAGAACAACAAAATCGACATATTTTTAGTCAACGCCTTAAGGATGCCCGCTTGCTTCGAGGGCTGTCCCAGAAAGGGTTGGGCATTGCCGCTGGCATTGATGAATTCGTTGCCAGTGCGCGTATTAATCGTTATGAGAAAGGTGTACATGAGGCCAATCTCGTGACGGCTAAGCACTTGGCGGAAGCTTTAAATATCCCTTTAGCCTATTTTTATGCAGATGATGATAATCTGGCGAAGCTTATTCTGATATTTTCTGAGTTACCGCTATCGCAACAAACCGCGTTACTTAAATCATTAGAGATGAAATCGCTAAACCCTTAATAGATTACACAATCATTTAATCTATTTATCTAATTCTGATTTTACGATCTATTAATTTGCCCTCCTTATCATAGTAACGACTCGGCCAGATTTCAGCGGGATGAATATCCAACGCCTCGGCAACTAACCATTCACCTTTAGGCCAAGGTCGAACCAGTACATTCGCCAGTGTCGATGAACTTAGCCCAATAGAACGAGAAAGTGCAGTTAGTGATGTGCCCTGTTTACACAAAGCGGCAATAATATCCGCCCGGTGCCAATCATTTTTCATACCACTCACCTAACAATTTAGTTGTAAAGGAACATACACAATAGATACTACGTTATTCGTAGTATCTGCTTCAAGGGAAAACTACGATTATCGTAGCTATGAATACAAGACCTAATTACCATAATGTTTTTTGTCAAAGACTTAAGCAGGCTCGACTTGCCAAAGGATTGTCTCAGAAGAAGCTAGGCATTGCTGCTGGGCTTGATGAGTTTGTGGCAAGCACGCGTATAAACCGTTACGAGAAAGGCGTACATGAAGTCAGCATAACCACAGCTAACCAGTTGGCGCAGGTGTTAGAAGTACCGTTAGCTTATTTCTATACCGCCGACGATGCATTGGCCGAAATGATGCTTATTTTCCTGGCATTATCTCCAGAGCAAAAAATGGAGATTTTAGTGCAAGTAAAACAGTGCACAGAACAAAATCGGGGATAATTTATCCCTATAACCAACACTATCTGTCGGAACAGACCCAAGAAACCTGCTACCAGTGCTATAACCTTTATTGCTCCTGCATCTTTAAGACAGTTAAAAGCCTCGACAAAATTATTACCCGGTCAGCTACGTAGGAAAAGTGCCATTTGTTCTGGATGACGTGGAAAAACGAGTCGTCTCTTGCAATGAAAGCTGATGGTCGGCCGCGAAAACCAAAGATCTCTCAAACTGAGCAAATCCGATAACCCATAGCAATTATTACCGATAAGTTGTAATGCATTATGTTGTGACTTACCTACCGAGCTTCTTCCTGCCGAACGTGTAAGAAAGACTTACAGGTTGCTTTTTGCTCAAGTTCACCGTCGTCATAAATACTGGCCCATGCTTTCCTGCGGTAGGGTTTATTTGAAAATCACGGTTATTGAAGGTGTCAGTTTACTGGCAGCATGTCGTATTTACCGTGGGTTTTCACAATATGAAATAGCAGAACGGCTTGGCACCACGCAATCCGCTGTATCTCAATGGGAAGCCGTAGATTCCTACCCACAGAAGAAAACCAGAGAAAAGTTAGCAGTGATTTATAAGTGCTGGACAGCGCAGATGACTTTGTAAGACTGGTTTTGGCAGACCACAGGAATACCTAAAATATCATTAAATACTGATATATAAGAAAAATATAAAAATGGAAGTATGATTCTATACACTTTCCTATACACAATAATTAATGCGGTGATATTTTGAGCAACTATTGGGGTGATAACTCACTAGACATATATTCAAATCAGCCGAGAAAAAAGATTTATAGAAAAACTGTTCACACTGTTCACTTTTTAATTTAATTATTTAAATACAATGCATTAGGTGGTGATGAGTTAGTGACGAGTTTATACAAACTGGTCACTTGCTGTGAACAGTCGGCCATTGAATACAAAAACACCGGCCTAGGCCGGTGTGATTATTTTTGAGGTGCCAAGATATGTGGGACGAATTGGGGATAAAAGAAAGGCCTGCAAGCAGGCCCGAGTACACACTGATACATTGCTCCCCGGTGTTGGATGTATGAGGTTTGTACAACGCAACTATAAGTGTCGTAACTGATAGCGTCCAATGGGTTAGGCAGATCAATAACAGCATATTGATCGGTAGAAACGATCGTGAAGCTGTTTATTCAATGTGCTTCACATATAGGTAAACAATCTGACTGTCTGACTGTCTGACTGTCTGACTGTCTGACTGTCTGACTGTTTTTTTGATTTGACTTCAAATTGTTTCGTAACAAATAAGATTTTTCTTTATAACTTAGCCGGAGCCGGAGAAAAATACTAGTTGTGGCTAAGTAAATGCTCAATACAGTTCTTTTTAGAATATTTATTTGAGTAAGTTTTTTTCAATAAAAAAACTATTCTTTAGTAATAAATCCTCTATATGCTTATGCCTTGCTGTGTGCTTTTTTGAATGTAAACCACCCTCAATAATTGGTTTTGGGTACTTGAGGTATGCAATACATTTTGATTCAAAGAAATCTTCTGTAGTATTTTTTATTTTCTCAATTCCTAAAGCACCTATCATACCGCTTCCATAAAATGCACAATTTAAATAACTTATCGATATTATTTTTTTAGTTACCAACTGATTTAACATAACAGCCAAAATTTGTTCTCTTATCTTTCTTCTTATAGTTCTCTCATAACGCTGAGTGACTGTTCTAACAAACTGCTGTTCTATCGTACTTGCTCCTTGATGTTTTCCATCAAAAATACGTAATTTTATAGCGCGTATCATTGCTAGAGGATCGACACCAAAATGAAGATGATTCCTATGATCCTCTGAGACAATTAAAGCTATTAACAATTGACTTGTAATTAATTTATTTTCATTCGCTTGATAATTTAAAATTTGATCTAAGCATTTTTTTAAATCTTTATTTAATGGCTTATAATTGATACGTTTCAAAAAAAATATCATTATGAATATCGGGATGGTGAAGACTGCAAAGGATAATCTATAAATTTTGATTCTTGACATATTATAGTACCTTTCGAATCTGCTGAGCTAGAAAAAAACTCGCCCAAAAATGTATTAGTCGTTCTTGTTCGCCCAAAAAACCATGGAAAAGAATTATTTCTTTTTAAAGAAATGTAGTGTGATGAGACTCTTAAATTGCCATTTTCCTCTATATGTATATTTATTTTATGAGATCTTAAATATCTTCTCTCAATTCTTCCGGTTACTTTCCCTCTAGGTCTATTTTTTCCAACAAATAACCAGTCACCTTTATTTATATCTTTCTCCGCCGTTTTTTCAGAGGTCCCTTCTATAATTACCCCATCAGAGAAAATGATTAATGTATGATAAAGAACCATACCTTTAAATGGATTATAAGATGACTCTATTGTTGTTGATTTTAGGTAGAAAACTCCAGATAATTTCGGTGGTGACCTGACAAACTCTTTAATAAAAAATAATATTATAGCAACAATGATAGCTGTAAGCACGGAGCCATAATTGTTGGATTGAAGCCCTATCTTATCTATAGCTTGAGCTGCTGCCACAATAAAATCAAAAGATTTGTTAACTAAACTATCAGTAGTCATAATCTAAGCCTAATCATAAAAAATATTATATGCCGAGTTACCAACATAAATACTTACAACGCTTTTCAATAGCAATTTATAAAAAACCAACGCGCTGCGCCTGTAGAGTATGAAGATAATATCCTTAAAATACGATTATTTAAAGATCTATAAGTAAATTATCCACTCGATTCGTTTTTTGACTTTATCATTTAAAAACATGATGTTAATCATATCAATAACTATATCTTAATAAAGAAAAGCTCTCAATTTTGGATAAATACTCATATGAAAACAGAAAAAACCGGCCTGAGCCGGTTCGGTTTTTATCTTCATAATCTTATGGAATTTCACATTTAGGCAACCAGTCGGCCTCGCAGTCTTCACTTAATATCAGGTTGGTTTGCATCCCTTGGTTCGTCTTTCGCTTCAACAAGGCTATTTCATATTCACTCAGGGTTTGCGGCACAGCGCGCCCGAATGCGGTCAGGCTCATTGGCCGTTGATGGCCGCGCGCCTCCATAAATGACAGGTAAGCGTGATACAGGTATTTACGTGGGTTAGCTGGGATAATATTGGCATTCCCCATATACAGGCCATTGGGCGTATTAACCGCCAGCAGATAACCACAAAAATCAACCAGCGGGTCAGCACCGCGTTTAATCTCCAGCGCTTCATCCGAGTTCTGCTGTGCTTCGAGTAGCGCACGGGCATCATTGGGGGCGGTAAAACACTGCATCAGGTGGCGTACAATCACCGCCAGCTCCCCGGTAATTTTCGCCAGTAATAGCGGGTCACGCTCGTTAGCCGGAATGACTTCCGGGAACGGCAGAATAACCCGGCGACGAGATACGCCTCCGCTGCGGTCACTGAACTGCATCGGGTTGTTATTGACGGCCAGAATCACCGCCGGGATATGGGTGGAATAGGCATCACGGTATTTCGGGTCTATGGCAACGGCATCGCCGCCAGTGATGGCTTTAATGCCAGCCCCATCACCACTCCAACGCTCTTGGTCTGGCAGGATAATCAGAGAGAACCCCACTACGGAGGCACGTTCCCGCGACGATTCCAGCGTATCGATTGTGGCCGAGGTAGTATTGTCTTTACCGGCCAGCAAGCTGGCGATGGAGGCCATCACGCTTTTACCACTGCCGCCCGGCCCGGTCACTTCAAGGAACAGTTGCCAGTCATAGCGGTTCGCCAACACCATATAAAGCGCCGCGAGAATACGCTCCTGTTTCTCATGCTGTTGCCCGGCGGCCCGCGTTAACCAGCGCCAAAAATGCGGGGCATGGTCGGACAGATTTTCCCCGGCTTTGGGCGGGGTGTAATCCACACTGTTTACCGTACGCAACCAGTGCGTTTTCTGGTGTGCACTGAACTGGCCGGTAGTGGTATCAAATACCCCGTTACGAAAACCTATCAAGTGCCGGGCGGGTGTTCCCATTTGTGGCACCATCAGCTTGAGCGTATCGAGTACGCTATTAATCCCTGACGCTGAGAATGGGGCGCGGATTTTCTGGAACAGGGCGGCAATCTCTCGACTGAGAACCCGATATGGCAGCACCTGCCACGCCCCTTTTTCATAGCGGCACAGGTCTTCACCCACCTGTGGCACAGCCAATAAGTGCTGATAGTGCTCGGCTAATAGTTCGGCTTTTTCACTGGCGCTCATGGCTTTCAGGTCGGCGTCACTGAGCGTATCAAACGGGCTGGGCTGTTGCGGCTGATTGAATGCTTGTAACTGGGTCAGAGTAGTCAGTTTGCCTTGCTGTTGATAAACATCGTTCCAGTCACCGACAACCGATGGTAACGCCAGCTTACCGCCGCTCAATTGGGCGGCCTCTGTTGCACGGATCTGGCCAGTGCCGTTCTCGTCATTATCGGCGGCCAACAATAGCAATGCATCCGGGTAGTGGGTTCGCAACTGTTGCGCCAGTGCGGGCAGATTGTTCGCACTGAGCGCAACACACACAGTTTCCCCGGTCAGGTGATGCACCGTTAGCCCGGTAGCATAGCCCTCGGTCAGCCAGATAACGGTGTTATCCTGTCCGGCCAAAAAATGACAGGCCGCTTTCACCGGCCCTCCGGCCAGCGTGCGCTTGTCACCGTTGGCGTTAATTAACTGAACGTTAACCACCTCACCGCTACTGTCGGTCAGGGGGAATAGGAGGTCGCCGGGCTGATAGGCAATCCCCCCAACACACAACGGTTTATCGTGTAATGTCAGCGTCTCCAACTCCGGCCAGCCTTTGGCGGTCAGATAGGCGTTCCCGGTCTGTAGTCTCGCTGCTGTCAGCAGTTGTTTAGCCCGTTCTGCGGCCCGCTGCCGGGCTTGTGCTTTCTCCTGCGTTTCCTGTTCGGCATTGTGTGCCGGTAATAGCGGGTTCGATGGTTCCCCTAACACCTCGGCCACTTTGCAGGCGGCTTCCTTGGTCGTGACCGCCAGCGTCTTTTCAACCAGATTCAGGCCATCGCCGCTGCCGCACTGATTACAAAACCATGTGCCACGCCCTTGCAGGTTATCAAAGCGAAAACGGTCTTTACCACCACACATCGGGCAGGGCTGCGCTCGCCCTCCGGCGCTGATATGAATACCGAGCGCCGGGAGCAATACCGGCCACTGGCCAGTGGCTGCACGTGAGGTTTTTGAAACGTTTAATGTTGTCATTGTCTGTTTCTCCTCAGTGCAGGGTGGTTTGACTGGTTGTGGTTATCTGCGCTTGGCAAAGCTCATCCATCATTTTTTGCCCTAATACTGTCAGGCGCGGCGGAGCCAGCAAAATATCCGGCTGAACCATGTCACTGAGCATGGTACAGGCCATATCCATACCGGCTTCTGGCCCGTGCTGGCGCACAAAGTAGCCCTCAATATCCATCGCAATGGTCATTTGTAATTCATCCAGCGAGTAACCAAGGCTCACCCCGTGAGATACGCAGGTATCCAGATAGGCATGGGCTAACGCACGGCGATAAACAGCGGTACGGACTTCAACGGGCAGACAGGATTTATTCAGGGTATTCATACGATAGGTGCCTCCATGCGGGATAAGATTTGTGATTCGCAGGTGTTCATCACCTGTCCGAGCTGGTCAGTCAGTAACGCCACCATTGAGGCGAACGATTCAGGCGACGGTGGGGTAATGCCATGCAACAGGCTGCTTTGTGTTTCCAACATATCGAGGAACGTCACGCCGACATTGTGCGCATGCTGGAGGCGTAAAAAATCAGCGTGAGGGATGCTGTACTGCGTATCACGGTCATAACGGGCGGCAAGGGTATTCATGCGACCTCCCCAAGTGGCAGGCGGCCAGCAAACGACAGGATGTAGTCACGGGTTAAACGCAGGCGAGCATTCTTCTCACTGCTGGCAGTGGTACGCAACATGCAGGGACGCGCCGTTAATTCAGTACGGCGAACAACAGCAAACAGATAGATAAATTGCGGGTGTAACGGGGTGAGGGATGTAGCCATAGTGGCAGCCTCCAATAAGTATTGGTTATTGCTACCACCGAAGTTCCTACACTTATGGGTGGTAGCCCAGACGGGGGTAGGAATACCGGCCTTATTGGAAACCGGCCAGCCCGAAGGCTGCCCCGCCTGGGCCACCATTGCTCGATAACGACAGCGGTATAGAAACCACTGCGTAAAAAACTGGTAGGCCGAGGCCACGACATAAAAAAACACGCATGGCGCGTGTTGAGTCGCCAATAAGTAACACGGGTTCCTACGCCCGACTGCCGATTTTGCGGCAGCACGGTGACTATAACGCAAGGCCTGCAAAAGATGCAAGCCAGAGAAAAGCCCTTTTTGCGGGATGAGGGTCATTGGTTTAACAATCAGTCTGAATATCAGGCTTGGGCTGTGCGGGAGCACGGGAATAGAAATTGGCCTGTGCTGGCGTGCCTGCCGCATTGCCCGACATCACTTGCACCTCGCCGTTTAGCTGGCTGCGGTACTTGGGTAAAGCAAGGCCGGGTTGTTGCTGCGCAATCTGGAACGCCTCAGCGATGTACTGCACGTCTCCATCATTCAGAGTGAAGAATTGCTCGCCGATTTTTAGAGTGATCATGCTGATACCCCCTGACGGTTAGCAATACGCTCTGCCATCCAGCCCTCAATCTCAGAGGCCAGCCACGCGACGTTCTTACCGCCGAGGGAAATCTGTGCGGGGAAGTGGTCACGGCTAATCAGTTCATAAATGGTTGAGCGGGATAAGGCGGTGGTGTTAATCACTTCCGGCAGGCGCATAAAACGGTCACGCGGGTAGTGTATTGCCATCGGTGGAGGAGTATTGGATAAAGCCTGTTGTGTCATTGCAAGCATGTAAAGCTACCTTGTAGTTGTCCGGCCATATACCGCCGGGTTTGCTGGGATTCAGTTGGGTAGCCCCCTATTGTGAGAATATTTTTACCTGATGCAACAAGCCGTTGTTGTGTGATTAGCCACAACAAACTCGCGTAAAAATGACGGTATTTGACTCTCTGGGTCTATGTGGGTGTATTCGGGTAAATGTATGGGGAAGGTGTTTTTTCGTACTGAGGCATTAAAGCTAAAAAGAATTAAAAGATATTGATTGATATTAAAATGCTCTAAAAAGAGTGGTGGTAGTTGAACACAATAGTGAGGTTTTTGCCTGCATTTTAAGCTAGCCAGAGAAAAAGCTCTTTTCAACTAAGTGAACAGTAGTGAACACTTGGTGAATAGTTTCAAGTGAACTGTTCACCCTTTTATTTATTGATTATTAATACTTTTTTCTTAAAGTGAAGAGTAGTGAATAGTTTTTATAAAACTATTATTTTTATGGCATTTTTAGCTTGATGTGCAGAGTGTGTTGTATGGGGGATGGTACAACGGGCATTGATTGAGACGTTGTGTGAGAGCTTACAAAATGACTCCACCTTGACTGAGACGGAGTTATAACTAGATGAGCCAAACAACCCCACACCCGATTACACCCGCCCTTGAAAGCTTCAAAGCGGCGAAAGCGCAACATCTGAAGAATGAAGCAACCTACGAAGACATTATTGCGTCCATTGCTCGCAGTCAGCAAAAGCAGCGCGACGCCGAAAACCAGAGCCAACAGGCTGACGGCACTTGGCGCAAACTGTTTCGCAGCCTGCGCGGTGAAATGACCGAGGAACTGCAAACCGAACATATCCGCCGGATTTCACAACGGGAGCTGGCGCAGGAATTCGGCCATCTGATTGAAGAACTCGAGCTGGATAAAAATAGCACTCTGCTAAAACTGTGCGCGTCAGCAAAACCCTATAAAGATACGCATCGGGAAGCTCTAACGGCTTACGCTAATAAGGAAATGATGGCTGCGTTGTATACCTTGTCACCAGAAATCATGCGAGCGGTAAAAATTAAAATGGTTGTTAACGAGATTTACGGTAATGAATCACCGGAACGTATGCTGGGTATACTGATTGCCGCCGCCACTGCCGCCGCCGCCCTGTATCCCTTAAATATGGCAAAAGAGACCATACTGGCAGAACTCACCTTAGAGCGGCCACAACCGGGTTACGTGGATTCTGATTTGAACAATAGCCCGATAACACGAACACGGCTAACTGAAGCAATTAAGGCAAAAAGGAAAAAACTCAACCCAGCCGGGGAGCAATAATTATGATGCGTTGTCCGGTATGTAAACATGCGTCTCATACTCGCGCCAGTCGCTATTTATCTGAGCAAACCAAAGAGGCGTATTATCAGTGTCAGAATATAGAATGTTCTTGTACCTTTAAATCGATTGAGAGTGTGGATAAAATAATTACCCGCCCTCCGATTAAAGAGCCTGAAATAATACCAGAGGTTATTCTACCAGAACGAAAAGTATTAAATCGCTACGGTTCTAACGCACGAATTCATTAATAATCTAACTCCGCCTGTAACCTTTCAAGGCGGGGTTTTTCCCCCGCCCTCGCCACTACGCCCTTGCCGTTTAAGGGCTTTTTCTCTGGCTAGCCTGCCAAAATGAGCACTGCATGCATATAGTGCATGAATTTGCATGCAACACCCCAGCATCAAAATAGCTGAAACACCGCGCTACAAGGGCTTGTAGGCTCCCTATGTCATGCATGAAAAGTGCATGATAAAGTCAGAGCGCGTAGGCGGGGGACCATTGCGCGCGGAGCGCTTTATTCATTAATAATCTTATTTAGGTGCCCTCAAAAAAACTTAATGATTAGACAGTCATCACGGATTATTACCATTACTTCTATATGATACTTCTACATAGTTCTAGGAGATTTTATGAAAGAAAACTTCATAAGTGCAATCCATAATCGCCAAAAGATAAGACTTATTTTTTTCTCAAAAGAAGATAATTGCTTGATTACTAGGTTAACTGCCCCGATGGATTTTGGGCCAAGCCGTAGATCCCACAATAAGAGTGAAAGGTATCATTTCTGGGATTATGAAAGTGATCAAAAAAATCATGTCTTGAGTTTGCTTCCAGAATCTATTCATTCTATCGATATTTTAGATTCAATTTTCTCTCCTAGTGAATTTATCTCTTGGAAAACAAATTGGTTTATTGAAAGGGATTGGGGGGAATATTCTTAATTTACAATAGGGCCGACTGGCCCTTTTTATGATTTTGATATTTTATAATTAACATTAAAAAATGATTTATATCTCGACAATATTAAAATCAAAACCATTAGGATTTTTAGAAACTCTCATCAGTTTTACGTGTTCATACTGTGGGTGGGTAAGTATATTTTTAATAGTGTTTATATCATATGAGGAAGTGTGTATTCCTAAAATGATTTTTTTTAGAGCGCTTGCATTGAATTTTATTTTTCCAGCCTTATTACTTACCAGTCGATATTCTTCCTCATATTTCCACTTTTCAGACTTTACATATAGGTTTGCGTCTATTAAATCGCTCAGTTGTTTAGTATAAAATTTATCTGCCACTTCATCAGAGTAAGAGCTATCTTTTTCCCAAGGTTTAACAAAATTCCCAAAATCAAGTAATAGTTCTTCAAAAACTTCCTCATAAATTGGTTTCTGTTTATAAGCTATTTCACCTCTACTAAAAACGTCTTTAGAAGAGATCTCATCACTTTCAAACTCCAAACATAATCCTTTATGAGCCCCGCCATAGTGAGACCATAATAATGCATCACTAGCAGTCTTAGACAAAGAGAATATGCCTAAACTAGTGATAAACTCTTGTACTAAATCATTAAGCCTTTTTTCAGTTCCATCTTCCAGTGTAACTTTTTTTGAATTAAGTAAATTCAAAAGAAAAGCTTTTCTATTAAACTCCTCACTTATATTAGGATCGTATTTTCTAACTATTTTTTGATAATGTGCATTGATGTCTATTTTAGCATCTAAAGGATCATTCAATTGATCAGGAGAAGCGAAGTACACCTCCCTATTTATGAGCATTTCTAAAGTTTGTTGATTTACTGATCGGTATTTATAGCATAACATCGGGTACCTCGATGACTTATAGTAAAAATGAATATAATAAAGTTGAATACCACTGCAACATATCTCTTCGCTTTTCAAGATACTGTGCATGATTATAAGTACCGCGAATACTATTCTTATCAACGTGAGCCAATTGTAGCTCTATCCATGTACTATCATAGCCTTGTTCATGCAATATCGTTGACATGGTATGTCTAAATCCGTGACCCGTCGCACGGCCTTTATAACCCAGTAATTCAATGACCTGATTGACTGTTTCTTTACTTATAGGCTTTTTACGGTCATTTCGTCCAATGAAAATATAAGGATAATGTCCGGTGATAGGTAAGAGCTGTTTAAATAGCGCTATAACCTGCGTAGACAACGGCACGATATGAGGGCGACGCATCTTCATTCGTTCTGCGGGAATCTCCCATAAACCGTTCTCAAGATCGATTTCCTGCCAAGTAGCAAAACGCATTTCCTTAGTTCGCACACCCGTTAGCATAAGTATCTTTGCCGCGTTCTTGGTTATGATGCTGCCGGTGTAACCCTCTAGGTCACGAATAAAATATGGCATCTCTTCGGCAGACAGGAACGGGTAGTGCTGTTTCTTTGGTGTGCTTAATGCACTGGCAAGGTCAGGGGCAGGATTATATGCAGCCCGACCAGTAATAATGGCATAACGAAATACTTCGCCGCAGCGCTGCCGTACTTTACGCGTTTTTTCTAACGCTCCACGCTTTTCGATACGTTGAAGCACATCAAGTAACTCCAGCGGTGTGATTTCTGCAATTGGCCGTTTACCAATATACGGGAATATATCCGCCTCAAAGGTACTCATGATTTCTTCCCTATAGCCCAATGACCAGCGATCGGCTTTGGCTTTATGCCACTCACGGCTAATAGCCTCAAAAGAGTTTTCCGATGAAAGCCGCTGCGCCAACTTCTCAGCCTTTTTCACCTCTGCGGGATCTGTTCCATCTGCAACCTGTTTACGTGCCACATCTCGCTTAGAGCGAGCTTCAGCAAGGGATATCAAGTCATAAGTCCCTAATGACATTAATCGGGCCTTACCGGCAAAACGATAGCGAAAGCGCCACCCTTTGCTGCCGTTAGGTTCAATTAAGAGTGATAGCCCTTGCCCGTCACTCAGGGTATAGGCTTTTTCTTGTGGTTTAGCACGGCGAATCTGGATATCGGAAAGTGGCATGTGTATAGCTCAAAAAGGTATAGGGTAATTCTATACCCTTTACTATACACAATTGTTACGGATTTAGAGAGATAAGCTCGGACACCTACGGACAATAAAACGCTCTATCTATTGGTTTTACTGGGGTTTTTAGGACTTTTGGGGAGTAATACGGAAGAGCTTTGGCGGAAGACCACAGGAGTCGAACCTGCCGAGGACCGCTGGCGGCCCCATCTGGATTTGAAGTCCAGCCGCCCCACCGGGGACGATGATCTTCCATAGATATGAGTGATCTAAGCCGGTGATTATAGCGCGTTTATTGTATGGCGCTATCCATTCGATAGAGATGATGAATAAATCACCTACCTCGGTGGAGTTAAGATAAGTGATCAGTGGCGCAGAAAGGGTTAATAGCTCACTTCGCCATATTTATCGCGGTGTTCTTTCGGGGTGATGGAATAGCCTTTTTTGAATACTGAATAGAAGTATTGCAGTGACGGGTAACCACACATTTGCGAGATTTCATTGATAGGTAGCGAGGTAGCGGCCAATAAGTTGCGCGCCCGATCGAGTTTTTCTTCATGAATCACACCATGAATCGTCTGCCCGATATCGTCTTTAAAGCGCTTTTCCAAATTCGAGCGCGACATGCCTACCGCATCCAACACCTGTTCCACCTTAATCCCCTTGCAGGCGTGATGACGAATATAGTGCATCGCCTGGATGACAGCCGGATCGCGTAGCGAGCGAAAATCCGTTGAGCGGCGGGCAATCACTTTTACAGGAGGAACCAGAATGCGCTGCAACGGTGGGGTATCTTGCTGTTTCTGCCGTTGATTGAGGCGCTGATGCAGCAACTTAGCCGCCCGATAGCCCATCTGCCGCGTCCCTTGTGCCACCGACGAGAGTGCCACCCGCGATAAATAGCGAGTTAACTCTTCATTATCGATGCCAATCACACTCAGTTTTTCGGGTACGGCAATATCCAGATGCTCACACACTTGCAGCAAATGACGCGCCCGCGCATCCGTCACGGCAATAATCCCTGTCTGATGCGGCAAGGTTTGTACCCAATCTGCCAGCCGATTTTGGGTGTATTGCCAGTTAGCGGGCGCGGTGGCCATGCCTTGATAAACCACCCCTTGGTATTGCTCAGCCGCCACTAATTGGCGGAATGCATACTCCCGCTCTTGCGCCCAGCGCTTATCACTGCTGGCGGGTAGACCATAGAAAGCAAAACGGTTTAAACCCTTCTCTTTCAGATGCATAAAAGCAGCTTCGACCAAGGCTCTGTTGTCGGTCGCAATATAATCAACTGGCGGATAGTCTTCCGCCTGATGATAAGAACCGCCAACGCCGACAATGGGGACATCGACATTGACCAGCAGTTGCTCTATCTGCCGATCATCAAAATCAGCAATAACACCATCGCCCAACCAATCACGAATATTATCAATGCGGCAGCGAAAATCCTCTTCGATAAAAATATCCCAGTCACATTGCGAAGCCTGTAAATACTCGCCGACACCTTCCACCACTTGCCGGTCGTACACTTTGTTAGCGTTAAACAGCAAAGTTATCCGGTAGCGTTTCTCAAACATGGGAGTGGCTCCTGAAAGGGGTGGGGATTCAAAACAGAATCCGCAGAGAGATCAATGCAGTATGGCACTGAACTCTCTGCACAGGGAGAGGGCTAAACCCGGCGTTTGGTGGCGGAATCCATCCATACAGCCAGCAGCAAAATCGCGCCTTTGACAATGTACTGCCAGAATGTCGGGACATCTAGCATACTCATCCCATTATCGAGAGAAGCCATGATAAATGCGCCCATTACCGCACCGGCCACACTGCCGATCCCACCGGCAAGGCTAGTGCCACCAATCACACAGGCGGCAATGGCATCCAATTCAGCAATATTCCCCGCCGAAGGTGAACCCGCCCCCAGTCGCGAACTGAGAATCAAGCCGGCAATGGCGACCATCAATCCATTGATAGCAAACACCGCCAATTTGGTGCGCTCAACATTGACCCCAGAGAGACGAGCTGCATCGATATTGCCGCCAATGGCATAGATCCGACGGCCAAATGCCGTGCGGGTTGCCATAAATATCCCCGCCAGCATCAGCGCGGTAAGAATCAATACCGGAGTAGGCACACCGCGATAATCATTCAATAAATATATTGCACCAAGAACAATAATGGCGGTAATAGATTGACGGGTCACATCCCCTTGCGGCGCGGCGACAGGTAAACCGAGCCGAATGCGGTGACTCCGACGATGCCACTGCCAGGCCACAAACAGCATCAGGCCAATCGCACCAATGCCAAATCCAAGGCCATTGGGCAGATAACTTTGACCAATCTGCGACATCGCGCTACTGGTGGGTGAGACGGTGGTGCCGTTGGTGATGCCAATCAAAATGCCGCGAAACGCCAGCATCCCCGCCAAGGTGACAATAAATGAGGGCACTTTGCGATAGGCTACCCACCATCCATTCCATGCCCCAAGTACCAGCCCTAAACCGAGTGTGACCACAATGGTCAGCGGCAGTGGCCAGCCGAGCCACACATCAAAAATCGCGGCGATCCCGCCCAACAATCCCATCATCGAGCCAACAGAGAGATCAATTTCTGCCGAGATAATGACAAAGACCATGCCCACGGCGAGGATGCCGGTGATCGCCGTCTGGCGCAGCAGGTTCGAGATATTTCTGGCGCTAAGATAGGCCCCTTCGGTGGTGAAAGTGAAAAACAGCATAATAATGGCGATCGCCGCTAACATGACAAAAACTTGCAAATTAACGGACTTTAGCCGAAATAGCGGCTTTTTATCGCCATTTTCTGGCGTGTTAAGTTCAGATTGATTAGCTTGCGACATGGGTTTCACTCCTGAGTGCGGCTTCCATGACCTTTTCTTGAGTCAGGTTCTGGTTAATGAGATCGGCTTTGATGCGCCCCTCATGCATGACCAATACACGATCACTTAATCCCAAGACCTCCGGCAGTTCAGAGGAAATCACAATGACCGCAATCCCCTGTTGGACCAATTGGTTGATCAGTTTATAAATTTCATATTTTGCGCCAATATCGATGCCGCGCGTCGGTTCGTCGAGGATCAAAATCCGGGGATTGAGTAGCAGGCATTTCGCCAATATGGCTTTTTGCTGATTGCCGCCACTGAGGCGGGCGATGGCCAGTTCGGAAGAGGAGGTTTTCACTTTCAACCGCGCCAGAGAGTGCACAATTGTCGACTGTTCTTTGGCATCATCCAGCACACTAAAAGCACCCGTAAAGTCATCCAGTGCCGCCAGTGTGATATTGGCCCCTACCCCCATCACCGGCACAATGCCATCTTTTTTGCGGTCTTCCGGCACCATCGCAATACCCAGCTTCATGGCTTGCTGGCAATTGCTGATGGTGACGGCTTTGCCATCAATAAATATCTCGCCCTGCCAGCGCCCCGGATAGACACCGAACAGGCATTGCACCGTCTCTGTTCGGCCCGAGCCGACCAACCCGGCCACCCCCAAGATCTCGCCCCGCTTCAATGAGAAAGAGACCTCATCTACCCGGCGAATATGCCGATTTACCGGATGCCAAGCGCAGAGATTTTCTACCCGCAAAATCTCCTCGCCGATATGGTGTGCCTCGTGGGGGTAGAGTTCTTTGAGTTCACGGCCCACCATCATGGCGATAATGTCATCCTCGCTCATGGTCGCCGCAGGGCGAGTGCCGATATGGCGGCCATCGCGGATTACACAGATATAATCTGATATGGCTTTCACTTCGTTCAATTTGTGCGAGATATAGATGCAGGCAATGCCGTGATTTCGCAGGTCACGGATAATATCCAGCAAAATAGCCGTTTCACTCTCTGTCAGTGAGGCCGTTGGCTCATCCAGCACCAGTAGCCGCACTTGTTTATTCAGCGCTTTCGCGATTTCGACTAACTGCTGCTGCCCCAGACCCAACTCACCGACCAGTGTATGGGGATCGACCGCCAGCTTGACCTGCGCCAACAT
The DNA here is from genome assembly GCF_013282725.1 of Yersinia mollaretii ATCC 43969. NCBI lineage: Bacteria > Pseudomonadati > Pseudomonadota > Gammaproteobacteria > Enterobacterales > Yersiniaceae > Yersinia > Yersinia mollaretii. The sequence continues at coordinate 1,359,975 of NZ_CP054043.1, read as the reverse complement.
CCGTTGGCAGCGCAAATACATGGCGTCATAATCCATAATGCCAAAGCGGCCCCACTCTGAGCCTAGGAACATGTTCTCCAGCACTGACATCTGTTTCACCAAGGCCAATTCCTGATGAATTATCGCAATGCCCTTTTGCTCTGTTTCACGAATATTTTTGGCCTGAAGCGTTTCACCTGCAAAAATTATTTCCCCTTGGTAGGAACCTGTGGGGTAAATACCACATAACACTTTCATTAGTGTGGATTTCCCTGAGCCATTTTCGCCGCATAATGATAATACTTGCCCAGCCTCCAGTGTCAGGCTGATATTATCAACTGCCTTAACGACGCCAAACTGCTTGGTAATCTCTTTCATTTCTAGCAGGTAGGCCATTGATCCCTCCTGTACCTTTATTCATTGAAGTTGCAGCTTTGTGGGCTGCAACTTCAATTATTTAGGGAATATATGAAATTGCCGCTAATTTAATAGGCTGAAAAACTCACCGATTATTAAAATTAGCAATTAAAACCCAAAGTTAATTTAATCAATAAATATCTGATTTTTTATGGAATCCATCAGCAATAATAGTGCTATCAATATTATTTTTATCGACTTGAATCGGCGTTAATAAATAGGCTGGGACATCTTTTATGCCATTATTTAATTGACTGTTTGCTTTGGGTTGTTCGCCTTTACCCAAGCTCACGGCAATCTCTGCGGCATCATTGGCTAATTTACTGATGGGCTTATATACCGTCATGGTTTGCGTACCCGCAACAATCCGTTTTATGGCTGCCAAATCAGCATCCTGCCCGGAAATAGCCACTTTACCTGCCAGACCTTGTGCGGCTAATGCCTGAATAGCACCGCCTGCGGTGGCATCATTCGACGCCACAACAGCATCAATTTTGTTATTGTTGGCGGTTAGCGCGTTTTCCATGATTTTTAAGGCATTTTCAGGTAACCAAGCATCAACCCACTGGTCGCCGACAATTTTAATTTTACCCTCTTTTATCAATGGATTAAGCACCGTCATTTGTCCCTGTCGGAACAGCTTGGCATTGTTATCCACCGGCGAGCCACCCATTAGGAAGTAGTTGCCTTGTGGCACCCGCTCAACCAAGCTTTTGGCTTGTAGTTCACCCACTTTTTCATTATCGAACGAGATATAAAAATCGATATCCGCGTTATTAATCATGCGGTCATACGCCAATACTTTTATCCCTTCCCGTTTAGCTTCGGCGATCACATTACTTAATACTTGCCCGTTATAAGGAATAATAACCAGCACATCCACACCACGATTAATCATATTCTCAATCTGCGACATTTGTGTTTCTTCATTGCCGTTTGCTGATTGAACAAATACTTTAGCGCCGAGAGATTCAGCTTTGTTAACAAAAATATCGCGATCTTTCTGCCAGCGTTCAAGACGAAGATCGTCTATCGCCATGCCGATTTTAATTTCTTTACTGAATCCTGGCTGACTAAACATCACCAGTGCGGCACATGCGGAGAGTAAAATGTTCTTAAATTTCATCTTTCGGTACCTTTCTTATTGTGCAAGCAGGGTAAGAGAAACGGTAAACATCAACTGCAATAGGATTGTTGACGCTTATTTGCACATCAGCAATTACAGATTTTCATCCGCCAATTATGTTTTTTGGTTTAATGTTAATTTTATGATAACGATCATGTTTTCTCCCCAGAAGAATGCATAATTCCACAGAGAGATGTTATCCACACGATAAGTATTAGCGCGTTTTTATAATTAATCGGTTATTTATGAGATCTACACCACAATTAATAATTCTCTGAATTTGAGTGTGAAATAACGTAATTGAGAGAATAGCAAACAACTCCGAAGATAAAAGCTCACCCGCCCAATAATGCGGGCCAGCTTCCAAGGAGTATTGCATGCAATCTTATTTTGATGAATTAGAACAAGTGCGTTACGAAGGCAGCCAAAGCGCTAATCCGCTGGCGTTTCATCACTACAATCCGGATGAAATTATCCTTGGTAAGCGAATGGCCGATCACCTGCGGTTTGCGGCTTGCTACTGGCACACCTTCTGCTGGGGTGGGGCTGATATGTTCGGCGCCAATGCTTTCGAGCGCCCGTGGCAGCACTCTGGCGATGCACTCGCCTTGGCAAAACACAAAGCAGATGTCGCTTTTGAGTTTTTCCATAAACTGAATGTGCCTTATTACTGCTTCCATGATGTGGATGTCTCACCGGAAGGCGCGTCGTTAAAAGAGTACCTGAATAACTTTGCGGTCATGACCGATGTCTTGGCGGAGAAGCAAGCGAGCAGTGGCGTCAAACTCTTATGGGGCACAGCAAACTGTTTCACTCATCCGCGCTATGGTGCAGGCGCAGCCACCAATCCGGATCCCGAAGTTTTCAGTTGGGCGGCGACCCAAGTCTTTACTGCCATGAATGCGACACAAAAACTTGGCGGCGAAAATTATGTGTTATGGGGCGGGCGCGAAGGCTACGAAACACTGTTAAATACCGATTTACGCCAAGAGCGCGAGCAAATTGGTCGCTTTATGCAGATGGTGGTTGAGCATAAACATAAAATCGGTTTCCAAGGCACACTGCTGATTGAACCCAAACCGCAGGAGCCGACCAAGCATCAGTATGATTATGATGTCGCGACGGTTTATGGTTTCCTCAAGCAGTTTGGGCTGGAAAAAGAGATCAAAGTGAACATTGAAGCCAACCACGCCACACTGGCTGGGCACTCTTTCCATCATGAAATTGCCAGTGCCATTGCATTGGGCATTTTTGGCTCCGTGGATGCTAACCGTGGCGATCCACAGTTGGGCTGGGATACCGATCAGTTCCCGAACAGTGTGGAAGAGAATGCGCTGGTGATGTTTGAGATCCTCAAAGCGGGCGGTTTCACCACTGGCGGGCTGAATTTTGATGCCAAAGTGCGCCGCCAAAGCACTGATAAATATGATCTGTTTTATGGTCATATTGGGGCGATGGATACCATGGCATTAGCCCTGAAAATTGCCGCCAAAATGATTGAAGAGGGTGAATTGGATCAGTGGGTTGCCAAACGCTATGCCGGTTGGAATACCGAGCTGGGCCAACAGATTCTGAAAGGTAAAATGTCGCTGGAAGATCTGGCGCACTATGCGGGCCAGCACAATCTGAATCCGCATCACCAGAGTGGTCATCAGGAGTTGCTGGAGAATCGGGTGAATCGCTATATCTTTGGCTGATAACAGTGGTAGAAAAATAACCTCATAATAAAGGAGATTATATGTACCTTGGCATCGATCTAGGCACCTCCGGCGTTAAAGCCATTCTGCTGGCCGAAAACGGGCAAGTGATTGCCAGCCAAGGTGCTGCTCTCTCTGTCTCTCGCCCTCACCCCTTATGGTCAGAGCAAAACCCTGCCGATTGGTGGCAGGCGACTGATCAGGCCATGCAAGCGCTAGCCGCAGCACATGATTTACAGTCGGTAAAGGCTCTAGGGCTAACAGGGCAAATGCACGGGGCAACCCTACTCGACAAACAGCATCGGGTGCTGCGCCCCGCCATTTTATGGAATGATGGCCGCAGTTTTGCCCAGTGTCAGGCGCTGGAACACGCGGTGCCTACATCACGCCAAATTACTGGCAACCTGATGATGCCGGGCTTTACGGCCCCTAAACTGAAATGGCTGGCGGAACATGAGCCGGAGGTGTTCAGTCGTATCGATAAGGTGCTGTTACCCAAAGATTATCTCCGTTTTCTGATCAGTGGTGATTTCGCCAGTGATATGTCCGATGCCGCCGGAACAATGTGGCTGGATGTGGCGAAACGCGACTGGAGTGATGAGATGCTGGCCGCCTGCGATCTGACCCGCCAACAGATGCCCGCCCTATTCGAAGGCAGCCAAATTACCGGTCATGTTAGCGCGGAGATTGCCCAGCGCTGGGGCATCAACACCCTACCTGTGGTTGCCGGAGGTGGCGATAATGCCGCCGGGGCGATCGGGGTTGGCCTGTACCAAACCGGTCAGGCGATGCTGTCACTGGGCACCTCCGGCGTCTATTTCGCGGTGAGTGACGGCTTTCTCAGCAATCCGGCCAGTGCAGTTCACAGTTTCTGCCATGCATTACCAAATAGCTGGCATTTGATGTCAGTGATGCTCAGTGCCGCCTCCTGTCTGGATTGGGCTTGCCAACTGACCGGGGTCGATACCGTCCCCGCCCTGATCAGTGAGGTGGAAAACACCCCTGCCGCCACGACACCGGTATGGTTCCTGCCCTACCTTTCTGGCGAGCGCACGCCCCACAATAATCCTAATGCCAAAGGGGCATTCTGGGGCTTTACCCATGAGCATGGCCGAGCCGATTTAGCCCGTGCCGTGCTGGAGGGGGTCGGTTTTGCCCTTGCGGACGGGATGGATGCCCTACATGCCAGCGGATTACAGCCAAAATCGGTCACATTGATTGGCGGCGGTGCGCGCAGTGCCTATTGGCGGCAGATGCTGGCAGATATCAGCGGCCAAACACTGGAGTATCGCACCGGAGGCGATGTGGGTCCGGCGCTAGGCGCGGCGCGGCTGGCGCAAATCGCACTGAATCCGCATCGGCCACTGGCGGATCTCTTACCCGCACTGCCACTGGAACAGACCCATATGCCGGATGCGCAGCGCCATCAAGATTACGCCACGCGCCGCATCATCTTTAAAAAGCTCTATCAGCAGTTGCAGCCACTCACCGAGTAGCCTCATCGGGACTGATTAAAAATGAGTCCCGTTTAATCCCCATGATGGCCTGATTTGGCATTCCGTTCGGCTTTAAACCCGCGCATGATGGCTCTACACCCACACGGCGGAGGGCCGAAAATGACTCATAGCGCACTACTGATCATTGATGTTCAACAATCATTCGAGCATAGACCTTATTGGCAGCAGCAAGATTTACCGGCATTCTCAGCGGCGCTAAACCAGTTAATCACTGGCTGCAAACAGCGAGGTGTCGCACTGGTCGATGTGTTCCATGTCTCACCCGAAGGGCCATTCTCGCTGGCTTCCGGCTATGTTAAGCCCATGTCGCTGGTTTCCCATCAAGCGGATGTGACCGTGCAAAAACGGATACATAACGCGCTGACCGACTCAGGGTTGGATCAATGGCTAAAAGAGAAGCAGATTAATCACCTGATTATTTCCGGACTGCGCACTGAACAGTGCTGCGAGACGACCGCCCGTGTGGCATCAGATCTGGGCTATCAGGTCACCTTTGTCACGGAAGCCACCATGACCTTCCCCATGACTCATCCTAATGGCATGGCATTTAGCAGCGAAGCCTTAAAGTTGCACACTGAAACCGTGTTGGCCGACCGTTTTGCCACTATCCGCACCGTGGCTGAAGCACTGGAAGCACTGGATACGCTTTGAGCGCCGCGCTTTTGTTGATACTTTGCTACCCCATATGCCGGATATTCCGGCTTATCTGATCCGTCATCTGGCGGTAACTGTGGGTTAACCATGCAACGAAATGTCTATTTTCTCTTGCTGCCCGGCGTGCTGTCGCTGGATTTAACTGGCCCTGCTGAAACTTTACGGCTGGCGGGATCGTTTAATCTTCGCTATATCAGCCCACTACCGGAAGTGATGTCCTCCACCGAAATGCTGCTGGGCCAGTTGCAACCACTGCCTGCACAGTTACCGGAAGGTAGTTTACTGGTAGTGCCGGGTGTGAGCGACTCGCGCCACTACTTTGCGACCGAAACCGCGGCAGTGGCGCGCCAGTGGTTACAGCAGCAGAAAACCGCCATCGCGCAGCAAAAAACGATACTGGTTTGTGTCTGCTCAGGTGCATTGCTGGCCGCACAAGCAGGGTTACTAGACGGCTATCAATGCACCACCCATCACCATGTGCTTGAGCGGTTACGCCAACAGGCACCCGCAGCGCAAACCAAAGAAAATCGTATTTTTGTTGAAGATCGCGGGGTCTATACCAGTGCGGGGATCACGGCGGGGATTGATCTCTCGTTGCATCTGATCAGCCGCTATTGTAGCCCGCAAATCGCACTGGAAGTGGCGCGGGAGATGGTGGTTTATTTCCGTCGCTCGGGGGATGACCCACAACTCTCCCCTTGGTTACGCTATCGCAATCATCTCCATCCCGCCGTACACCGCGCACAGGATGTGATGTCAGCGGAACCACAAGCTGAATGGTCACTGCTTCAGGTGGCGCAGAAAGCCCACGTCAGCAGCCGCCATTTAACTCGCTTGTTCCGCGAACATGTGGGCATCAGCGTGCGCGAGTTTCACGAACAACTGCGGGTGGCGGTGGCCGAAGTGCGGCTGCAAGAGGGGCTTAATCTGGAGAAAGCCGCGCTGGCTGCCGGATTTTCCTCCGGTCGCCAGCTACGGCGCGCGCAACAGCGCGGGTTGGCGGGGATTAACTGACCCAACGCCGTCGATCAATGCGCTGCAATCCCATCGATAGCAAGGTGCTCAATGCGAGGGCCAGCGCAAAAACGTAGAAAATATCCAGCACCGGATAAGCAGTGAAATCGTAATGATGGGTGCGGATAAAATGGATAATCAGCGCGTGAAAACCATAAATTGCCAATGAATGACCCGCCAGCCAACTCAGCCAGCCAATTTGCTGGTTGAGGCAATTTTTGAACCACACCAGCATTGATACCGCCGCCACAAAGACCAGCGGGCTGCAATACATGTAAAACGTATCGGCAAAGCTACCATTAATCCGAGTTTGTTTTTCCGTTGAGATAGCAATCAATATTACGCTCAGGATAAACAGCATAGCCGCGCTCCAACTGATGATTCGCCCCTGAGTTTCCAGCATCCCAATCGCCCGCCCCAAAAGCGCGTACAGCAAATAATAGAAAGTATCGCCGTAGATATAGAGGTTGATCGGCAGTAGATGAAAACCGCCCAGCGAAAATTTACTGGCCTGTGGGTTGGCAAGGACCGCGAGCAGCAGGATGATCACCGCCAGATAGCGGCCCGACACCGGTTTGACGTTAATCAGCGGTGAAACCAGATAGACCACGATAATGGCATAGAAAAACCACAGGTGATAAAACACCGGTTTTTGCAGGATATTCTTCAGCGAGGCCCAGCCGTCGATGGGGGTGAGGGTCAAAATATAGATCAGTGCCACCACGCTATAGAACAGCAGACACAGCCCGATGCGGGTAAAGTGCTTCTGTTTGGCGCTCTTTTCACCCAAAAACAGGTAACCGGAGATCATAAAGAACAGCGGCACACAGGCACGAGAGGCGGAATTCAGCAGATTGGCAATATCCCAGTTCACTTCCCCCACCCGCGCACCACTGGTCACGTAATAGGTGGTGGCGTGGATCATCACCACCATAATGCAAGCCACAGCCCGCAGATTATCAATCCAGCCAATCTTATTGGTCATGCATACTCTCGATCGCCTTAATATGAGTCTGAAAAACAGTTACCTCACAAATAGTAACGTAAGTTTGGGGGGAGATACACAGGAGGGGGCAAGTGATTGGTTCGGTTGTCAAAGCTTCAGTGTTCACCTAACCTCCTATGCCTCAACCGCCAAAGGGTGCGAGCGCGCACCCTTGTGGAATCCCGCGCTTCGCACGTATCGCTTGCCCACTTCGTGGGTACCCTCGCTCATCGTTTCGGCTGACGGACGGCTTTACGCGGGTCCCTCCGCGCGACGCCTAAAACGGGCGTCCTGCCCGTTTTCCTTGCCTACTCTCTTCACTCGGCAGCTCAAATGTGCTTTTAACTTCAAGGTCAAAACCACAGTTTTGATTTTGACTTTCTCTTTTGAACTTAGGCGCAATTAGGAATATTGCCGACGAGGAGGGAGGGTAGAGTGAGCGGGCATGGACGCCCGCGAAAAGTGCGCTTGAGCAAGGATGCCCATCGCGCTGGCTCGTCAGCCCGAAAGACGTGGGAGGTTTACCCGCAGGGCAATATTTCGCGCAAGGCGCGGGTGTTGGGCCGCCGCCCTGCGGCCCGACTCGGTTGAGGCTGGGGAGGCCAAGTGAGCACCGAGCGAATATCAACCGAAACTAGATCCAATCTCAACAAAAATCAGATCCAAGCTAAGCTGACCCCCTCTGGAGGTATAAATTGTTGCCATAACGTTATATTGGCGGCAAAATAGCCGACCTGACGCGCTCTGACTGGCATTCTGCCTGAGTGCTTCCCTTTTTTTACGTTTATAATTAATAGCTTAATCTATGCAAACTTCATTTTCACCCGCGACACGTTTAGGTCGACGGGCGCTTTTATTTCCGCTCTGTTTGGTATTATTCGAATTTGCCGCTTATATCGCCAACGATATGATTCAACCGGGTATGCTGGCGGTCGTGGCCGATTTTAATGCCAGCGAAGAGTGGGTGCCGACCTCCATGACCGCTTATCTGGCGGGCGGGATGTTTCTGCAATGGCTGCTTGGTCCGCTGTCAGACCGCCGTGGGCGTCGTCCGGTGATGTTGGTCGGTGTGGCGTTCTTTGTGGTCACCTGCCTTGCCATTTTGCTGGTCAATACCATTGAACAGTTTATCGCCATGCGCTTCCTGCAAGGGATTGGCTTGTGCTTTATTGGCGCGGTCGGTTACGCCACGATTCAGGAGTCATTCGAGGAAGCAGTGTGTATCAAAATCACCGCGCTGATGGCGAATGTGGCTTTGATTGCCCCGTTGCTAGGGCCATTGGCGGGTGCAGCCCTGATTCACGTCGCGCCGTGGCAGTCAATGTTTGTGCTGTTTGCCGCACTGGGTGCCATTTCATTTGTCGGCTTGTGGCGTGCCATGCCGGAAACCGCGTCACTGAAAGGTGAGAAATTGTCAGTCGCGGCCATGTGGAGTGACTATAAGCAAGTGCTCGCCAACCGCCGTTTCCTGTGCGGTTCACTGGCGTTGGGTTTCGCTAGCCTGCCATTGCTGGCGTGGATTGCGCAATCGCCCGTTATTTTGATCAGCGGCGAGCGGCTATCCACAGTGGGGTATGGCGTGTTGCAGGTGCCGATTTTTGGCGCGCTGATTATAGGCAACCTGACACTGGCGAGATTGAGCGGTAAAACCAGCATTCCACGGCTGATCCGCTATGGCGCTGGCCCGATGATTGTCGGCCTGCTGATTGCGGCTGGCTCCACACTCTACTCATCCCATGCTTATCTGTGGATGACGGCGGGGCTGAGTTTGTATGCCTTTGGTATTGGTTTGGCGAATGCCGGTTTGGTGCGGCTGACCCTGTTTGCCAGCGATATCAGCAAAGGGACTGTCTCTGCGGCGATGGGGATGATCAGTATGATGGTCTTCACCTTCGGCATTGAATTTGCCAAATTGGCCTACCTGTGGGGCAACAGCGGTATCTTCAATTTGTTCAACTTGATCAGTGGCTTGCTGTGGCTGGCCTTGGTGATGGTATTTATTCGCCGCCAACCAGAAACAGTGATAGCAGAGTAGTGCCGTGTGAGTTATCCCCTCGGAATACCATGATAATCCGAGGGGAATCACCGCGTTTTAGTGTCGATTCCCCACCAATCGCACCACCCGATCCGGCAACTCGCCGAGAATGAAGTCATTAATGATAGTGTCAAAATCCTTATCACTGATAAAGCCGAGCTCCTTGGCGTAGTGTGCCTCAAAATCCCCCGGCCATGAGTTGACGATCTTCTCAATCAAGGGGTCTTGCTGCACCGTAATCCGATCCGCCACTTCATCTCCGGCGATACGTCGCAAGGCATCAATCATCTGCTGCACCTTGATGGACAAGCCCGGCAGGTTAATCACCCGACCAGATTTAAGCTGGCTGGCGCTCAGTTGATGACCGAGAATCAGGTTGTTAATCGCCATTTTCGGCGACAGCAACCACAGCGGTGTTTGCAGACTCACAGGGCAGATCACCTCAATGCCTTGCAGCGGCTCACGGATAATGCCGCTGGCAAAACTGGAGGCGGCGCGGTTCGGTTTGCCGGGGCGAACCACAATGGTGGGCATCCGCAAACTGCGGCCATCAATAAATCCCCGGCGGCTATAATCGGCCAGTAATAGGTCGTTTAAGGCTTTTTGTGTGCCGTAAGAGCTTTGGGGCGACCACACTTGTTCGTCGGGCACCACAGTCGGTAATGCCCCGCCAAACACCGCTACCGAACTGGTAATAATGACTTTCGGGCAGTGACCTAACTGACGCGCCTGCTCAAATAAGTTGCGCGTCGCATCGAAATTGACGCGCATTCCCAGATCAAAATCCTCCTCGGCCTGACTGGAGACGATTGCCGCCAGATGAAAAACCGTGTCGACCTGCCGATCAAAAACCGTGGCGAGCCATTGGGCGTCCGAGATATCACCACAAATCACCTCTACCCGCTCATCCGCGATACCACTCAGCGGCACCACATCACAGGCGATAATTTTCGTGATGCTGCGCTGATGACCTTGGCTGTCCGCCAGATAATCGAGAGTCAGTAAGCGCTCTATCAAGCGGCGACCCAGAAAACCTGCGGCTCCGGTGACCATTATGTTCATTATTTTATCCTTGTTTTCTGTGCCGTTAGCGGTTCACTGTTTTGGCGGGGACTAAAAAGACCAGTGCTGCGCCAATAAAGAGCATGGTGGAGATAATCAACATTCCGGTGGTGGTGCTTTGCGTCAGATCTTTCAGGTAGCCCATCATGTAAGGTGCGACAAAGCCCGCCAGGTTGCCCCAAGAGTTAATCAGCGCGATACCCGCCGCTGCCGCTGTGCCGCCGAGGAAGGCGGTCGGTAAACTCCAGAACAGCGGCAAAGTACTTAATGCGCCCATCGCACCCATGGTTAAACCAATCATGGCGATGACGATATTGTCACTGAAACTGGCGGAGATAATCATCCCAAGCCCACCCAGTGTGGCGGTGAGGGCTAAATGCCAGCGCCGCTCCCTCAAGCGGTCAGCACTGCGCGATACCACAATCATGGTCACCGCAGCGGCAGCATAAGGAATGGCACTCAGCAGGCCGATACTTAAGATACTGGTGACACCGCTATCTTTAATCAGGGTAGGTAACCAGAAGCCAATGGTGTAAAAACCAGCAATCAGACAGAAATAGATCAGGGTTAACAGCCAAACACGCGGTTGCAGGAAGATCTCTTTCAAGCTGCTGTGGACGTGATGTTGAGTGTCGTTATCAATATTGGTTTGTAGGATTTTTTTCTCTTCGGCGGTTAACCATTTGGCATGGCTGATGCGATCCGTCAGCTTAAAAATCACCAAAATACCGATTAATACCGAGGGAATACCTTCCAGAATAAACATCCATTGCCAGCCTGCAAAGCCGTGGAAGCCATTAAAAGCATCCATGATCCAACCGGATAACGGTGCACCTATCACGCCAGAGAGTGGCACGGCAGTGGCGAATAGGGCATACATCCGACCACGGCGATTAGTGGGGAACCAATAAGAGATATAAAGAATCACCCCCGGATAGAAACCCGCTTCAGCAATCCCCAATAAGCAGCGCATCACATAAAATGACATTGGCGTGGTGACGAAAGCCATCCCCGCCGAGATGATGCCCCAAGTGATCATAATACGCGCAATCCACAGCCGCGCCCCGACCCGATGCAGCATCAGGTTGCTGGGTATCTCCAGAAAGAAGTAGGCAATAAAGAAGATACCGGCACCAAAGCCATACACCGCCTCGGAGAACTGTAAGTCATCGGCCATTTGCAGTTTGGCAAAACCGACATTAACCCTGTCCAGATAAGCGACGACATAACAGAGCATCAGTAGGGGTAAAATGTGCCATGCCGCCTTACGGTAGGCATGATTCTCTGCCGGTAGCACCGTCGGTATCACTGTCGGTTCAGTGGTGGTTTCAGACATGATAGAGCCTCATTTTTAATTATTTGTAGGGAACAAGGTTCAGCGATAATCCTTCGGGCTATAGCTGCAGGTGTTGGATAAAAGTAAAATGTTAAATTTAGTTATTTAATGTTTGATAAAGTTAAATCTAAGGGATTGGATCACAAGTAAATGCGAGTTAACTCACAAATATTAACAGTCAATAATTTGATATTCGTTAATGCACTGATTATTAATGTTATTTAAACTTAGAGGCATTCACGAAAAGCAACATTGACGAGGGGATAACCTGCCTTAAACCGCCGCAGGCATCAATAAGAGGGGGAATAACAGGGCCAATGCAATAGAAAACAGCACTGCATTGGCCGGTAGCACGCTAAGAAATCACGGTGTGGGAGTTTTGGCGATCAGCAGATTGATCCCAGTCTGCTCAAGGGTTTCCAAGGCAGTAACCGGCAAGCCCTCATCCGTAATGATGGTGTCGAAGACCGTCATCGGCAGCGCCAGATAGGTGGCTATCTTGCCGTATTTTGAAGTGTCGCAAAGTAACATCCGCTTACGGCTGGCTTCCACAATGGCTTTTTTTACCGCGACTTTATCTTCGCTGGGCGTTGAAAGGCCGCGCATACTCCATGAAGAGGCCGAGATAAAGGCAATATCTATCGACAGATTCCGCAGCGCCTGTGCTGCCGCCTCGCCCACGCAGGAGCGGTTTTCACGGCACACCCGCCCACCGGTATGAATCAACTCACACTGGCCGGACTCCATCAGGTAGTTGGCAATCACAAAATCATTGGTGACCACCAGCAGATCCTGCCGCTCCGCCAAATGCCGTGCCAGTGCCAGAGTGGTGGTGCCCGCATCCAGATAAATGCAGCTATTATCCGGTATTTGCTGGGACGCCAACTCACCAATCGCGGCTTTCTGGCGGCTGTACATTCCCTCTTTATCTTGATGAGAAGGCTCAAACACCAGTTTTTCCGGTAACTGAATCCCGCCGGAAACCGAGAGCACCATCCCTTGTTGCTCCAGTTTTTGCACATCGCGGCGGATGGTCATATGGGAGACATGCAGGCGCTCAGTCAGTTCGGCAATGCTGATTGCGCCACGTTCAGCCACCAGCGCCACTATTTGTTGATGCCGTTCAACAGGTATCACGATGACCTCTTGCTTTGCTCAGAGTGGTAAATAATGTGATTTTACGTCAATTTTCACAAATGAGGGGTGAATTTTTTCGCAACATCACAGGGTTAGGGTGTTTTTGGCAAAGTTAACATTTTTTCCCTTGCCGACAAAAACCACAATAAAATGAGATAAAACAGCAAATTATCACGATTTTCTCATCCAAAAAATAGCCTTGTACGTAATTTAAGCTATCTTTAAATGTTAATAACTGTGATATTGGTCACCGTACCTACAGGTTAAAGCCCTTACATTTAACACATAAGAACAAATGGCAACTAAAATTAACAAACGTGAGGGGGGGATATGAGATTAGGGGTCATTGCTGATGACTTTACCGGTGCCACAGATATTGCCAGTTTTCTGGTCAATAATGGGATGACGGCGATCCAATTCAATGGTATCCCTGAGAACCCGCCGCAAGCGGATGCTCAAGCGCGAGTTGTCAGTCTGAAATCTCGCTCTTGCCCGGTGGATCAGGCGGTGTCGCAATCGCTGGCCGCCTTACAGTGGCTGCAACAACAGGGCTGCACTCAGTTTTACTTCAAATACTGTTCCACCTTCGACAGCACCCCGCAGGGCAATATTGGCCCGGTGATTGATGCGCTGTTGGCCGCCCTCGGGGAGCGCCACACCGTGATCTCTCCTGCTCTGCCCGTGAATGGGCGCACTGTTTATCAGGGTTACCTGTTTGTGATGGATCAGTTGTTGGCTGAATCAGGGATGAGAAACCACCCCGTGACGCCGATGAAAGAGAGCCATCTGCTGCGGCTGATTGAAGCGCAAGCACAAGGTCGCGCAGGGCTGGTGCCTGCCAGTGTGATGGATCTGGGCGCAGAGGCGGTTGCTCAGCAGCTACAACAGTTGTATGACAATGGCGTCAGTTACGCAGTACTGGATTGCCTGAATGAGTCACATCTGTTGACCCAAGGCCGGGCGCTGCACAATATGAAGCTGGTGACGGGCGGTTCTGGGCTGGCGATGGGTCTGGCCCACCACTGGGCCACCACCACCCCGCCATCCTCCTCCGCCACGGCGGCGGGCAATCCGCAAGGGCGACGAGCTGTGGTGCTGTCGGGTTCCTGCTCTACCATGACCAACCAACAAGTGGCAGCGTATCAGCAGCAAGCCCCCGCCAAAGCCATCGACATCGCCCAGTGCATCGGGAGTGAAGCACAGCGAGCGGTTTATGCCGAACAGCTCAGCCAATGGGTGCAATCCCAAGACGCAGACACTCTCGCCCCGCTGGTCTACGCCACCGCCCAACCCGCTGTGTTACAGCAGATTCAGCAGCAGTATGGCAGGGAGATAGCCAGTCAGGGCATTGAACAGCTATTTGCGCTACTGGCGGTGCACTTACAGCAGGCGGGTTTCACGCGCTTTATTGTTGCGGGAGGCGAAACCTCTGGCGTGGTGTGTCAGGCACTGGCAATCGACGCCTTCCACATTGGCCCCAGCATCTCCCCCGGCGTACCTTGGGTGAAGTCCATCAACCCCAACACCCCAATTTCACTGGCGTTAAAATCAGGTAATTTTGGCGACGAGGACTTTTTCGCCAGAGCACAATGGGAGTTCCCGGTATGAGTGACCTTTCCACGACGATTGAAGATTCCACCCTCAATGAACAGCAGGCGCGTGACAGTTTGGTGCGTTTAGGTGCCTCGTTTTTTCAGCGCGGTTATGCCACCGGATCAGCAGGTAATCTCTCTTTACAACTGGCGGATGGCTCTATTCTGGCGACCCCCACCGGTTCTTGTCTGGGGGAGTTACTGCCTGAGCGGCTGTCGAGGGTGAGCTTACAGGGGGAGTGGCTATCGGGTGATAAACCGTCGAAAGAGGTGAGTTTTCATCTGGCGCTCTACCATAACAACCCTGAATGCAAAGCCGTGGTTCATCTGCACAGCACCTATCTAACAGCCCTCTCTTGCCTGCAAGATTTGGACCCGCGCAATGCCATCAAGCCCTTCACCCCTTATCTGGTGATGCGGGTCGGCAAACTGCCCGTGGTGCCCTATTATCGCCCAGGGGATAAGCGCTTAGGTGAGGATCTGGCGCGGCTGGCCCCTCATCACACCGCCTTTTTGTTGGCTAATCATGGCTCGGTGGTGATCGGCAAAGACCTGCGCGCGGCGGCAGACAATACCGAAGAGCTGGAAGAGACCGCCAAGCTGATTTTCACCCTCGGCGAGCGCAAAATACGCTATCTAACCGATGACGAAGTTGCCGAATTACGGAGTTGAACCATGCCCAAGTTTGCCGCTAACTTATCGATGATGTTTACTGAAGTGCCATTTTTGGCGCGCTTTAAAGCCGCTGCCGATGCCGGTTTTAAGGCGGTGGAGTTTTTGTTTCCCTATGACTATCCCGCTGACCAATTAGCCGCTCAATTGCGACAGCACGGCTTACATTTGGCGCTGTTTAATACCCCGCCTGGTCAGCCACAGAGTGGCGAGTGGGGTTTGGCGGCGCTGCCGGGTCGAGAGGTGCAGGCGCGGCAAGATATCGATCGGGCACTGGAGTATGCCCTCGCCTTAAACTGCCATTCAATCCATGTGATGGCCGGAATTGTGCCGCCCACTGCCGATCGGGCCGCTTATCAACAGACATTTATCAGCAACATCCGCTACGCGGCAGAGCAGTGCGCCCCACATCAGATTAACATTTTGATTGAAGCGCTCAGCCCGCAGGTGAAACCCCACTATCTGTTTTCCAGCCAATATCAGACCCACGATCTGCTGTCATTAATTGACCGTGGCAATGTCTTTATGCAATTGGATTTGTTCCACGCACAGTTGGTGGACGGTAACCTAACGCAGATTATTGAGCATTTTGCCGGGCGCTACGCCCATATCCAGATAGCCTCGGTCCCCCATCGCCATGAGCCGGACAGTGGAGAGATCAACTACCCTTATCTGTTCGATTTACTGGATAAGATTGGCTATCGAGGCTGGATCGGCTGTGAATATCACCCCAAAACCGACACCTTGGCCGGATTGGGGTGGGTCAAGAAATATCTCAATTCGTAGCTGAAAATAGCCCACGGTCGCGCAGTAAATGGTCATTGCCTCGGCGGCGAGTAAAGCCGCTGCGGTCAAAGAATTCGAGAATTTGAATCGCCAGTTTGCGGCCCACACCCAGTCGGTCGCGGAAGTCTGCGGCGCAGGCGCTGCCCTGAGTGGCGTCCAACTCACGGACCAAATCGGCGAACTGCTCAATGCGCTGACTCAGATAGTAGCGATCCGGCACGATGGCCGTGATGTAGCCCAGTTGCGCCGCTTTACGGAGCAACACGCGCATATCGCCTTCATCCATGTGCAGCTCAGCCGCTAAATCACGTACCCACCAAGGGGCATCGGCAAAATAGGGGGCGACTTGCAGCCACTGTGCCTGTTCTTGCTCGGTAAACTCCAGCCCATGCGCGGGCAGATGCAACCAGCCACGGCAGTTTTTTAACGCCCCCTGCGCCAGCAGATGATCAATCAGCCGAAAGACCAGCCCTTCATCCAGCGTCGGCAGTGCCATACGCCGCAAACGCGCGCGCCCTAACCCCAACTGATCGCCATGCTGCTGATAATAGAGGCACAAGACATGCAGCAGGGTTTGCTGCGCTTGCTGAGCATGAGGCTGCGACAGCACGATATCTCCGGCGACCACACTCTCGGTCCCCGCCAGCAACACCGCCATCTCCGATTCAGCCAGTTGACGCGCCCAACTGAAGCCACGCAAAGAGACTGGCCCTTGCGCTAAATGCAAATCCAGCACCTCGCGGTCAGTGCTGGCCTGCGCTAGCGCCGTTAACCAGGCTAAATAGGCTGGTTGACGTTTACCGCGTTTCGGCACCGCCAGATGGATCACCCGCGCGCCGCCTAAGGTTTTCTTCGCCGCAATATCCCGCAGAATAAGGCGGTCATTCTCGGCCAGCCACAACGGGTTATCCAGCAATAGCTCGGCCAGAATCACGGGAGATTTTCCGCCGGGGGAGATATCGTCAGGAGATGATGGATTCGTCAGTAGCGAAAAACGTCCGGTAATGTGGCTGGCGGCATGGTGTAGATGCAGTGGCTGCCAATGCTGTATCGGCACGTCGGCATCGACCACCACCAGCACGCGATCCACCGCCTCAGGCGGTTGCTGCGCTAACAGCCAGTCGCCACGATTGATCTGCGCCTTGCTGATATCGCCGCTGATATTCAGGGCAATACGTTGGCCCGCTTGCGCCTGCTGGGTATTTTGATTTTGGGCATGAATGCCGCGCACCCGCACTGGGCAGTCACTGCCCGTGAGCCAGAGGGTGTCACCCACCGCCACCTTGCCCGCCAGTGCCGTGCCCGTGACCACCAAACCGGCCCCTTTGACACTAAATGCACGGTCAATCGCGAGGCGAAAACGGCGCTGTAATCGGCCATGCTCCGCGCCTTGCTGATGGCATTGCGCCAGATGTTCGCGCAATTCGCTGATGCCCCGGCCGGCGGTGGCGGCAGTCACAAACAGGGTCACCTGCTCTGGCGGCCAGCCTTGTGCGGCCAGTTCTGCCATCACCTGCTGATGGACCTGCGCGATGCGTTCATCATCAACGCGATCCGCTTTGGTCAGCGCGACGGTGAGGGTCGGGCGGCCTGTGAGCCGTAAAATCGCCAGATGCTCGCGAGTTTGCGCCATCACGCCATCATCACACGCCACCACCAGCAAGGCATGATCAATACCGCCCACGCCTGCCAGCATATTGGCTAAAAACTTCTCGTGACCGGGGACATCAATAAATCCAAGAGGGGTGCCGTCAGGTTGCGGCCAATAGGCATAGCCGAGATCAATGGTCATCCCGCGCTGTTTTTCTTCCGGCAGGCGGTCAGCATCAACCCCAGTAATCGCCTGCAAAAGTGTGGTTTTGCCATGGTCAACATGGCCTGCTGTAGCAATAATCATGGTGCCAATTCCCTGAGCAACGCGGCTTCATCCTCCAAGCAGCGCAAATCTAACCATAGACGCCCATCAGCCACGCGGCCAATCACTGGCTTAGCCAATCCACGCCAGCGCGCGGTGAGTGCTTCCAGCGTGCGTCCACTGCCATCGTTAGGTGTCAAGGTTACGGCCCAACTGGGTAAGCGGTCAACCGGTAATGAGCCGCTACCGATTTGTGATAAACAGGGTTCCACCGCCAAGGTAAAGTCAGCGCTGTAGCGATCACTCAGCGCCGCCAGCACCCGCTGAGCGCTCTCCGCGATGGCCTGCGCCGGACGGGTCAGTAGCCGCATGGTGGGCAGCAACTCAGTGAGCCGATCGGGTTGCTGATAGAGGCGCAAAGTGGCATCCAGCGCGGCGAGCGTCATTTTATCCGCCCGCAGTGCCCGCTTGAGCGGATGCTGCTGTAAGCGTTCGATCCACTCTTTTTTGCCGAGAATTATCCCCGCCTGCGGCCCGCCCAACAGTTTGTCGCCGGAGAAGGTGACCAAATCCACCCCTGCGGCAATTAACTGTTGTGGCATCGGCTCTGCCGGTAAGCCGTAGCGGGTCATGTCCACCAGCGAACCACTCCCGAGATCAGTGGCAGTGGGGATGGCAAACTCCTGCCCCAAAGCCACCAGTTGCGATTCGGCCACTGCTGCGGCGAAGCCCTCAATGTGGTAATTGCTGGTGTGCACTTTCATCAGCAGGCCAGTCTGCTCATTGATCGCCTGACGGTAATCTTTCAGGTGAGTGCGATTAGTGGTGCCGACCTCCACCAGCTCACAACCCGCCTGCCGCATCACATCAGGGATGCGAAACGCGCCGCCAATCTCCACCAGCTCACCACGCGACACGACCACCTGCTTGCCCGTCGCCATCACCGTCAGCATCAAAAACACCGCAGCGGCATTGTTATTGACGATGCAAGCATCTTCCGCGCCTGTCAGTTCGCAGAGCAGATCCGCCACCGCCCGATCACGATGCCCACGGCCCGCGCCACTCAGGGAGTATTCAAGGGTGACCGCTCCGCGCATGGCATCATTCACCGCCGCAATAGCAGATTCCGCCAGTGCCGCACGTCCCAAATTGGTGTGCAGTACCGTGCCGGAGAGGTTAAAGACGGGTTTTAGCGCGGGCTGACGTTGATTTAGCCGCTGACGCAAGGCCGCAGGCCAGTCCGCACACCAATCAGCCAGCGAATGAAACTGGCTAATGTATTCGCGGGCTTCAGATTGCATCTGGCGCAGAGTATCGGTTAACAGCGCGGGGCCATATTCTGCCAGTAACGGGGCCATGGCTGGCTCCCGTAGTAGGCGGTCAATGGCCGGTAACTGGCTGTAAAGAGTGTGTGGTTCAGTGCTCATAGTCACGCAGGTCGCCAAATCTGGGGAATAGGTTATTCTCCGGGAAACACAAACGGATTGATACTGCTGCGCGCGAAACCCTCGCCTTCCATCTTGGCGTCGAGGATAAGCGTGGCCAGATCATCCGCTACCGCTTCGACCTGCGGGTCTTTTTCCTGATACAGAATTTTCAGGTAAGTGCCACAATCACCGCAACTTTCCGCTTTCACCGCTGCATTTTCGCTGTCCAGTGACCAGTAGTTCAAATCACGGGTCTGCTCGCAGTTGCTGCACTTAATCCGCACCACATGCCACTCGCTTTCGCACAAATTACAGTGCAAATAGCGCAAGCCATTGTGGGTGCCGATATGGACCACACTGGAGACCGGAATGCTGCCACACACCGGGCAGAATTGGCGATGCTCGCCATATTCCGCGCGCGCTTTGCCGGGAATTTGGCTGGCCATCTGCGCCCAGTACAGTGAGAGCGCCGCCCAGATAAAGGGCGCTTTTTCGCTGCCAATCTGCGCAAATTCGCGATTTAACAGTGCATCGGCATAGAGTTCAAGCTCATGGACTGACGCCTTCTCCAGATTATCCAGCACCGCCAGAATATGATCTGGCGCATCAGGGCGCAGTTCGGCAATCAGCGCGGAGAGCAGCTTGCGCCAATGTTCGGTGCGCGGAAAAACACTCAAATCCAGCGGCGGCTTACCGCTAGCAGCGGACTGCTCCAGCTCGGCTTTCATGTCCAACACCAGCGGGTGGTCATGCAGCGCCTTTTGCTGCGCCTGCGTAATTTTAGCCGCGAAATCCAGATAATCTGATAGCGGGTTATCCAGCGCCAACTGCTGTAAACGTTCAGTGCGCCGGGTATACAGGCTCTTTAAATTCGCGAAAAGTAACGGCGGGATATTCCCCGCCGTTGTACCTTTTTCGCTTTGTTTTCCCAACTGATCTTTAGGAACAATGCGAATACTCATCAGGGTTTCTCTTCCTGTTTTTTCTGAAGTTGCCGTTTGGCATTGACCTCACGATACCAGCGCGGATGGTGCTTTTTCGCCCATGCCGCTGGCACCCAACCCTCGACCATCGCGGTAATGGTGCCCTTCACCCACAGGGCGGCATAGATATGCACCATAATCACGAGAATAAGCCCTACCGCCGCCAGCGAATGCACCAGCAGTGCCAGACGAATCAGCGGAATGGGGAAAGAGGGCGCAAAGTAAGGCCGCCAAATCACCACGCCGCTGGCCAGCAGCAGAACTAGACTGATAATAGCAGCCCAGAACACGCATTTCTGTCCGAAATTATAGCGTCCAGTATCGCCCACTTCCTCATTCATGGCGATTTTATGGATATTTTTAGCCCACTCCAGATCTTCCTTGTTAATCAGGTTGTGTTTCCAGTAACGGAAAAACATGATCAGGAAGGCGGCGAACATAATCACCCCGGCGAAGGGGTGAAGGATGCGCGCCAGCTGTGGCGTACCAAAAATATTCATCAGCCAGTTAAATGACGGGAAGAAGAACCCCAAACCACTGATCGCCGCCAGCATAAAGCAGAAGGCCACTATCCAGTGGTTGATGCGCTCCGGCGCACTGTAGCGCTGGATCCGTTTCTCTTTTTTCATTTCCGCGTCTCCCCGTCGTCTGAGTGCTCAGCGGTGGTGGCCTCTGGTGCCTTATCGGTGGTTTCGGTAGGGGTGGCATCCGGCTTATCGCCCTCTTCCTCCTCTTCCTCAACCCGATTCGGGCCGACCCCCACGTAGTGGAAGATACTGGCGGCAAAGGTGGCGGCAAAGCCAATCGCCGCCAGCGGTTTCCAGATGCCCTTCCAGAAGGTGATTGTCGGGCTGATAGTCGGGTTGTCCGGCAAGCCATGATAGAGCTGAGGCTTATCCGCATGATGCAGCACATACATCACGTGAGTACCGCCCACGCCCGCTGGGTCATATAACCCGGCGTTATCGAAGCCACGAGTTTTCAGCTCCTCGACGCGGCCAGCCGCCACCTCTTTCATCGCCTCTTTGGTGCCAAAATGAATCGCGCCCGTTGGGCAGGTTTTCACGCAGGCCGGTTCCTGACCCACACCCACACGATCGACGCACAGGGTACATTTGTACACCCGATTGTCATCTTTGTTCATACGCGGCACATCAAACGGGCAACCGGCGATGCAGTAGCCACAACCGATACAGTGTTCTGACTGGAAATCGACGATACCATTCGCATACTGAATGATAGCCCCCTCCGACGGACAAGCCTTCAGGCAGCCCGGATCAGCACAGTGCATACAGCCATCCTTACGGATCAGCCACTCCAGCTTGCCGCTCTCTTCATCTTCAACTTCAGAGAAGCGCATCACCGTCCAGGATTTGGCGGTCAAGTCGGCGGGGTTATCGTACACCCCGACGTTATGGCCCACTTCATCGCGGATGTCGTTCCACTCCGAGCACGCCACCTGACAGGCTTTGCAGCCGATACAGGTGGTGACGTCGATAAGTTTCGCCACCTCTTCCTGATGGTTACGATCCTGTGGCGGCGGCGTAAGGGAGTTGGTGCCGGAGCGCCGGATAATGTCTTGAGTTTGCAGTGACATAGGTTCTCTCCGTTACACCTTTTCCACGTTGACCAAGAACGCCTTAAACTCTGGCGTTTGCGTATTGGCATCACCGACAAACGGCGTCAGTGTGTTAGCCAGGAAGCCTTTTTTCGCGACGCCCTCGAATCCCCAGTGAATCGGGATACCAATAGTGTCCACTTCTTGTCCGTGGACATTCAGTGTGCGAATACGTTTGGTCACCACCGCCTTGGCTTTGATATAGCCTCGGTTGGAGCTGACTTTTACGGTATCTCCCTGCTTGATGCCCTTCTTCGCGGCCAGTTTTTCGCCAATTTCCACAAACTGTTCCGGCTGTGCGATGGCATTAAGCAGCGCATGTTTGGTCCAGTAGTGGAAATGCTCGGTCAGACGATAAGTGGTGCCGACATACGGGAATTGCTCATGAGACCCCATCGCGGCCAAATCGTCTTTAAAGACGCGAGCGGCCGGGTTGGATATCACATTCGGGTGCAGCGGGTTGGTGCCCAACGGCGTTTCGAATGGCTCATAGTGTTCCGGGAATGGCCCTTCCGCCATTTTGTCGATGGCAAACAGGCGGCCCATCCCTTCAGGCTGCATGATAAACGGCCCAACATCACTGCCCGGTGCGGCGGCGCTGTAGTCTGGGATATCAATCCCCGCCCACTTGGCTCCATCCCACTCCAGCAACTGACGTTTCGGATCCCACGGCTTGCCTTGCGGGTCAGCGGAGGCGCGGTTGTACAGAATGCGGCGGTTAAGCGGCCATGCCCACGCCCAGCCCAGCGTATTGCCGAGGCCCGATGGGTCAGCATTATCGCGGCGGGCCATCTGGTTGCCGGTGGGTGTCCAGCTACCGGCAAAGATCCAGCAGCCACTGGCGGTGGTGCCGTCATCACGCAGGTGCGCGAAGGTGCTGAGCTGCTCGCCTTTTTTGACCAGCACTTTGCCATCGGCATCCGTGATATCCGCCAGCGCACGACCATTACTCTCCTGCGCCACCTCTTCTGGCTCTGGATTGTCTGGCGTCAGGTAATCCCAGGTCATATTGAGCACCTGTTCTGGCACCGCGCCCCCTTCCCGGCGGTACTGCTCACGCAGACGCATAAAGATGCCCGCCAGAATCGCGCCATCATTCAGCGCTTGTCCCGGTGCATCAGCGCCTTTCCAGTGCCATTGCAGCCAGCGGCTGGAGTTAACGATCGAGCCGTTCTCTTCAGCAAAGCAGCTAGACGGTAAGCGGAACACTTCTGTTTGAATTTTCGATGGATCGACATCGTTAAATTCACCGTGGTTTTGCCAGAAGTTCGCGGTTTCCGTATTGAGCGGATCAATAGTGACCAAGAATTTCAGTTTCGACAGTGAGGCGACCACTTTGTTTTTATTCGGGAACGACGCCAGCGGGTTAAAGCCTTGGCAGATATAGCCATTCACTTTGCCCTGCGACATCATCTCGAAATACTGCAAGACGTCGTAGCCTTTATCCCACTTCGGCAACCAGTCATAGCCCCAGCCGTTCTCCTTCTGGGCTTTATCACCGTAGAAACTTTTCATCAAACTGACGAAGAATTTCGGGTAATTGCTCCAGTAGTTCACTTGGCCCGGCAGCAGCGTTTTTGGCGTGTTGGCCTTCAGATAGGTCTCAATATCCGGCTGCTTTTCTGATGGCAGATTCAGGTAACCCGGTAAGCTCTGTGACAGCAAGCCAAGGTCGGTTAATCCCTGAATATTGGAGTGACCGCGCAAGGCGTTAATACCGCCGCCCGCCATCCCCATGTTACCCAGTAGCAACTGAATCATCGCCATGGTGCGGATGTTCTGTGCGCCAACCGAGTGCTGTGTCCAGCCCAAGGCATACAGGAATGTGGCGGTTTTATCGGACACGCTGGTTTCGGCGAGATATTCGCAAACCTGCAAGAAATCTTCTTTTGGCGTGCCGCAAATGTTGGATACCACATCAGGCGTATAGCGGCTGACGTGCTCTTTCAGCAGGTTCCACACGCAGCGCGGATCTTGCAGGGTGACGTCCCGTTTGGCAAAGCCGTTCTCGTCCAACTGATAGTTCCAGCTAGTTTTGTCGTATTTGCGGTTTTCGGCGTCATAACCACTGAACAAACCGTCTTCGAAGGCAAAGTCTTCCCGCACCAGCAAGCTGGCGTTGGTGTACGCTTCGACGTACTCACGGTTAATTTTTTCGTTGGTCATCAGGTACAACAAGACGCCAGACAGGAACGCAATATCCGTACCGGAGCGGATTGGCGTGTAGAAATCAGCCACCGAAGCCGTACGAGTAAAGCGCGGGTCTATCACCAGCAGCTTGGCATTGTTGTGGATCTTGGCTTCCATCGCCCAGCGGAACCCCACCGGATGCGCTTCTGCCGCATTACCGCCCATGACGATAATCAAATTCGCGTTCTTAATGTCAACCCAGTGGTTGGTCATCGCACCGCGACCAAATGTTGGAGCAAGACTTGCTACCGTTGGTCCGTGTCAGACACGTGCTTGGTTGTCTACGGCAAGCATGCCGAGAGCGCGACTAAATTTCTGGGTCAAATAACCCGTTTCGTTGCTGGATGCGGAAGCACACAGCATACCGG
Organism: Yersinia mollaretii ATCC 43969; assembly: GCF_013282725.1. Lineage (NCBI taxonomy): Bacteria > Pseudomonadati > Pseudomonadota > Gammaproteobacteria > Enterobacterales > Yersiniaceae > Yersinia > Yersinia mollaretii. The sequence goes on along the minus strand of NZ_CP054043.1, from coordinate 1,335,525 downwards.
TGCTCAGCCAACGGTTGACGGTCACGCCCGCGTCGTTGGTCTTAATAAAGTTCGCATCCCGGTCCTCTTTCATCAGCTTGGCAATGCGATCAAAAGCATCATCCCAAGTGATTCGCTGCCATTTGTCTGAACCTGGCGCGCGGTATTCAGGGTATTTCAGCCGACTTTCGCTGTGGATGAAATCCACTAGCCCAGCCCCTTTAGGGCAAAGTGCGCCACGGTTGACCGGATGGTCCGGGTCCCCTTCGATATGGAAAATGCTCTCTTTGGCGTTTTTCGCGCCGTCGCCGAGGCTATACATCAAAAGCCCGCAACCGACAGAGCAGTATGTACAGGTATTCCGCGTTTCACGGGCACGCAGCAATTTGTAATTGCGCGTCTCCGCAAGCGCCACTGACGGCGCAAAGCCGAGTGCCGCGACCGTGGTTCCCGCCATACCGCCAGCGCAGATCTTAAAGAACTGCCTTCTGCTGACCTGCATGGGTCTCTCCTTACATTGTCACATTGTTTTACCCGTCATACTTCGAGCCACATGTGCGTTGGCTGCGCTCACTCACCCGAATCACTTACCGCTGTAAGCTCATCGGGATTCATTCGCTTGCCGCCTTCCTGCAACTCGAATTATTTTGGGTATGAAATTTAAAATTCAGTTCGCGCTTCCCACAACAAAACGGGAGGCGCTAAAATCGCTTACGCGATATCACGCTTTACCGTGTGGGATACATTTCTGAAATAACGATATGTAGCCACACTATTCTTAATGTGAATGTTACCACATTGTGATTATGGGTTATAACTTTCGGGACCGCATAGTGAGCCAGATCAAACCTTCAGGAAATGACCTCTCCACCGAAATCTGCGGTGCCAAGCAACTTAGCGTGCTACAGCGCCATCAAATGACAGCACCACAATGGGATTGGCTGGCGGAAGAAGTGCCGGTAGCACTGGTCTACAACGGCATCTCCCATGTGGTGATGATGGCGACGCCGAAGGATTTGGAGGCCTTCGCACTGGGATTTTCGCTGTCGGAAGGCATTATTAGCGCCCCGCAAGAGATCTATGCCATTGAGGTCACCCCCAACTGCAACGGCATCGAAGTGAATATTGAGTTATCGAGCCGCCGATTTGCCGGGTTGAAAGAGCGCCGTCGGGCGATGGCAGGCCGCACGGGGTGTGGTGTCTGCGGCATCGAGCAACTGGAGGATATCTTCCGCCCCATCACCCCGCTGCCGTTCACGCAAACCTTTAATCTGGCTCAGTTGGACCGCGCCCTAGCGCAACTCAAACAGGTACAAACCGTGGGTCAGTTGACGGGGTGTACCCATGCCGCCGCGTGGATCAATCCACAGGGTGAATTATTGGGCGGCTGCGAAGATGTTGGCCGCCATGTGGCGCTGGATAAGTTGCTGGGAATTCGGGCCAAACAGCCGTGGCAGCAAGGCGCGGTGCTGGTCTCTAGCCGCGCCAGCTATGAGATGGTGCAGAAAACCGCCATGTGCGGCGCAGAAATTTTATTTGCTGTTTCTGCTGCCACAACCTTAGCGGTTGAAGTCGCCGAGCGCTGCAATTTGACCTTGGTCGGCTTCAGTAAACCCGGTAGAGCCACGGTGTATACTCATCCACAGCGGATTCGTGAGTAGAAAGACCACATAATTAGCAAGGCATTGATAATCATTTTCAATATCATTTAATTAACTATAATGATCCGAACGCTTACGCGGTGCTTACTTTTTTTGTGCCGCCCTACACTATGGAGACGATGATTATGAGTTACTCACTGCCATCCCTGCCTTATGCTTATGACGCTTTAGAACCTCACTTCGATAAGCAGACGATGGAAATCCATCACACCAAACACCACCAAACCTATGTTAACAATGCAAACACGGTGTTGGAGAGCTTTCCTGAGCTGACTAAACTGAGTGTTGAAGAGCTGATCCAAGATCTGGACAAAGTTCCTGCTGAAAAACGCACCTTTATGCGTAACAATGCGGGCGGCCACGCTAACCACAGCCTGTTCTGGAAGGGTCTGAAACTGGGCACCACCCTGACGGGTGATCTGAAAGCTGCTATCGAGCGCGACTTCAAAACGGTTGATGATTTCAAAGCCACATTTGAAGCTGCGGCAGCCACCCGTTTCGGTTCTGGCTGGGCTTGGCTGGTACTGAAAGCTGACGGCAAATTGGCGGTGGTGTCTACTGCTAACCAAGATAACCCGTTGATGGGTGAAGCCGTTGCTGGTGCATCAGGCTTCCCAATTATGGGCCTGGATGTGTGGGAACACGCTTACTACCTGAAATTCCAAAACCGTCGCCCAGACTACATCAAAGCATTCTGGAACGTGGTTAACTGGGACGAAGCAGCCGCGCGTTTCGCTCAAGCTAAGTAGTTAGCCAAAACCGCGCACATGCCTTAAAACGCATGTCTACGGGACTCAATCGATGCCAGCAAGGTTCTCTTTGCTGGCATTTTTTATTGCTATTTTCTGACATTTTTATTGCTAAAGTTTAGCCAAATCCTGCCGATAGATTGTACAAGAAGGTGACTGGCATTCATGGACGAAATCTATGAATGTAGCTGTTATTACGTTTGGGAAAAGCACTCTTGCCAAGGCCTCCCCGCGTCCAGCCCTCATTCCTCTAATAATTAGACCTACCCCACTCACCTACGCTGATTGATTTGCATCAGAGACACCGCATAACGGAGATAACATGGCAGGATTTAGCAAAATTTTGGGTCATTTTGATAATGTGAAAGTCGGTAAAAAGCTGGGATTAAGTTTTTTCCTGATGTTGCTGTTGGTTGGGATCATCGCTGGGACCACCGCTTACCATTTCTCCGTCATCGAAGAGCATGCTTACAAAGTCGATCTGAGCTACAAAATTAACGATGAAGCCAATCAGGCAAAATACAATCGTGCGCTATATGAGCGCACCTATGATTTGCAATACATCAAAGAAAACTCGCAACACATCAACAATATCAAAAACCTGCTGACCCAGAGCGAGACTCTTAGCTGGTCGGAAAGTAACCGCAAAACCATCGGGGCCATCGCCGATGTGGTAGAAGAGTACCTGCAACAGCAGAGTAATTTTGTTAATGCCGTGGCACATAAAGACGATGTGCGCAAAAGCTGGAATATCTCCGAAACACAGAAGAATCTCAACGAGTTACAACAAAGTTTGCTCAATGAGGGCGCGGACACCAACACTCAAATTCTACTCGCAGAGATGAATCAGAAGCTCATGACCGTGCGCTATAACGCCCGGGGCTTGTTGCTGGATCGCAATCAGGAGGCCGAATCCTCCCTGATTACCTCCATCAATATCGCTAATAGCGCGGCAAATGCCTTTATGCCGGTGTTATCGCCAGATCAACAAAGACTGTTGGCACCGGTTATCACCAGTCTAGGCACCTATAAAGACAACGTGCTGGCCTATTTACCGGCTTATCAGCAAGAGCTGGAAGTGGGTAAAGTGATGGAAACCAGCGCCAATGAACTGAACAAACTGGCAACCCACCTGTTCACCCAAGAGCTGCAAGGCACCCACGACGAAATCAATAATGCGCAATTGCAGTTAGCCATTGCCGCTGTTGCCGCCCTGCTGTTGGGTTTGCTGATTTCATGGCGCATGACTCGCCAAATTACCGTGCCATTACGTGCCACACTGGCGATGGCCGAGCGCATCGCCACCGGTGATTTAACGGCAGCGGCCACCTCCGATCGTACCGATGAGTTAGGCTTGCTGATGAATGCCGTGGCGCGGATGAATGAGAACCTGCGCGCCATGATTGATGAAATCCGCATTGGTGTCAGTCAGGTCTCCCATGCCTCCGGCGAGATTGCGGCGGGCAATACCGATTTGTCCTCCCGTACTGAGGAACAAGCGGCGGCCGTAGAAGAGACTGCCGCCAGTATGGAGCAGTTGAATGCCACGGTGAAACAGAATGCCGACAATGCTCACCACGCGAATCAACTGGCGACAGAGGCATCACAAACCGCGCAACAGGGTGGCAAGCTGGTGAGCGATGTGGTGCGCACCATGAATGATATCTCCGGCAGCTCTAAACGGATTTCTGAAATCACCTCTGTGATTAACAGCATCGCCTTCCAGACCAATATTCTAGCGCTGAATGCCGCCGTTGAAGCCGCTCGCGCAGGTGAGCAAGGCCGTGGCTTTGCGGTAGTCGCCAGCGAAGTGCGCAATCTGGCACAGCGCAGTGCGCAAGCCGCGAAAGAGATTGAGGGGCTGATTGGCGAGTCTGTCTCCCAAGTGAATGCCGGAACCTCACTGGTGCAAAATGCTGGGCAGACGATGGAGGAGATCGTCCGGTCAGTGACCCATGTGCGCGATATTATGGCGGAGATCGCCTCAGCATCGGATGAGCAAAGCCGGGGTATCACGCAAGTCAGTCAGGCGATTGCCGAAATGGACAGCACCACACAACAAAATGCCGCCTTGGTGGAGGAGTCTGCCGCCGCTGCGGATTCACTGGCGGAGCAAGCTATCTTACTGGCGCAAGCGGTCGCGGTGTTCCGACTCTCGGAAGCAGAGACGCAACCGGTTCAGCATCAGCCTGCTGCGACCAGCGCATCAACACCACGGTCAACCCCCAAAGCCAATCAGGCGACTCAGCAAGATAACTGGGAAACCTTCTGATCACTCACTGAACCTTCTGGTCATTCGCTAAACCTTGGAACCCTGCCATCAGGCAGGGTATTCTGGCTCTCCCTTCCAAACGCAGACAAGGAGAGCAGATGAAGTATCCACAGGTTTACATCGGTAAAATCGAGCCTTATGACGGCAGTTCCCCCAGCGCCATTGGTAAACGTCAGGTCGAGGGTGGGATTATGCTCACCTCACTGGGATTGGAGGGGGATGAGCAAGCCGAAAAGCGTTTTCACGGCGGCCCGGATCGCGCGTTATGTCACTACCCACGGGAGCATTATGCTTACTGGACGCAGCAATTTCCTGAGCAGGCCGAACTCTTCTCGCCACCAGCCTACGGCGAAAATATCTCAACCCTCGGCATGACCGAACAGAATGTCTACATGGGGGATATTTACCGCTGGGGCGAGGCCACTATTCAGGTCACCCAACCCCGTTCCCCTTGCTACAAACTCAACTTCCATTTTGCTATCGAGGATATGTCGGTGCTGATGCAGCAAGTTGGTTACTGCGGCTGGCTGTATCGCGTGATCTCACCCGGCAAAGTCAGCGAAAGTCATCCGCTGGAACTTCTGGCGCGCCCCAGTGATATTTCCGTCGCCGAGGCCATTGGTATCGCGTGGCACATGCCGTTCGACGAAGAGCAGTATCGCCGCTTGCTGGCGGTTTCCGGGCTATCCGCCAGTTGGAGCAAAACCATGCTGACGCGCATGACCGAAGGGAAGATCGAGGATTTTAATCGCCGCTTGCTGGGGAAGAGTTAGCTGACACCATTGATGATAATGATGCCAAAAAGTAGATCCTAGTAGGGCGATTGAGGCCAATGCCAAGGATGGCAATCTAGACTAAAAGACTAGAATCACTCACCAGAGGATGACAATTAGTACTCCGAATATATTTTACCTGCCGAATACATTTACCTTATGGATAAAGATCAGTTAGCCCAATCTTCTATCCGCAACTTTTTAACTCTTTCAAACTCTCTTACATTATTAGTCACTAATATCGCGCCTGTGGAAATAGCATGTCCGGCTATTGCAGCATCATTCCCACCTATTGGAGTACCTTGCTTTGCAAGATCTATTTTAATATTTGTTGTAGCATCAATAGCAGCAACATCCCACGGAAAAATAGCATCTAGTCGTTTCACAAACTCATCAACTAGATAGGTATGTTTTGGTGAGGCTTTCTTACCAATCGCGCCAAAACGCATTTCTGAATATGTAATGGCTGAAACAACTATCTTATTCTGATGCTCAATACATTGTTGTAATTTTATAATTATTTCAGCTGGGCGTTCCCGCATAATAAAAGAACAAATATTTGTATCAAGCATATATATTTTTTTGATCATAACTCGAAGCGTCCCTCTTCGATAATATCTTGTCTTTCGGCAAGAAAATCATCATCTGCTTTATCTTCATCCATAAATGACACCCACGTTGGTCGTATCGGGCGTAAGATTATATTATCACCTTCTTTAATTATTTCTAGTTCTGTGGCCCCTTCAAAATCCATATCTTTGGGTAAACGAATGGCCCGATTCTGCCCATTTTTAAAAATAGATACAGTTCTCATATTTTCTCTCCTGATAGTAGTGCTATCAAAAACACTAACATATGCTTAGCATATGTCAAGGGGATGAAATAGGTTTCTGGGGCTGCATCGGGACTCACACCGAACTCTTTGACTGATAAAACCCATAAAAAAACCGGGCGGTGGCTATGCCTCCTACCCGGATTTATTTGGTACGGTAAATCGATTCGGCGAGGTAATTAGAAAGCTTTTTTAGCGTAGCCAGTCACTTCTTTCAGACCCATTTCGCGGCCTAATGCCGTCATTGGGTGGACGACGATAATACCGCGCACCGCTTTCTTCAAGGTGCCCATATCCGCCTGCTCTTTCTTGGTAATCGCACGGCTGAAGGGCAGTTGCGCCAGTTTCTGGGCTTCGACGCTCAGGTTTTTAACCCGCACTTCTTTCAAGCGCTGAATTTCAGCCGCCAATTTCTCTTTTTCTTTCATATGCTGCGCGATTAAATCCACATTGCCCTGCTGGATAACGCTAGGATCTTTGTGGTTCATCGCATCCAGCAAATCGCTTAGACGTTTGATTTCTGCATGTTCTTTCATAGTATTGGCCCGTACATGCCACTGATGGGCACGATATTTCGCTAAAGTTGGAGATAGGATAGCACTGATTTGTGCATCGATAGAGATAGTGTATCAGGATGCTGGCCTTTCGGCAGCAACCTCCTCTACCGGCTGCCACTGCATTCCCGCAGGTAGGCCACTGATTTCACATGCCACCGCCCCCAACCGCTCCAATGCCCCGGTATAGCGGCTATTGAATGGATAACAACATGAGAGGCGAAAGGCGTTGCGATAGCGGCCGCTCGGCGAATAAAGCGTCCCTGGCGTCAGGCAAATCTGTTCTTGCAGCATTTGATGGAACAGCGCGACAGTATCAACTGTCTCTGGGAATTCAACCCAGAATACAAACCCTCCCGCCGGTTGGGTCACTTTGGTGCCCTGTGGGAAGTTGCGGGTAATCAGTTGCTGGGCTTGCTGTACCTGCTGAGCATAGCGGCGGCGCAAGCTACGCAGGTGATGATCATAACCACCGGACTCCAAGAACAGCGCTAGTGTTTCCGACAACAGCGCCGATTCTGCCATCGACGAGACCGCTTTTAGCTTGTGCAAGGCTTCAGCGAAGCGCCCACCATCAATCCAGCCGACACGGAAATCCGGTGCCAACGTTTTGGTAAAACTGGAGCAAAACAGCACCCAGCCGTCGCGATCAAAGGCTTTGACCGCCGGGGATAAGGTCGAGCCAAATTGAATTTCGGCATATAAACCATCTTCAATCAAGGGCACTCGGTGATGGTTCATTAGCTGCGCCAACCGCTTTTTCGCCGCCAGCGGCATGGTATAGCCCAATGGATTTTGCACCGTGGGCATGGCGATCAGGGCATTCAACCGCCCCTCTTTCAGCAGCAACTCCAGCACATCCAATGATAATCCCTGCTGCGGATCAGTGGGAATCTCTACCGCTTTCAAGCCGAGACTCGCCAGCAGCGGCATCAGATAGAAATAGGTGGGCGACTCCAGCCCGACACAATCCCCCGGCCGTGTCGTCACTCGCAACGCCAGTTGCAGCGCCTCCATACAGCCGTGGGTGATGGTAATCTCCGCCGGATTGGCCAGCATTCCCAATGTCATGGCGCGGCGGGCAATTTGCTGGCGCAGGCGCTGGCTGCCGGGTGGCAAAGCATATTGGCTGATCAGTTGCGGCTGGCGGCGCAGGAGTGAGGCCATAATGCGCCCCAATTTAGCACTCGGATAAAAATCGCCCGTCTGCGGGCAGGCCAGCGAGATATTGGTAAAACTGGGATTTTGTTGCGCGGCAAATACCGTATCAATTAAGTCCAGCACCTCATCGACTGGCTTACCCACTGTGGCCGTCGGCACCACAGCCGTTGACGGGCTACAGACGTAGAACCCCGACTGCGGACGCGCCTCAATCAGGCCGCGATCTTCCAGTGTGCGATACGCCGCCACCACCGTATTGATGCTCACCTGATGACTTTGGGCATAGCCACGCACCGAGGGCAGGCGGCTCCCCGCCAGCAAACTGCCGTTCTTAATGGCTTGCGCTAAATTATCTGCCACCTGTAAGTAGCGAATTTCATTCATAACAAGGGACATGGTGACAGTTCTCCGCAGGATCAATGGGTACAGTTTAGGTACACTCAAACTGTACCCGTAACAATAGATAACTTCTGCTTCTGACGCCATCACGGATTGCTGTTTATGCTGAATCTCTTGGCTACACGCTTTTTGAAAAATAAGAAAATCGGGGTTCATACTATGTTAGACAGCGCTTTTATCAGTTACGTCACCGTCATGTCGATCACGCCCGGCCCGAACAACCTGCTGCTGGCCGCGTCTGGCGTTAATTTTGGCTTGCGCCGCACCTTCCCAATGATGCTGGGGATTACTTTTGGCTGTGCATTGCAATGTGCGCTAATGACCACACTACTGGCATTGATCCTCAGTTGGGTGGGAGTGATTCGCCTGCCGCTGGTGACACTGGGTTGCGGCTATCTATTGTGGTTGTCGTGGAAGATTTACCATGCCGGTAGCCCCAACTCACGGGATGGCGAGCAGCCGATGGGGTTTATTCAGGGAGCGCTGTTTCAGGCCATCAATCCGAAAGCATGGTTGATGGCTATGAATGTCGCCATCTTATTCACCCCACGGGAAGGCGCGACACTCAGCCACACCTTGCTGATTGTCAGCGGTTTTGCGCTATTGAATCTGCCTTGTGTCGCCGTCTGGGCAGTGATGGGCGATCAACTTCGCCATGCATTGCGAGTGAATTGGAAGTTGCGGTTATTCAATGGCGTGATGGGTGGCTTGATGGCAATCACAGCACTGTGGCTGTTGGTGGATGAGTGGCTTAGCGTGTTGCGCTAATTCAGACGTGGCCGAGGGGCGAAAGCTTGGAAACTTGTTTCAGGCTGATGCGGGAGAGCAGTTCAGTGATCGACAGCACCATGGTTGAGCGCACCATTTGCTGATACCGCTGGCGTTGCATGGCAATTAATGAGGCGTCTGCTTCGTCGGGGCGCAAAAAAGTGGGGACGGGAGGCAGCTCCGCGACACAATGTAACTCACCAAATGGCCCGAGGATTTCGTCGTCAGTAAAACGATACTCGGTGCCATCGTGGTTCAGCTCTTCACGGAGTGCCATCAATAGCTCGGCATCTTCGTATTCATGACGCGTAATCACACCCAAGGCGTAAACCAGCTTTAACCGCACCGATAACTCACCCAGCGGCCCATCCCCGACCAGCAATGGCTCCACGGCATATTTCACCGCATAGTCATCTTTACGAAAAACCTGCACCACGAGAATATTCAGTGCTTCTGCCAAGAGCTCGACAGCGGCCATCAAGAAACTCCGAACCGTCTTTCCGGCGTTCAGATGTTCCAGTACCCGATTCTCAAATGCCTGTGTTTTTTCAATCATCGCTTGTCACTGGGGTGGTGGGTGAATACTTGAATGCCTAATCATTGGCCTGATAATAATACCAGACCAATGAGTGATATCAGGCCAATACTGAGAATCAGTGCGCCAGCTTATCCTGCATGGCGTTATACACATTCACCGCCTGTTCGACAACCTCGCTATCCGCAGGCAACTCTGAAATTTGCGCTAACGCAGCTTTCGGCCCTAATTTCGCCAGTAATTCAACCAGTTCCTGTGCTTGCGGATCTTGCTCACTGCGGTAGCTCATGGCAGCGGCGATGCCGGTCACCAGATTATCGTGGGGCAAGTGATACTCCAGCGTTCCCAGCAGCGGTTTGATCAAACGATCGCCCGCACTCAGTTTACGCAGCGGCTGACGGCCAACGCGCTCAACATCGTCATGCAGGTAAGGGTTTTCAAAACGGGAGAGAATTTTGTTGATATAAGCGGCATGTTTTTGTGGATCAAACGCATAGCGCTTAATCAGCACTGCACCGCTCTCTTCCATCGCGCCTTTCACTGTCTGGCGCACAGCAGGATCCAGAATCGCATCACGGATGGTCTGGTGACCGGCAAGCTGGCCCAAATAGGCGGTAATGGCGTGACCGGTGTTGAGGGTGAAGAGTTTGCGTTCCACAAACGCCATCAGATTGTCAGTCAACTCCATACCGGCTATTTCTGGCGGCGGCCCTTTAAATTGGGTGCTATCAACAATCCACTCGCTAAAGGTCTCGACCGTCACCGCCAGAATATCGGTACTGCCCGCTTCGGATGGCGGCACAATGCGGTCAACCGCAGAATCGACGAAACCGACATGTTGCTCCACCCACGCCTGCTCACTTTCCGGCAAAACGGCAAAAACATGCTGTTTTAGCTGGCTGGTGCCACGCACCATATTCTCGCAGGCAATAATATTAAGCGGGCGGGTGTTACCTTGTTGATGGCGGGCAATCAAGCCCTGCGCCACCGTCCCGGCGATGCGGGCCAGAATTTGCGGACCAACGGCGGTGGTGACAATATCAGCTTGCGCAATCAGTGCCACCACGTCTGGGCTACCACTGTTGACCGCGCTGACATTGTTGACCTCTTCGACTCGTGCTTGTTCGCCCACCACGTTGACCTGATAACTTTTGCGCTTATTCAGCTCATCCAGCAGCGGCTGGTTAACATCCGCGAAGGTCAGTTGTGCGCCAGCATCCGCCAGCAGTTTGCCAATAAAGCCTCGGCCAATGTTACCTGCGCCAAAATGTAATGCTTTCATATTTATTTACCTTTAACTGTTTTGCTGTAAAAGGGCCGTTTGCTCCCAACGGCCCTATTCAGGTTACGGCGGTTATCCGACACCGCCGGATAACACTTAGCGCCATTCAGTTATGATTTTTTGCCACCGAGCAGATCCAAGACTTCTTGCACGCTGGTGGTTTTGCTTAAGCGCTCAATCACTGAGTCATCATCCAGCGCGTTTGTCAGGCTGGTAATCACTTGAATGTGCTCGTTATTACGCGCCGCGATACCAATCACCAAGCGGGCTACTTCATCCTCTTCATCACCAAAACGCACACCGTCAGGGTATTGGCAGAACACCACACCCGTTTTTAGCACGCGGTCTTTGGCTTCAATCGTCCCGTGAGGTACGGCGATAGATTCGCCCAGATAGGTGGAGGTCAGTTTTTCACGTTCCAACATCGCCTCAACATACTCTGGCTCGACATAACCGCCTTTTACCAACTGCTCACCCGCAAAGCGGATCGCTTGCTCTTTGGCCGTAGCATGTTGATTGAGGAAGATATTCTCTGCACCCAGCTTGAACAGGTTAGCTTCCCAAGCCTCGAAGCTATCATCCAGTGTTTCAATCACTTTCTGTGTGGTTGCCAAGCTCGCACTTGCCTCAACCAAACGTGTCGTCAGATTGGTATACAACTGGCTGTCGAGGAAGTTAGTCAGCGAGATATGCTGCGCCTGCGGTGCATGGCGCATCGCCCGCTCAGTCAAATCCCGGTGCGTGATCACCAGATCGACATCATCCGGCAGGTTGTTGATCGCGCAGTTAGTCACGGAGATGTGTTTCAGACCCGCGTCCTGCACTTTTTTACGCAATACACCGGCACCCATCGCACTGGAACCCATACCGGCATCACAGGCCACGATGATTTTACGCACGGTGCTTAAGTCGCCCGCCGCAGCAGCGGCATTCGCGGCTTGTGCACCTTTAGACTGCGCTTTCATGTCTTGCATACGACGAGTGGCGTCTTCCAGTGTGTCCTCTTCGTCGTCTTTCACTTTCGAGGTTTTCAGCAGGATAGCGGAGACCACGAAGGAGACCGCAAAGGCCGCAGCCACCGCAGCAATGTTGGCAAAGTAAGCACCTTTAGGTGTCATCGCCAATACCGCCAGAATAGAGCCAGGAGAAGCGGGTGATACCAGACCGCCGTTCAGCAGAGTCAGGGTAAACACGCCAGTCATACCGCCCAGAATCACCGCCAGCAATAAGCGTGGGTTCATCAGAACGTATGGGAAATAGATTTCGTGAATACCACCAAAGAAGTGGATGATCGCCGCGCCGCCAGCAGATTGCTTGGCGTTGCCTCGGCCGAAGAACATATAAGCCATCAACACACCCATACCTGGGCCTGGGTTCGCTTCGATCAGGAAGAAGATAGACTTACCCGTTTCCGTCGCCTGCTGGATACCCAGAGGTGAGAAGATACCGTGGTTAATCGCGTTATTCAGGAACAGGATTTTGGCCGGTTCGACGAAGACAGAGGTTAATGGCAGCAGGTTGTTCTGCACCATGATATGCACGCCAGCAGCCAATGCTTTAGACAGCACTTCTACCAGTGGGCCAATCGCCATGAAGGCCAGAAGCGCCAACAGCATACCGATGATACCGGCTGAGAAGTTGTTAACCAACATCTCAAAGCCGCTTTTGATCTTGCCTTCAACCCAGCGGTCAAAGTGTTTGATTGACCAGCCGCCCAGTGGGCCGACGATCATCGCGCCGAGGAACATTGGCATATCCGCACCAACGATAACCCCCATGGTGGTAATCGCACCCACCACACCACCACGATCGCCCCCCACCAAACGGCCACCGGTAAAACCGATCAGCAGTGGTAACAGGTAGGTGATCATCGGGCCGACCAGTTTGGCTAAAGTTTCATTGGGCAGCCAGCCGGTAGGAATGAACAGTGCGGTGATAATACCCCAGGCGATAAATGCGCCGATGTTGGGCATAACCATATTACTGAGGAATCGGCCAAAATTTTGAATTCTGACCTTTGCGTCCGGTGAAAACATAAAACACCCCTATTGGTACGCGCTAACAATAAGAGCGCGATATAATTGTTTTGTTGAGGCAGTTCTGCAAAACCCGCCGATGCTATCGGATACAAACACGCTGTATGCAAAACAAACTCTAGCACGCTCCTTTACCTACGCGTAGCTCGTGGGATTCATGTGATCAATATCACACTTACACCCCCATAACGGGGGGCTATTTGTTGACACTGATCACACTACTGAGCTGTAAGAAAGTCACGGCGGATAATTTTTAAGCTAAAAATGCGATAAATAGTGATATTCATCACATTTTGCGTGGGTGGATTTGTTTTGAAAATGTGATGTTAATCACAAGTTATTTTTGTTCGCAGAGAAGATATGTGACATTCACCTGCCCAATAACTTCCATGCGGGGGAGGTGCGTGGGGAGTGTGTAATAAAGCAACAGCGACAAATGGGGAAACTTCACATCAAAAATATCATCGGGTAACATCATAAAATACATGTTACCCAATAGTGGCTCAGTCACTTGATGAATTATAGTTTGCACGTTTCTTAGCTAAATAATTCACCGACTTGTAACTCAGTGGTCTCAAACAGAACCATTGCATTTTTTGACGATATTTCTGAGAAATTTTTAATCGTGTTAATCTTTAGCGTTTTTTTATTTTCCCGGTAATAATCTCCAGAAAGCTCCACCTCCCCATCTTTAGTATAACGCTTGATATCGGCAGGCACATTACCCCCAAATACAGTCACTGGAACCACGGCAGCTATAGGCTTTGAAATAGTTATCTTTTTAAAATCATGTTCAATATCCCTTTCTCTAGCTTGATTTTCTCTTTCTTTTAACTCAACTTTAATTTTATGTTCTTTTAGTTTTAATTTAATTTCCATTATGTAAGGGGAGTATGAGTTTTTCACCAAATAATTCTTTATGCTTGATATCGTGTCTTTGAAAGAAAATGATGGATTTTTTTCTAAATTTTCTCGAGCAGAATGAGATTGAGATGTAAAAAGCGAGCTTATATTTCTTTGGGTATGACATTTGATTACCGACATAATAACTAACACCTTTTTTTGATAAAAAAGAATTATATTTAAGCTTATTAGTCATTACTTTCATTAATCGATAAATGTACAGAAAGTGCCTAAAATACAGCTCCCTAGCCCTGCTTACTGCAAAAAAAAGCGATGGAGCCTATCTGGCATACTGCTCTGTCATCAAAATGATAACTGCCAGGCTCTCACCGCTACCGAACTCAGCTACATCCGCAATGATGTAGGACAAGCTGTTACTGCTATCCAAAAACACAAAATCAAATCACTGCATCACACTCATCACACTCTTCTGTGCCGCCATCATCGCCGGATACTTGGCGACCAAATTAGCCATCATGGTGTTATACAAGGCGGCTTGCTGTGGTGTCTGGAACTGAATGCCACCATTATTAAAGGTGACCTGCGCCCCCTGCTGTTGCAGGAAATCGCCAACTTGGGCCAAGTCTTGCACAAAAGCAGAGACCACCGGAATGGCTGGGATCAACACATTGGTGGGCTGAGTCACAATGTTCTCAAAGGCTTTATTGAATACCGCCTTCAAATCATCAGGCTGTTTCAACGCGGCAACAGCACTATCGGCCTGTGTTTTGGCGGTGCGAATCTGCTGTACTAACAGATTCAAAGCCCCCGCAGACTGCTGTAGTGCATCGCGCTTATTCAAATAATCCTGCGCCACACGAATCTCATTGATTTGGGCGATAGCCGGCGTCAAGCTGGCATCCACAGATTTAGTGAGTTGCTGCGAAAAAGTGACTAGAATCGCGTAATCGCTGACATAAGGGCCAAATTTCTGCTTTTGATCTTCACTCAGTGTCGGCAGCTTCATCCCGCTACGCATTACCGTGTTTTGCAGATAATCAATAAACGCCTTACGTTGTTCAGGCTCTTTATCCCCGCAGGCAGTCAGTTGAAACACCACCAACAGTGCCAAAAATGGCGCTAACCAACGCGAATATCGGGTCGTATTCAATGCAAAAGTCATGTGAAACTACTCCTATGTAAGAATATACCCAAAATAATTCGAGTTGCAGGAAGGCGGCAAGTGAGGTCATCCCGATGAGTTGACACCAGGTCAATGATTCGGGTTATCGAACGCAGCCAACGCACATGCAGCTTGAAGTATGACGGGTATAGCCTAAGGGGAGCGATATACGCTCCCCTGTGACGAGCCAAGTACAAGATTTACTGCAACAACGAAATATCAGCAACCTGCAAGAACAGCTCGCGTAATTTGCTGAGCAGTGTCAGTCGGTTAACGCGAACCGCATCGTCTTCCGCCATCACCATCACGCTGTCGAAGAACTCATCGACGGTTTCCCGCAATGCGGCCAGTTCAACCAGCGCTTCCTGATATTGACCCGCGGCAAAGACCGGTTCCAGCTTATCGCGCAAGACCACTAAATGAGTAGCCAGTTTCAGCTCTGCCGGCTCTTTGAGCACCGAAGCATGAACATGGTCATTCAGGGTATCTGTCGATTTCGCCAGAATATTCGACACACGTTTGTTCGCGGCGGCCAGTGTCGCGGCAGCATCGAGTGTGCGGAAATAGGTTACCGCTTTCACCCGGGCATCAAAATCAGCCGGGCGGGTTGGACGGCGCGCCAACACCGCCTGAATGGTATCAACGCTATGACCTTCATCCTGATACCAAGCGCGGAAGCGACCCAGCATGAACTCAATCACTTCATCGACCACTTTGGTGTTGGTCAGTTTACTGCCGTACAGACGCACAGCCTCTTCAGTCAGAGTTTGCAGGTCCAGCGGCAAGTTTTTCTCGACGATAATCCGCAGCACACCTAAGGCCGCACGGCGCAGCGCGAATGGGTCTTTATCGCCTTTCGGGTGTTGACCGATACCGAAGATACCCGCCAGCGTGTCCATTTTATCGGCAATCGCCAGCGCACAGGCCACCGGATTAGACGGTAAATCATCGCCCGCAAAACGGGGTTGGTATTGCTCATTCAGCGCGACCGCAACATCTTCCGCTTCACCGTCGTGACGGGCATAGTGCATCCCCATCACACCTTGAGTGTCGGTGAATTCGAAGACCATGTTGGTCATCAGGTCACACTTGGAGAGCAAACCCGCGCGTGTGGCATGGTTAACGTCCGCACCAATTTGTGCGGCAACCCAACCTGCCAACGCCTGAATACGATCGGTTTTATCGCGCAGGGTGCCCAGTTGCTGTTGGAACAGCACGCTTTCCAGACGCGGTAAGTTATCTTCCAGACGTTTTTTGCGATCGGTATTAAAGAAGAACTCGGCATCGGCCAGACGTGGGCGCACCACTTTCTCGTTACCGGAAATAATCTGCTGAGGATCTTTAGATTCGATGTTGGTGACGAAAATGAAGTTTGGCAGCAAGTGACCGGCGGTGTCGTAAACCGGGAAATATTTCTGGTCGCCTTTCATGGTGTACACCAGCGCTTCCGCAGGGACAGCCAAGAATTTCTCTTCGAATTTGGCGGTCAATACCACCGGCCACTCGACCAGTGACGCCACCTCTTCCAGCAAGCTTTCACTCAGATCAGCAACACCGCCCATCTTCTGGGCCGCCAATTCTGCATCACGCTTGATGATAGTTTTACGCAATTCATAATCGGCGATCACTTTGCCGCGCTCCAACAGGAGTTGCGGGTATTGGTCAGCATTATCAAGAGCGAACTCCGCTTCACCCATAAAGCGGTGACCCCGGATAATACGGTCTGAATCGATGCCCAATACGGTGCCAGAGATTAATTCGCTACCTAACAGCATGGTTACAGTATGAACCGGGCGAACGAATTGAGTTTCTTTATCACCCCAACGCATCAGTTTAGGGATCGGCAACTTACTCAGTGCGGCATTAACCATCCCCGCCAGCAGCAGTTGTGCAGATTCCCCTTTGACATGAGCGCGATACAGCAACCATTCGCCTTTATCTGTCACCAAGCGCTCGGCCTGATCGACGGTAATCCCACAACCGCGCGCCCAGCCTTCAGCCGCTTTGCTTGGTTTACCTTCAGCATCAAATGCTTGCGCGATCGCCGGGCCGCGTTTTTCGACTTCGCGATCCGCCTGAGCGGCACTTAAATGAGCGACTTTTACCGCTAAACGGCGCGGCGCGGCATACCAAACCACTTCGCCATGAGGCAAGTTGGCGTTATCTAGTTCAGCAGTAAAGTTGGCAGCAAAAGATTCGGCCAGAGAACGAAGAGCCTTCGGCGGCAGCTCTTCCGTGCCGATTTCCACCAGGAAAGTCTGTTGAGTCATGACAGCCTCTTAGTTCTGATTCTTTTTGCACATAGGGAAGCCCAATGCCTCGCGGGAGGCGTAATACGCCTCGGCGACAGCTTTGGTCAATGTGCGGATACGCAGGATATAACGCTGGCGCTCAGTCACTGAGATGGCTTTACGGGCGTCCAGCAAGTTAAACGTGTGGCCCGCTTTCAGGATGCGTTCGTAAGCGGGCAGCGGCAGCGGGGTTTCCAGCGCCAGTAACGATTTAGCTTCTTTCTCATACTGCTCAAAGCAGGAGAACAGGAAGTCCACGTCGGCATATTCGAAGTTATAGGTGGATTGCTCCACTTCATTCTGATGGTAAATATCGCCGTAAGTGGTTTTGCCCAGCGGGCCGTCGCACCAAATCAGGTCATAAACGCTGTCTACGCCCTGAATGTACATCGCCAAACGCTCCAGACCATAGGTGATTTCACCCGTGACCGGTTTACATTCCAAACCGCCGACTTGCTGGAAGTAAGTGAACTGCGTCACTTCCATCCCATTGAGCCACACTTCCCAGCCCAGACCCCAAGCCCCCAGAGTCGGGTTCTCCCAGTTGTCTTCGACAAAGCGAATATCGTGAATCAACGGGTCCAGACCCAGCTCTTTCAGCGAGCCTAAGTACAGCTCCTGAATGTTGTCTGGTGAAGGCTTAATGATCACCTGAAACTGGTAATAGTGTTGCAAGCGGTTCGGGTTCTCACCGTAGCGACCATCAGTCGGACGGCGTGAAGGTTGTACATAAGCGGCAGCGATTGGCTCAGGGCCAAGTGCACGCAGGCAGGTCATTGGGTGGGAAGTACCCGCGCCGACTTCCATGTCCAGTGGTTGAACAATGGTGCAGCCTTGGCGCGCCCAATAGTCCTGTAAGGTCAGGATCAGGCCCTGAAAGGTCTTGGTATCAAACTTTTGCATGTTGGATTCGCACGCGATACAAGTGGATAAAAGAGAATGAAACAGTATACCCGTTGACCGTAAGATATACAGCCAGAATCCGGTAACACGTGCGAATTGACGTGAAAAATAGCCTCAGTTATTCAGTGAATCCATCATTAAATGGGATTTTTTCACCATTTAATGGGCGGCGGAGATAAAAACTGTAACTGAACCGCCTGAGTGGGTATCACATCCATTACTCTTTCAGCATTCATATAGACAGGCCCAGGATCGCAGAGAGTCGAGCCGGGGTCCTGATCACAATTCTCACCTTTGATATCGTGATAATACGTAGGGATCTGAGCCAAGCTGGGACGGACACTCGCAAAGAAAATGACCGAAGCCATCAGAGCAACAACAGGAATTAGTTTTAAATATTTAACATTCATGAAATAACCTCATTATAATGCTAATTAATTAAGATAAAATGAAATAAAACACCAATTGCAGTTCAATTATTGTACAGATTGATTTCTCGTCAAGAAATGTACGGTATATACCCGAAAATAATTTGGGTAACAGAGAGGCGGCCAACCCACATGTCACTTAGGGTATGACGGACGTCAACATAGATAGGGCATCGATAGGTTGCATATCATCCATTGAACGGCGACTATCACTGCCAAATTAAGTGCTGGAAGGGAGTATTAATATGGATCAACAACGCTGCGGTTGGGTCTCGACGGATCCGCTCTATCTCGCCTATCACGATACCGAATGGGGTATCCCGCGCACTGATAGCCAGTCACTGTTTGAGATGCTTTGTCTGGAGGGCCAGCAAGCAGGGCTATCGTGGATAACGGTACTGAAAAAACGTGAGCGCTACCGCCACTGCTTCTATCATTTTGATCCCGTTCGAGTGGCAAAAATGGGGCCAGACGATATCGAAATACTGATGCAAGACAGCGGTATTATTCGCCATCGGGGTAAAATTCAGGCCATTATCACCAATGCTCAAGCCTATCTGGCGATGGAAGCCAACGGCGAGGATTTTTCGCGCTTTATCTGGGATTTTGTGGATGGCGAGCCAAAAGTGAATCATTGGTGGTGTCTGGCAGAGTGCCCCGCCACCACACCCACTGCCGAGGCAATGTCAAAAGCGCTGAAAAAACGCGGCTTTAAGTTTATCGGTGCCACCATTTGCTATGCCTTTATGCAGGCAAGTGGTCTGGTGAACGATCATCTGGCAAGCTGCTTCTGCCACCCAGATAACACAGTGAAATGATTAGAGATTATCAACCTTCTGATCTTGATGCCCTGATGCAATTGTGGCTACCCAGCACCATTGCTGCACACCCTTTTGTTGCGGAGCAATACTGGCACGAGAGCGCCCCGTTGGTGCGGAATACCTACCTTCCAGCGGCAAAAACTTGGGTCTATTGTTTACCGGAAGCCCCCCCAGAAACCCTCTGCGAGAGCCGCCCCATCGTTGGGTTTATCAGTATCTTGGAAGCGCAACTGGTGGGCGCACTCTTTGTCGCCCAGCCTTACCACGGTCATGGCGTGGGTCAGGCATTGATGAATCATGCCCAACAACACTACTCCGCGTTAACACTGGAGGTTTATCAACAAAATCGCCGCGCCTACCGTTTTTATCGTAAACAAGGTTTTAGTGTTACCGAGAAAACCTATAATGCCGAAACCAAAGCCACTATTCTGACCCTACATTGGCAACGGCCATTTAATTAATTTATCATTTTATTCCCTCCTATCATCTGACAAATTTTAATAACGATTTGGATTAACTATCGTATTAATCTGTTACTGAAAACATTTGGTTTTCAATGAGAAAACAAGGGGGTAGTAATATGAAGAATAAACGCATTCTGTTATCTCTATTAATATATTTATCATCCACAGAAATCGCTTTGGCCGAAAATAATTTAACCCGTAATGTCATAGACCGAATACATCATGACATGGCAGTAAGATCTGCCATAACCTCACCCGTCTGCTTCTATTATGAAAATTATTTTCAGGGAGAAAAATTCTGCCTTAGCTCACCCGAACTTATTGATTTTACAAGAGAAAACAATATACAAATTCACACTAATAAAATAAAGTCAATTAGCATCCCCAAGAGCAGCCAGATAACGGTCTACCAAGGCGAACATTTTTTCACCTTAACAGACAACATCCTACAGGAAGCCTGGCAAAAAATGATAGCGGGGGATGAAGTCACTGAGATATTCACCACAGATAAAAAACCACTCAACTGTGATACAAATTGTATTATCACGCAAAAAATGGTCATTCCGCTCTCGCGAATTTTCTCTTATTACATTCCAGATTCACAATATCAAGAAAAATCAGTATTACTCAGTTTTGAAACCCATATTAATAGCTTTAACATTGGCATTAATAATTTCTTAGATATTACCATTGATGATGGCATGGTATTAATACAACCACCGAACTCTCAACAAATTGACTTTGCGTTACACAAAGATGCAACTCACATTTCTTTTCTGATCTCTTGGTTTGAGAATGAATTAATCCTGAGTTATTTGGAGACGGCAGACGGTGAGTTACTCCACTCATCACCCATAGTGTCAATGTCCCCTGATCATGATATTCATCAGGAGGGAATGGAGTTAGTTATCTTTAATAGTGATGATCGGCAACCACTGACCCTGCAAAAAGTGCTGATAGCCTCACACAGCGAACCGCACAGAACCAAGCGCGGAACCGCAGGCATTGTTGGCTGTTTTTTATCTGGCCCACTAGCACTCTACAACCTCGTGACCCAAGGGCGTTGCAATCAGGTTGAGTCTGCATGGCGGCACATTAAAGCCATTTTCGCAGGGCATGACGCGTCAGATAGGGTGGTGGCGGGCACTGGTGAACCCTTAAAACCCAAGCCCGTCGAGACCTCCGCCCCACAAAAACAGGATACCCCGACACTCACATTAACCCAGCTCAATACCCAACTTCATGGTCAATCACTGACCCTGCCTGCGGTCTCTCGTCATTGCCAGAAATCATTAGATAACATTATTAGCACCCGCTATCCCCGCCAAGCCACTTATTCATGCTCTACATGGTTGTCAGCGGTATTAACTGATTTTACCCTGCTGTTCGGTAATAGTTTGCGGACTTGGTCAACGGAATATCTCATTCAGACCATCAATGGCATTTTGGACAGAGGGGCCATAGACAATGATAACGATGCCATTGATGCCTTTATTCATTCGCCGATTGCGGGAAATCGTTTGATCCAAACCCTGACCGATGTGGCTGAAGAGCAGGGGCGATCGGCACTCATCGATAGCATCACACAAACCTTCACCTATGCTGAACAAAACTATGCCCAGTATGTCGCCAGCAGTAGCTCGCAGGGGGCGAGTCACTTGCCGAGCAGTTCACAGGGTGCCAGCAACTTCCCCAGTAACGAGGGCTATGACAGTTATGATAGTTTCGATGAAAATGATCACTATGATAGCTGTGATAGCGAATCCAGCAGTGACATCGCACCACCACGGCAAGCGCAACAATACCCGCTGGGAAGCTATCAGATGCCGCTCTCTTCCTATGTTTACCAAGCGGTATTACCACGAATACTGCAAAATGGGGAATGGATCGTACCGCAGGAGAGATTCGAGATTGAGGTGATTCAAGGACCCTATTCACAAAACCGTCAGAGCCTATATGCATTACTTGAAGTCATTGCGCAATGGGAGAACACATACTTCGAAAAACCGATACAGTGTAATCGCCATGGCCTGTTCCCAACCGACATGGAGACCAATAGATATGCGGGTCGAGTGACCAGCCGGCTGATAAAGAGTTACGCGCAGTATCAACGCCACAATCAGATCATTGTCGTGGTCAGGTTTAATCATCAAATTGTCAGCACCAGCATTGCCTACACCTATTTTGTTGATGGTAATGCGGAGAGAACCCACGCTGTCATAGGGGCAACAATAACCAACCCCGCTTATGTCCTGACCCCGCAAACTGAGGGGGCGATCAGAGGGGCGGGGTCGGCCGCACTGCACGCCACCATTCAGCATCTTCAAGCCACGGGTGTGACTGAGCTTGAAGCAGAAGTGATTTCAACCCCTTCCGCCGTCATCAAAAAACGCATCGGTTTTGTCTTTGTTCCTGACAGATATGCCATGCCCCCCCCATCCACACCAAGTCCTGCCAAATAGGTCGCCGCCACTATTGCACTGCCCCTATGACTACCGATAAGGGGTAGTGCAAAAGCCATTCGCCCATCGGCAGCTTTTCCGTGCGCATTTTGCTGCTAAACCCATCAAGTGAATGCTTGGGTTGAAACTATGAGAGTTTTCTCAATGGTATTCCCTCACCTTTTGCCGGATAACGATGGCACACAAATACCCGCCCAAAAAATTGAGGCGGTTTAACGATGATTCAGTCCGCTATTGGGCGACATTGCCAGATTTTCGCCGAAATAGAGCACCATTTAAGGAACATTTGATGAAAAAACGCATTCTGGCCACGGTGACCGCCCTCACTCTCGCGCTCACTCTTTCCGCCTGTACCACTAATCCTTATACCGGCGAATCGCAGGCAGGGAAATCCGGCTATGGCGCGGGAATTGGGGCCGTTTTAGGGGCGGGGATCGGCATGTTGTCATCATCCAAACATGACCGTGGCAAAGGGGCGTTAATCGGGGCCGCAGCGGGAGCCGCACTAGGCGGTGGTGCGGGCTACTATATGGATGTGCAGGAAGCTAAACTGCGCGAAAAAATGAGTGGCACCGGGGTCAGTGTGACGCGTCAGGGCGACAATATCGTGTTGAACATGCCCAATAATGTCACTTTTGATACCGACAGCAGCAACTTGAAACCGGCGGGTGCCAACACCCTGACCGGGGTCGCCATGGTATTGAAAGAGTATGATAAAACCGCCGTCAATGTGACGGGCTTTACCGACAGCAGCGGTGCCAGAGCCCATAACATGACACTTTCACAGCAGCGCGCGGACAGTGTAGGCAGCGCACTGATCGTGCAAGGTGTGGCTGCCAACCGCATCCGCACCAGCGGCGCAGGCCCAGATAATCCGGTCGCCAGTAACAGCACTGCCGCCGGTAAAGCCCAAAACCGTCGGGTAGAGATCACCCTAAGCCCACTGTAATCCCAGCCTGCTCTATGCGGATAAACAGCTCGGTTTATCCGCACTTTTCTGACGGCGATAACCTTCCGGTCATCATAATGGATCCAGTTTGATGCGATAAGTACAGCGGCGAGCACCCGATAAGATGTGTTCAACGCGCTCGACGGGCGCGCCCAAAGCTTGCTGGAATACCGCCAGTTCGGCGCGACAAAAACCCTGACACTGGGTGGCGGCTGCGCAAATTGGGCAGTGATTCTCGATCAGCAATAGCGAACCATCCGCCTCAACCTGCATCTCCGCCATGTAACCTTCGCGGGTGCGAATCGCCACCAGCCGCTCAACACGTTCGGTCACATCATCAGCCCCCTCCATCGCCTGACAATATTGATTGCTCGTCTCCTGCTCACGGCTATCAATCAGCAGCTCGAGGGCGCTGTCACCCAATTGGGTGCGGATCAAGCGCAGTAATTGCACAGTTAACTCACCATGCGCATCAGGGAAATGGGCATGGCCCGCCTCGGTTAGCTGCCAAAGCTGGATAGGGCGACCCACACCGCGCGTTTGTGCCTCGGAGAGCACCAGCCCCTCTTTCGCCAGTTTGACAAATTGCTGGCGGGCCGCCTCTCCGGTGGTGCCCAACATCATCCCGGCGTCACTCGCTTGCAGCGGGCCACGGGTCTTGAGCAGCATCAGTAAGCGCTTGGCAACAGAGGGGTGTGGGCTGGTTGTCTGGTCGATATTCATATCATCCCCGGTATCATTGCGACTTTTTTGATTTTCGATGAATCATTATCAGCATAACATTTCCCAAGCTGATGCTTGACTTATTATCACTGAGTGGCCTACCTTATTCCAAGAAATTTCTTGTTTAACTTTATAGTAACAATAAAATCAACTCAACAACCAGACTTCTGGCAGGATGGAAACGTGATAATGAATGATGCAAGCCGTTGGAGTGACCTGTTCTCCGGTAAAAATGCGGCCTTTGCTATAGCGCTGTCGGGTGGAGTGGTGTTGCACGCCATCAATATCTATATCGCCACCACCATTTTACCCTCTGTGGTGCTGGAGATTAACGGCCTGAGTCTCTACGCCTGGAACACCACCTTATTCGTCACCGCCTCCATCCTCGGCTCGGCCCTCTCTGCTCGCCTCCTCAGTGGCTACGGCCCGCGCAGCGCATACCTCTTTGCCTCGCTGGTCTTTATGTTGGGCAGTGCGTTATGTGCCATGGCACCGAATATGCCGATGATGCTGGTTGGCCGCACCGTGCAGGGCTTGGGAGGCGGCTTCCTGTTTGCACTCTCTTACGCCATGATTAATCTGGTCTTTCAGCAATCACTCTGGCCACGGGCAATGGCACTCATTTCTGGCATGTGGGGTGTCGCAACCCTGATTGGCCCGGCCATCGGCGGTATTTTTGCTGAAATGGATGCATGGCGTTTCGCGTTTTGGACTCTGCTTCCAGTCACCCTGATTTATGCCATTTTTACTTGGCGCATCCTGCCAGCGGGCCGATCCAGCACTACCACCGCCTCGTCACTGCCCACCACGCAATTGGTGCTATTAACTGCCATTGTCCTGACCATCTCTGCCAGCAGCATCGCCAGTAGCGGCCTGATAAACATGGCGGGCATGGCGCTGGCGGTCTTACTGTTACTGCTGTTATTCCGCATAGAGTCTCGCGCCACCTCGCGCCTGCTGCCGAAAGGGGCATTGCGTCTCAGCTCACCGCTGGCGGCACTCTATATCACCATCTCCCTGCTGGCGATCGGCATTACTTGCGAGATCTTCGTCCCCTACTTCCTGCAAACGCTACACGGCCAGTCGCCCCTGCTCTCCGGCTATATTGCCGCCACCATGGCGGCGGGTTGGACGATTTCTGAAGTGATGAGTGCAGGCTGGAAGAAATCAGGTATTCGCTGGGCGATTATCAGCGGCCCAATCATAGTTCTGGCGGGGATCGTGGCGCTGGCTATCCTGATGCCAACCGCCTCACTCGGTCACTGGCAACAGATGGCCCCTATCGCCATCGCGCTCACCATGGTGGGTTTTGGTATTGGTTTTGGCTGGCCGCACCTGCTGACGCGCATTCTGCAAGTGGCCGCTGACGAAGATAAGGACATTGCTGGCGCGTCGATTACCACGGTGCAGATGTTTGCCACCGCCGTCGGAGCCGCGATGGCGGGGATGGTCGCCAACCTCTCGGGCCTCAATTTCCCCGGCGGCGTCGCAGGCGCAGAGAACACCGCCCACTGGCTATTTACCCTGTTTGCCATTGCCCCGGCACTGGCGATCATTACCGCGCTACGTTGTGCTGCAATCCGCTCGCACAGCCTGACGGCAAAGAATATCGCCAGTAGCGAAGCCTGATATTTTAATTAGCCGTAACATTATCAGCGAGATTATTACTTGATCTCGCAGTAGTATTCACTGTTATGCTGGCTTCAGATCTCACGGGTCCAAATCAATTGGAGTTTGCGATGAAGCCTTCCATAGTGCTGTACAAAAGTCTCCCCACCGACCTGCACCAACGATTAGCACAACATTTTACAGTCAACAGTTTTGAGGGTTTAACACCGGAGAATCAGCCCGAGTTATTAGCGGCGCTGCAACAGGCGGAGGGGCTGATTGGTTCTGGTGGCAAGATTGGTCAGGCATTTTTGCAATTGGCACCGCGTCTGCGTGCAGCCTCAACCATTTCTGTTGGTTATGATAATTTTGATGTGGAGGCGCTGAATCAGCGGGGTGTGGCGTTGATGCACACGCCAACTGTGCTGACCGAAACCGTGGCCGACACCATGATGGCGCTGGTGCTCTCCACTGCTCGCCGGGTAGTGGAGTTAGCCGAGCGAGTCAAAGCCGGTGAGTGGCAAGGGAGCATTGGTGATGAGTGGTATGGCGTGGATGTTCACCATAAAACTATCGGCATTCTCGGCATGGGCCGCATTGGTATGGCGCTGGCCCAGCGGGCGCATTTTGGTTTTAGTATGCCCGTGCTCTACACCAGCCGCCGCCCCCACGAAGAGGCCGAAACGCGCTTTGGTGCGCGCCGCTGCTCACTGGATGATTTACTGGCGGAGGTTGATTTCCTGTGCATTACTCTGCCGATGACCGAGCAGACTTACCATATGATTGGCCGTGATCAATTGGCAAAAATGAAGTCCAGCGCCATCCTGATTAATGCGGGCCGTGGCCCTGTCGTGGATGAGCAGGCGCTGATTGCTGCCCTGCAAGAGGGCACTATCCATGCTGCGGGGTTGGATGTGTTTGAGCATGAGCCGCTGCCCGTAGACTCGCCACTCCTCAAGTTACGTAATGTGGTTGCCCTGCCGCACATTGGTTCTGCCACCCATGAAACCCGTTACAACATGGCCGCCTGCGCCGTGGATAACCTGATTGCCGCCCTGACCGGCACCGTCACAGAAAACTGCGTCAACCCGCAGGTTTTGCCGAAATCATAAGCTGAGCCAATCGCCCACTGGCCTGCTTGCAGGCCAAAACATCTCCTCCACTGCTCTCCTCCCTACAAAAATCACTTAGGGATGAGGCTATTTCTTCGCCAATCGGCACACTGCTACTCATCAAACTTTATTCTGATTTAAGGACGATGTGCCATGAAACATCTCACTGTCCCTTTGCTTCTGCTGATCTCGCCCGCCGCCATGGCTAATTGGTCACTTCAGCATTTCCCCGCGTTTACTGAGCAGGATAGCGGGGTGTTTCTCAGTAGCAGTGCATTGACCAAAGGGGAATATCCGCTCAAGTTTTATCAGGATAAACAGTGCTGGCAGCCCACCAGCGCGGTGAAATTGAATCAAACTTTTTCGCTGCAACCCTGCCAGAATCAAGCTGATATTCAATGGCGACTGTTCCGCGATGGTCAGTATCAGGCGCGCATTGATACCCGCAGCGGCACACCGACACTCACCCTCAGCCTGAAAGAGCCAGTGGCAGAAACCGTCAAAGTCGTCGTGCATAGCTGTCAGCGCTGGGATGGTCAGCCGGTGACCATTGATGTCAGCAAAATCTTTGCTGAAGGCGAAATGGTGCGGGATTTCTACTCCGGCCAAACAGCCAAAGTCTCCCTCGGTAAAATTACCCTGCAACCCGCGCCCGAGAGTGGCGGTTTACTGCTGCTGGAGTCCGCGCAGACCCAGCAAGCCGCGCCCTTTAGCTGGCAAAACGCCACTGTCTATTTCGCCCTGACGGATCGCTTTGAAAATGGCAATCCGGCGAATGACCACAGCTATGGCCGCCACGGCGATGGAATGCAGGAGATCGGCACCTTCCACGGCGGCGATCTGGCGGGGTTAACCGAAAAACTGGATTACCTGCAACAACTTGGCGTCAATGCCTTGTGGATAACCTCCCCCCTTGAGCAGATTCACGGCTGGGTCGGCGGCGGCACTAAAGGTGACTTCCCGCATTACGCCTACCACGGCTATTACGGGCTGGATTGGTCCCGTCTAGATGCCAATATGGGCACCGAACAGGAGCTGCATACACTGGTGGAACAGGCGCATAAACGCGGGATTCGTATCCTATTTGATGTGGTGATGAATCACGTCGGTTATGCCACGCTGGCAGATATGCAGAGTTACCAATTTGGCGCGCTCTATCTGCAAGGTGATCAACGGGAGAAAACCTTAGGTAAAAACTGGACGGATTGGCGACCCGGCAGCGGCCAAACCTGGCATAGTTTCAACGATTACATCAATTTCGGTGATAAAGCGGCGTGGGATAACTGGTGGGGCAAGAAGTGGATTCGCACCGATATTGGCGATTATGACTCCCCCGGCTATGATGACCTGACCATGTCGCTGGCTTTCCTCCCGGACATCAAAACTGAATCCACTCAACCCAGTGGCTTACCCGTGTTTTACCGCCACAAACCAGACACTGCCGCACGGGAAATTCCGGGGGCCACGCCGCGAGACTACATGACCCATTGGTTGAGCCAATGGGTTCGCGATTACGGCATTGACGGTTTTCGGGTGGATACCGCCAAGCATGTGGAGAAGCCCGCATGGCAGCAATTGAAGCAACAAGCCAGCGCCGCACTGGCGACATGGAAAGCTGCTCATCCCGATCAAGCACTGGATAATTTACCTTTCTGGATGACTGGCGAGGCTTGGGGCCACGGGGTGATGAAGAGCGATTACTACCAAAATGGCTTTGATGCCATGATTAACTTTGATTTTCAGGATCAGGCAAAACAGGCGCTCACCTGCTTCTCATCCATTGACGGCACTTATCAACTAATGGCGGAGAAGCTGCAAGGTTTCAATGTGCTGAGCTATCTCTCCTCGCACGATACCCGACTGTTTTTCAAAGATGACGCGCAACAGTCATTAGTAAAACAGCAACGGGCGGCGGATCTGCTGCTGCTAGCACCGGGGGCGGTACAGATTTTCTACGGCGATGAGAGCGGGCGAGAGTTCGGCCCCACCGGTTCAGACCCCCTACAGGGCACTCGATCAGACATGAACTGGAGTGAGTTATCCGGCGCAAAAGGGGCGTTGCTGGCGCACTGGCAGAAAGTGAGTCAGTTCCGCGCTCGCCATCCCGCCATTGGTGCCGGAGTGCAACAGTCACAGCAAACGGCTGATTACTATGCCTTTAGCCGCCAATATCAGGGTGATAAAGTGCTGGTGGTTTGGGTCGGCGACAAAAAAGAGTAAATCAGCGTATTGTTCCGTAATAACTCTTACTGCCGACATTTTCGATCGGCAGTAAGAAATCTTGCCGCATTGCACCCGCTTTTATCTGCGAGTATGGTACTTGTTCACTTACGGATAACAATAAATTTTCATTTATGAAGTTCTCACTTTTCGGCGACAAATTCACCCGCTACGCGGGGATCACCAGACTGATGGACGACCTCAATGACGGCCTGAGAACCCCAGGCTCTATCATGCTCGGCGGAGGTAATCCGGCCCATATTCCAGAGATGGATGCTTACTTCCAGCAACTTTGTCAGGAGATGCTGGAGCGCGGGCAATTGACCGAGGCGCTGTGCAATTACGACGGGCCACAGGGCAAAGATTTGCTGCTCAAAGCACTGGCAAAAATGCTGCGCGACGAACTGGGTTGGCAAATTGAGCCACAGAATATTGCACTGACAAATGGCAGTCAGAGCGCATTTTTCTACTTATTTAATTTATTCGCAGGCCGCTATGCTGATGGTAGCCGTCGTCGGGTGCTGTTCCCGCTAGCTCCTGAGTATCTCGGTTATGCCGATGCGGGTCTGGACGAGGATTTATTTGTCTCCGCCAAACCCAACATTGAGCTGCTGCCGGAAGGCCAATTCAAGTATCACGTTGATTTCGATCACCTGAATATTACCGATGATATTGGTCTGATATGTGTATCACGGCCAACCAATCCGACCGGGAATGTGATTACTGACGAAGAGTTAATTCGCCTCGATGCTATTGCTCAGCAGCGTGATATTCCGCTATTGATTGATAATGCTTATGGCGTGCCCTTCCCCGGCATCATCTTTACTGACGCCACCCCTTTGTGGAACCCAAATATCATTCTGTGCATGAGCCTGTCGAAGCTGGGCCTGCCGGGTTCGCGCTGCGGCATTGTCATCGCCGATGAGAAAGTGATTTCGGCCATCACCAATATGAATGGCATTATCAGCTTATCTCCGGGCAGCATGGGGCCAGCAATTGCCGCCGAAATGATTGAGCGTGGTGATTTATTGCGCTTATCCAACGAGGTGATTCGGCCATTCTATTTTGAGCGGGTACAGCAAACTATTGCCATTCTGCGCAAATACCTGCCGCCTGAGCGCTGCCTGATCCACAAACCGGAAGGGGCCATCTTCCTCTGGTTATGGTTTAAAGACTTGCCGATCAGCACCGAACTGCTCTATCAGCGCCTGAAAAAACGCGGCGTATTGATGGTGCCGGGCCACTACTTCTTCCCCGGTCTGGGATATGACTGGCCCCATACCCATCAATGTATGCGGATGAACTACGTCCCCGCACCAGAAGAGATTGAAAAGGGCGTGGCGATACTGGCGGAAGAGATTGAGTTGGCGTTTCAGGAAGCGAAGTAATGATTAAATAGCGAACGTCGTATTTCGCTATTCCTCCGGAAAACATCACATTAGCTTCTATACAGTGAGGATAGGCAGAAGAGTAAAGCGTCCGCGCCATGAATGGCGCGGCTCGAGCCTCCTTGGAGGCTTATTTTTACAAAGGGAAGACGGCGTCTTTACGATCTGCCTGTTCAAATCATTCTTTCACTGCCTTCGTCATTCCCAATATTAATGAATGTTATTCATAGTCCCTATCCTCCCCCTGTGATTATCAGCGAGCATAAACCCGTTAACATGCCCTTATCTCTTCATGTCCAACGGATCACCATGCTTAATCAACAGGCACGTACACAGTCGGCTACAGCTAACAAAACCGGTCTATCGTTTCTACTCATTCTCAGCGCCCTGATGGCTGTTACCTCTTTATCAACCGACATCTATCTTCCGGCTATGCCCGTCATGGCGAAAGATTTACAAGGTGATTCAGAGCTGACGATCACAGGGTTCCTTATCGGCTTTTGCATTGCACAACTGATTTGGGGACCGATTAGCGATCGTTACGGGCGTCGTCTGCCGCTGTTTATCGGTTTAGGTCTATTCATCATCGGCTCGGTGGGCTGCGCGTTATCAACAGATATCGTGCAAATTGTCTTCTGGCGTGTTTTTCAGGCGTTAGGTGCCTGTACCGGTCCGATGTTGGCACGAGCAATGATCCGTGACCTGTTTAGCCGCACTCGTGCAGCACAAATGCTTTCAACTCTGATGATCATTATGGCCATCGCGCCAATTGCTGGCCCACTGCTCGGCGGGCAAATGATTAAAGTCACCTCGTGGCACGCCATTTTCTGGCTGCTGGCGATTATCGGAATGTTAATGCTGATGTCTTTATTTTGGTTACCGGAGACATTACCTGCTGAAAAGCGCTCGCAAGCCTCAGTTACCAATGCTTTTCAAAACTATTATGCCTTGCTAACCAATGCCAAATACATGCAGTTTACTCTGTGTCTGACATTTTATTACGTCGCGGCCTACGCTTTTATCACTGGTTCTCCGTTTGTGTTCATCACGTACTTCGGCGTTGATCCACAGCACTACGGTTGGCTGTTTGCAATAAACATTGTGGGATTAATGGCTGTGAGTATGGTCAACAGACGTCTGGTTCACCGCTATCCACTGGAAACGTTGCTCAAGAATGCCGTGTTCATCGCCACTATTGCGGCAATAGTGCTGGCGGTCACGACCGGCCTCGGTGTAGGCGGAATTACCGTGATTGTCGGTGCTGTATTCGTATTCTTCTCTATGAATGGCATCATCGCTGCAACATCCACAGCTTGCGCACTTGACGCAGTGCCTAATGTTGCAGGCTCAGCGTCGGCGCTAATGGGAGCGTTACAATACGGCAGTGGCATCATCTCTTCACTTCTTCTTGCTCTGTTCAGTGATGGCACACCATGGACGATGGGCTGGATAATTGCGCTGTTTACAACAGCCAGCGCCTTGATGGCACTGACCGTCCAGCTAAAAAAATAAAACTTCGTTATTGATGCCAGACGACACTTTCGTCCATAGATAGAAATGGCCTGTTCCAGCATCCCGTGTTAACGGCAATTGGTCAGAAGTACGGCAAAAGCGTGGGCGATGGTGGAATGGCTGACTGGCCGCAAACTTAATGTTTAAGTCGCGATAAAAGAGGTATTCATTCAATGCAAAAACGTTATCTGGGTAAATCCGGACTTGAAGTTTCCGCTCTTGGGCTCGGTTGCATGGGCCTCAGCCACGGCTATGGTCCAGCGACAGAGACGCGTCAGGCTATCGAGCTCATTCGCGCTGCGGTTGAACGTGGCGTAACATTCTTCGATACCGCCGAAGTCTATGGCCCCTTCCTTAATGAAGAGGTGGTCGGTGAAGCCTTAAAACCATTTCGTGACCGGGTGGTCATCGCCACCAAGTTTGGTTTTACCTTCGGTACGGACAACAAGCAGCAGATTTTAAACAGCCGTCCTGAGCATATCCGTCAAGCGGTTGAAGGGTCATTACGCCGTCTTAAGACTGATGTCATTGATTTGCTGTATCAACACCGTGTCGACCCGAATGTCCCCATTGAAGATGTTGCGGGAACCGTGAAAGACCTGATAGCTGAAGGCAAAGTCAAACATTTCGGTCTGTCCGAAGCGGGTGTGCAAACCATTCGTCGTGCACATGCTGTACAACCCATCACTGCCCTGCAAAGCGAATACTCCCTGTGGTGGCGTGAGCCTGAGCAGGAGCTCCTGCCGTTGCTGGAGGAACTGGGCATTGGTTTCGTACCATTCAGCCCATTAGGTAAAGGCTTCCTGACCGGGGCGATTAAGCCAGGAACGACTTTTGGCAAGGATGATTACCGCAGCACCGTGCCGCGCTTCGCCGAACAGGCAATTGAAGCCAATGAAAAGCTGGTCTCGTTGTTGGGTGAACTGGCTGCAGAGAAAGGCGTGACGTCTGCTCAAATCGCTCTGGCATGGCTGCTGGCACAAAAGCCGTGGATTGTTCCCATCCCTGGCACCACTAAACTACACCGGCTGGAGGAAAACCTGGGGGCTGTCGACATCATTCTTTCGCAGGATGACTCACGTCAGATAACACTGGCGCTTGAAACGATTAAAATCGTCGGCGAGCGTTACTCCCCTGAGCATCAGGCTCGCGTAGGACGTTAATACCCGGACGGGTCCACAGCTAATGGCGGACCCGTCATTCTGAGTAGCGAAGCGCATCGATCATCAGCGCAAAAGCGGGTGGATGCTGCTTACGGCTGGGGTAGTAAAGATAATATCCGGGGAAAGATGGGCACCAGTCTTGCAGAACCTGAATAAGCTCTCCTGACTTTATATAATCCTGCACCCTATCTTCAGGTATACAGGCGATGCCAAAACCAGATAAAGCAGCATCAATTCTTTCCGCCTGCTGATTAAACGTTACCTGTCCTTCCACTCTAACCCGTAAAGGTTTCCCTTCCTTCTCAAACTCCCAGTGGTAAAGTCCACCGGCAGTCGGCAGGCGCATATTGATACACCGATGGTTTTGTAGCTCGTGAGGTGTTTCGGGCACAGGGTTAGCAGCAAAATAGGACGGTGCTCCCACCACAGCCATGCGCATATCCGGTCCAATTCTTACAGCAATCATATCCTTATCCACGCTTTCGCCCAGACGGATCCCGGCATCAAAACGCCCCTCAACAATATCGACAAAGCCGTTATCAACCACCAGTTCGAGATTAATTTCCGGATATTCCCTGAGGAAGGGTTTTAACTTCGGCCATACCAGACTTCGCGCGGCATGTTCCCCGGCAGATAAACGGATATTGCCGGAGGCAGTGCCGTTCAGCTGAACAAGCGATTCCAGCTCCTGCTCAAGATCGGCAATACGGGGTTCAAGGCAGGCAATAATTCTCTCACCGGCTTCTGTAGGTGCAACGCTTCGGGTAGTGCGGGTCAGAAGACGGATATTTAGCCTTTCCTCCAGTGCCTTCATCGCATGGCTGAGTGCAGACTGAGAAACACCCAGTTTGCCCGCTGCTTTGGTAAAACTTCGCTCCCTTGCCACCACAAGAAAGATTTGCAGTTCGTTGAAGTTTTCTTTGAGCATCGGCGATTTCCTTATGGAGGCATTTCCTTCAACGCGCACTCATGAAGGGTGTTCATAGACACAATCATTTTAGCCCCATTACTGACAATAATGATAATTGATATTCTAACTATATCGAAAATAAGTCTGAATTTTCAGAAGGTTTATCATGAGAATACTCGTTGCTGGGGCGACAGGAAGTATTGGTCTTCATGTCGTGAATACCGCTATTGAAATGGGCCATTAACCCGTAGCACTGGTCAGAAATGGTGCGCTCTTTCCCGGCAGTTGGCTGGTATAACGCATCAAAATTTGCTGTGGAAGGGTTATCCGAGGCACTCTCCCTCGAAGTCGCTCCGCTGGGAATTCGGGTTATCCTGCTTGAACCGAGTGTATTTGCCACCGACTGGGCGGGTAACTCGGCCGCAGAGGTGATACCACGTAAAATCATTGCTGATTATGAGCCGACAGCCGGCGTACAGAGAAAAGCGTTTCGTGAAAGGTGCCGGCAAAGAACCGGGTGCTCCGGACCGTGGGTGCGTGAAGACGTGGCGGATCGGGAAGCAATAAGCCGCGGTGCGGACCACCCTGAACAGTAAAACTCATTCTCTCCGTCAGACATTACCCGCCCACCAACGCGGGTAATGCTTCCCTTAAACATCCGGCTTCACACCGGCGAGTTTTTTAAAACCGTTTCGGCTTCAATCTCTTCACGCAACAGATTGATCAGCTCAGGCAGCCCCTGAGGGATACGCCGATGCCCTGGATAGTAGAGCTGCATCGCCGGTTCGACAGGGGACCACTCTGGCAGGATTACCCTCAGGCTGCCACTCTTTAAATATGTTGCCACCCTGTCCTCCAGGCAGTATGCGATCCCCGCACTGGCAAGAGCCAGTTCGATGGCTAACTCTGTTTCACTGACGCATACCTTTCCGGGCACGTCGATAACACGCTCTTCTTCTCCTTTCCTGAACTCCCATTTGTAAATAGTCCCCTGGCCCGTCCGGAGCTGAATGCAGGCATGAGAACGCAGATCTTCCGGGGTAATGGGTATCGGCCGTCGGTAAAGATAGTGAGGGGACGCGACAGCGACCCATTTAAGTTCTTCTCCCAGATTGATAGCCACCAGGTCTTCCGGGACTGTACCGCCGAAGCGGATCCCGGCATCAAATCCTTCTGACACGATATCGACCATCCGGTCATCAACGCTGATTTCTACCTCTACGTCAGGAAACTGGTTAAGGAACTTGGGTAAATGGCGTGCCATGATCAAGCGGGCGCTGTCGCTCAGGATATTTAACCGGAGCCTGCCTACTGGGCGGTCTCTTAACCGGTTTATCTCATCAAGGGCTTCACCAATTTCCCGGAATCCCACATTGAGTCTCATGGCAAGGCTAGCCCCGGCTTCAGTCGCGGCCACAGTGCGGCTGGTTCGGTTTAGTAAACGCACCCCAAGGCGGGTTTCCAGATTACGTATGGCGTGGCTGAGCGCGGAGGTTGTGATACCCAGTTCAACCGCGGCTTTCGTGAAGCTTTTTAATCGCTCTACCGCCCGGAAGGCATTGAGGTCCGCGAGATCGCTGCGGGAAAGTCGTGATAATGGTCTGACTGGCATAGGGTCGCCCTGAAGGATGAACTGAATTCAATGCTTCATGCAAAAACATTCAATAGCAGCAAATTCTGGAGATGGTAAGTTTAGAGAAATTCACAGATAAGATACAACATCTTTTAAAACGTCCTACCTTTAGCTCTGTGAGGGGGAAGGATCTCTGAATATCATCCACTGGAGAAACCCTCTTGTTTTATGTATGGACCCTTTTACCGGCACTTTATGTCTGCGCGCGTTTTATCGTTTTTCTGCCACTGACAAAAAAGATAAAAGTACTCCTAGCCCTGGTGGTTGTGGCAGGCTGCGAATTCCATCTTTTTGGCTGACGGTACGGTCAAAGACCGGTTTGAAGACGTGGAGCCCCTGGCTAAACTGAAAGCCCCCGACGGGGTCTATGCCATTACCGGCAATCATGAATATTATTTCAATGCCGGAGAATGGGTTACAGCCTACACACATCTTGGCCTTCGCTTTCTCAACAACAGCCATGTGCGCATTTATCGTGGTCAGGCGTCTTTCGTCCTGGCTGGCGTGACCGATGACATTGCCGCGCAGCACGGCGGGATTGCACCTTCTCTCAGGCAGGCTCTCAGGAGAACGGCAGCTACGGATACCGTGATATTGCTCGACCATAAGCCCATTAATGCCAGGCTAAGTGCAGTGGAAGGCGTTGCCCTTCAGCTTTCAGGACATACGCATGGTGGGATGATCCGCGGACTGGATCTTGCGGCTGCACTGGCAAATAACGGATTCATTTCCGGACAATATCAGGTGGGCAACATGATTTTGTATGTCAGTAACGGCGCGGGTTTGTGGAATGGATTTCCCCTTCGTTTGGGCAGGCCCTCTGAAATAACGCACATCCGTTTGCACACAAAGGCGGGCTGATAAAACATGCTTAGATGCTTTGTTGAATTTAATTAAATAAAGCATCTATTTCAGGTCATCAATGTGCAGGTGTTTCTCCGCTATAGTTTATTCCGCTTCAACAATACTGCTATTCACTCTATCAAACCGTACCAATACGGTTTAAGCCTGTACGGGCCAGGCTTGCTCTTATTGCAGCCATTAATTCAAATTAATAACGGTAATCAGGATGTTAGATGCAAAACTCACAAAACCCGTCCGTTAATGCCTTAGCGGATGAAAGCAATTCTTCACCAGCCGCAAGACCCGTCCCCCCGTCAGGTATATTACCGGCAATGCTTGCACTGGGTTCCGGAGGTCTGTTCATCGGTACCGGTGAATTCGCACCCATGAGCCTTTTGCCTGATTTGGCCCAGGCAACCCAGGTCTCCATTCCTTCGGCGGGAGCCTATATCAGCGCTTATGCTGCAGGCGTGGTTGTTGGTGCACCGGCATTTGCCATTATGGCAGCCCGCTGGCCCCGTAAAAAACTGCTTATCCTTCTGCTGATAATCACCATGTTTGGATATATTTTTAGTGCAGGAGCGCAAGGTTATACCTCACTGCTGATCTCCCGGTTCATCTCTGGTCTGCCTCACGGTGCCTGGTACGGCGTAGCCGCGTTGGTCGCTGCTTCCATGGTTCCGATAAATCAAAAAAACCGTTACATCGGATATGTCATGCTGGGCCTTGCTGTCGCAAATGTTGTCGGCGTTCCTTTAGTTACCTGGATCGGTCAGACATTTGGCTGGCGTATATCATTTGCAGTCATCGCAACAGGGATTGTATTGACGGGTTTAATGGTCACTTTTTTCATTCCTTCAGTTCCTGCGGATAAGGATGCATCACCCATAAAAGAACTCGGTGCCCTGAAAAGCCCACAGGTTCTTATGACATTCGCAACAGCTTCAGTGAGCTTTGCCGGGTTGTTCGCTGTATACAGCTTCATCACACCGGCATTGACAGAGGTCAGCGGTTTTGCCCTTTCATCTGTCCCCTGGATCTTAGTGCTGTGGGGGATGGGAATGGTGTTTGGTAACATTGTTGGCGGCCGCCTTGCGGACAAAGGACTGATTCCCGCAATTTACGGGATGATCCTGTGGAACCTGCTCTTTCTTGCGCTCTTTGCCCTGGTTGCCCAATGGAAGATACCTGCTCTGATATGTCTGTTCTTCCTGGGGAGCGGGTGCTGTCTCGTACCTGCGTTGCAGTCCCATATGATGAATATCACCGGTGAAGCCCAGACGCTAGCCTCCTCATTAACCCACAGCGCATTCAACATTTCTAACGCACTCGGCGCGACCTTCGGCGGGATGGCTATCTCTTTCGGCTGGGGATGGGTCTCGACCGGTTGGGTCGGTGTCTTTTTTGCCTTTATTGCACTTGTGTTCATGTACCTCTCTATCCAAATAGCCAAAAGGAAACATCATGACTGATCCAGTGATCGCAAAAGGTCGCGTGGCCGTTATCACCGGTGCAGCCAAAGGGATCGGAGCCGCCGCCGCCCGCCGCCTGGCCGCTGAGGGTATGCGTTTATGTCTCTTTGACCGGGATAAAAAAGCGTTGTCCGCCCTAGTCAAAAATATTGATACGGAGTGTTCAGTTGTCACCGGTGACGTGACAAGTGAGGTCGATTTAATATGCCTACGTGACACCGTTCTCACTGAATTTGGTGAAGTGTCCCTGCTTATTAATAATGCCGGCATCAAAGACAGTGGCGGTCCTTGGGATGCGCCTTCAGCATGGCGGCATCAACTTGAGGTCAATCTGCTTTCGATGGTCACGATGCAGCACCTTTTTGTCCCGGTGATGCTGGCACAAAACCAAAAGAGCGCCATCGTTAATTTAGGATCAAAAGAAGGTATTACCACCCCGCCTGGAAACGCGGCCTACAGTGCGGCAAAAGCGGGCATCAAAGTCCTCACTGAACAGCTTGCACATGAACTGCTTAAAATCACGGGCGATAAAGTGACAGCACATCTGCTGGTCCCCGGCTATACCTGGACTGACATGAACTGCCCCGGTCTGGATGAAGCTGCTACTGAAAAACCTGCTGAAGCCTGGACAGCAGCACAGGTCATTGATTACTTCCTTGAGCATTTTGAACGCGGTGATTTTTATATTATCTGCCCGGACAACGCCGTCTATTCAGCGCTTGATGCCAAACGTATTGCCTGGGCCTGTCAGGACATTCTGATGAACCGCCCACCTCTGTCGCGCTGGCATCCTGACTGGAAAGAAAGATACGACACTTGGTTGAAGTCATAAAAAATGCCAGTTTCTTCCCCTTCTGAGGTTCCATCATGCTCTGATCTCAGCATAGGGGAATTCTGCAGGGATACCAGACTCCCTGTAAAAGCCATCTGAAAGACAGGAACAACAATGAGCCATATTACGCAGAGGAACCTGTCATGGGTTTCATCAGGTACTCCTATGACAGGGGTACTGGTCGCTGACGAACACTGTACGATGATCCGCCCAGGTGTTGTACTGGCGCCCAATATGATGGGCGTGACAGAATCGAATATTTCTCAGGCCAGAAAAATTGCCGAAAAAGGGTACGTTGTACTGGTGGCAGATCTTTATGGCTATATCCCCACCACGGCAGAACAGGCAGCAGCGGCAATGAACGCGCTTAAAGATTCCCCTCTGGAGCGCGATCGTATGTATGCCTCGTTGACAGCGCTGGCCACACAACCAGAAGTCGATCACCAGAGGCTGGCGGTCGTGGGTTT
Organism: Yersinia mollaretii ATCC 43969; assembly: GCF_013282725.1. NCBI lineage: Bacteria > Pseudomonadati > Pseudomonadota > Gammaproteobacteria > Enterobacterales > Yersiniaceae > Yersinia > Yersinia mollaretii. The sequence continues at coordinate 1,296,297 of NZ_CP054043.1, read as the reverse complement.
TTGCTACGGCGGGCACTGTGCACTGGAACTTGCCCGTAGCGGTGCGTACGTTAAAGCGGCCATCTGTATACACGGCACGCTGTCGACCCAACACCCTGCTGAGCCGGGTAAGATAAAAGGCAAGATCCTGGTACTGAACGGTGCTCAGGATCCTTTCGTTACACCTGACCAGGTTGGCATATTTTGTCATGAAATGTCGGAAGCTTCAGTCGGCTGGCAGTTCATTAACTATGCGAATACGGTGCATTCCTTTACCTACCCTAAGGCGAATGTTCCGGGAAAGATGGAATACAACGAACCCGTCTCCAATCAGGCATTTGCTACCGTTTTTCTTTTGCTCGAGGACGTTTTTAACTAAACCGGATCGGGAACTGAAACGAGAAAAATCAGCCTTAGCGTGGGATATTTTCCCTTTTCCAAGCGGACCCCTACATCGTCGTCCAGAAAAGCACTGCGAGTATCTGCGGCGACATAATCCGCAAAAACATCGCCAGCGGATAAACGGTGGCATAAGAGAGCGCCGCCGCACCGCTGGTCGGGTGCAGGCCATTGGCAAACGCCAACGCTGGTGGATCCGTCATTGAACCAGCCAACATGCCGCACAAGGTCAGGTAGTTCATCTTGGCTAACATGCGCGCCAAAATCCCCACGGTTAGCAATGGTATGCCGGTAATCATCGCGCCATAACCAATCCACGCCAGCCCATCACCATTGACCAGCGTATTGATAAAATCACCTCCGGACTTCAGCCCGACGACGGACAAGAACAGCACAATCCCCAGTTCACGCAGCGCCAGATTGGCACTCGGCGGCATAAACCAATACAACTTGCCGATGCTGCCGATACGCCCGAGAATCAGTGCCACCACCAGCGGCCCCCCCGCCAGCCCCAGACGTAATGCTGCTGGGAATCCCGGAATAAACAGCGGAATAGAACCCAGCAACACCCCTAGACCGACGCCGATAAAGACCGGTAACATCTGCACTTGTTGCAGCTTCTGATGCGCATTACCGACCACGGCGGAGACCGCCTCGATAGCTTCCGGCCGACCCACCAGATTCAATATGTCACCGAATTGCAAACTGGCGCTATTGCTGGCGACCAGCTCGATGCCCGCACGATTTAGACGGGTAATCGCCACGTCATACTTCTGCTTCAAATTAAGATCGCGGATTTTTTTGCCCAAAACCGCCTCATTGGTCACCACCACGCGGGCCGTTTGCAGTACCGAACCGGCGGTAGATAGGGTGACATCCACCTCTTCACCCACCACCAGCCGCACTTTCTCCAAAGCTTCGCGCTGCCCGACCAAATGCAGGTAATCCCCCAGCTCAATGACCGTGGCGGGCAGTGGCACCATCAGCAGATCACCGCGTTTCAGGCGGGAACAAACCACCTCATCACTGTTGAGTAACGGCACCTCTTGCATCGATAATCCATTCAGATTGGGATTACGTACCGCCACATTCATAGTTTGCAGCAATTCACGGTTCTGCCCGTGGCTGCTATCAAACTCTTTTGCTTCGCGATCGACGTTGATTTTAAAGAATAAACGGATCAGCCACATCACCAGCAAAATACCGCAAATGCCGAATGGGTAGGCCATGGCATATCCCATCCCCATTTGGCTGACCAATTGGGGTGGCGACCCTAAATCAGTGAGGATTTGTTGTGCGGCCCCAAGTGCGGGCGTGTTAGTGACCGCCCCCGAAAATATGCCCAAAATAATCGGCAGTGGTACCGCAAACAGCTTATGGATAATCGCCGTCACCAAGCCGCCGACCAACACCATCAGAATAGCGAAACAGTTAAGCCGCAGCCCCGAAACCCGCAGTGAAGAGAAGAACCCCGGCCCGACTTGAATACCAATAGTATAAACAAACAGAATCAGGCCAAATTCCTGAATGAAATGCAGCATGTCCCCGTTAAGCACAACGTCATATGTTTGTGCGAAGTGGCCCACAATAATGCCGCCAAATAGCACCCCGCCGATACCTAACCCAACACCATAGACCTTCCAATTACCGATCCATAACCCCAATACGGCGACCAGCGCCAACATACTGACGGTAAGGGCGATAGCACTCATAAATCACTTCCTTGCCTAAGTTTAAAAACGGGTCGGCCATCCGAATTATCATCAATGTCATGCATGGCCTTAAATTCTTATACCCTAAAGAATTCGAGTTGCAGGAAGGCGGCAAGCGAGATAATCCCGATGAGCTTACACAAGTAAGTGATTCGGGTTATTGAGTGTAGCCAACGCACATGCGGCTCGAAGGATAACGGGTATACAATTAGTAAGGATTCTGTCAGAAGAGAGGGCGGTTGAATGTGGGATGCACCACAAAATGCACCGGAGAGCGGGGAATCTCTCCGGTGAAAAATAAACAGCGAACAGCTTGACGCTAAAAGAAAAAAACAAGGAGAGGGTCATAACTACCGACACCCCACTCGGAGGTGCCGATCATCATAATTACTGCGGGTCAGTGTTGACCGGACTCTCTAGCACTTGCTGCTCTTGAGGAGCGGCACTGCCGATAGTGATACGCTGTGGTTGCAGCGCTTCTGGCACCTGACGCAACAGATCAATGTGCAGCAAGCCGTTTTCAAACTGAGCATTATCAACATTCAGATGCTCAGCCAGTGTGAAGGTTAACGCAAACTCTTTACGCACCAAGCCCTGATGCAGATATTCAACCTGTTTTTCAGCCGGTGCTGGCTTACCGCGCACGGTCAGGCGTGGGCCTTCAACTTCAATATCCAGTTCGCTCTGTTTAAAACCGGCTAATGCCAGTGAGATGCGATAGTGGTTATCGTCAGTTTTTTCAATGTTGTATGGCGGGAAGCCTTGGGCATCCTGACTGCCTTGCATTGAGTTAGCCAGTTTATCAAAACCAATCCACTGACGAAGTAAGGGTGACAAATCATAGTTACGCATAGATATAACTCCTTCTTTGAAGCGAGATATTCCCATCATCTTTCAAATCACAGGTGTGTTGGCTGCTCTCATTCACCCGAATCACTTACTTATGTAAGCTCATCGGGATTCACTCCTTTGCCGCCTTCCTGAGTTTTGAAATCTATTGGGTATTAGAACAGTCACGAATTAATGATATAAACAGTCCTAACGCAAAACAGCGGCGTTATATTATATACTGCAATCACTCCGTGACCGGTTAGCCCCCGATTACGGCAGGCTGAACTCTGTGATTAAATAGTTTACTTGCTCTATATAAAGACTCTTTATTTAATTTCAATACGTCGTGGTTTTAAATTCTCAGGTACGACGCGTTCGAGATCGATATACAGCAAACCGTTAACCAAGTTGGCACCTTTAATTTTGACATGCTCAGCCAACTGGAATTTACGCTCGAAGTTGCGCTCAGCAATACCTTGATATAAGTAGGTGCGCTGTGCAGGTTCATCGGCATGAGAACCACGAACAATCAACAAGTTGTCTTGAGTGGTGATATCCAGCTCATGCTCTGCAAAGCCTGCCACCGCAATCGCGATGCGGTAGTTGTTGTCGTCAACCAGCTCGACATTATATGGAGGGTAACCCCCATTACTTTGGTTCTGGCCAGACTCTAATAGATTAAACAAGCGGTCGAAACCGATAGCGGAACGATACAGTGGAGCAAGCTCGGAATTACGCATAAAAACTGCCTCCTAAATAGATTAGCAAGGGTGTTATCCTATATTTAATTAAGCCTTCCTCTATGGACAGGCTCATGGTCAAAATACCCTGTCGGCGTATTCTCTCTGACCTGATAATAAGATGGTATCGCTCTGCGACTTTTCAAGAGCAAAAACAAAAAAATTTACGGGAAAAATCCTAGTTAGCTTTTTTATTTAACTAATATTCGATAAATCAGTCGCTATAACTTACACTTAAGTTAAATTGCGCCATAAGATTGAATCTTTGACCATAGGAACTGTCTGTAAGAGAGTGTAAAAAATGACGACAAAACCTGACACTATTGAGTGAGTAATCGCTTGGCATGATGATGAGAGCTAAAAAACAATGAGAAACACCGTTATTCCTTTTGTTACTGGCTGTTCGCTGCTTTTATCCAGCGGCTGCTCCAGCATTATGACGCACTCCAGCAGCAGTCAGGGTTACTACTCCGGCACAGAAGCCAATGTGGCGATGCTCAAAGATGACAATACCGGCTGGGCGCTACGCCCTTTGCTAGCAGTGGATCTGCCCTTCTCAGCCGTCATGGATACCCTGCTCTTGCCGTATGACTATCTGCGTTCAGACAGTGAAGATAAAATGGCCAGCTCCCCACGTGAACGTGTCCGCCAATCTGAAGCCGCCAATCAGTCAACAGCACACATTGGCGAAACCCCAGCGCAATAATCTAATCCGCATTTACGGTAAAGATTTGAGCTAACCCATCTATTTCCCGCATAAATGCAATTTGGGTGCCGTCCGGTGAAAACACCACCGCGTCCGCCAATGGAGCGATGGCACTACGCACCGTCAGCCGCCGAAGTTGGCCACTCTCGCTATCACACCGCATCACGCTGTTATCACAAACAAACGCCAGACTATGACCTTGTGGATGCCAGCTAAAAGCGGATTGAATCCCCCACTGACCCGAGGTTAATTGCCGTGGTTCACCGCCATTTGGCGAGACTAGCCATAGCTGCACAACACCCTTTTCATCTTTCATCAGGCAAGCAATGACACTGCCATCAGGTGAAGCGCGTAGCCAGTGGCGCGGGCTGGTAGCAAGACCAGGGAAGCGGCGCTCAGCAGTAAAGGTGACACGCCGCTGACTGACACTCGCAGGTGGTGCAGGCAGTGTAGTTGGCGTCCCCTCAAGCGGCGCATCGCCCGCACGGGCATAGTCTCGATCCTGCTCAGGCAGATCAGCAATAAAGATTTCTGGGATTTTCTCACCCTGCGCTGAAAGGGTATCGCCAATAAAAGCGAGCGCCCAGCGCTGGCGGGTGCCGTCTGCTTTCAGATACCCCTGCGTGCCAATCCACCCCTCTTCGTAAGCGCGATTAATTTGATCACTGCCCGCCTGTGGTGTGGGCGTCGTGCGGCTGATCAACACACAAAAGTGGCTACCATCGTATTCACGGGGGTGATGCTTCGGCGGATTAACTCCATGCAGCGGCAGAGCAATACCGACATTGCGGCAATCCAGCGCGGGATCTAATTCATGCAGCACATGGTCGTTGTAGGTAAAGCTAAGGCGGCTACCGTCAGGGCTGAAAACGTGAACATGCGTGCCGCCACGCAAAGCGCCGGGCGTATAAGGTGCGGTGATATCTAGGGCATCCAGTGTCACCGCCAGCTCTCTATCCGGCTCAGCAACAATCACCCCTCGCCGATGATGAAAATCATAATGCCAATAACTGTCTGGATACTCCGGCCCGTGGATAAACACATAACGCGCGGGCAGATCAGGGCTTACCGTCACCACCCCGACATGAGCGCCATGCTGAGCGCGATAGATCACCTCAATATGACGGGTGACACAATTAACCCGCTCAATGGTTAAGCCGCTAAACATCCCACCATTGGGCCGCACGTCGTACACCAGCCACTGGCTGTCCGGCGTCCAAACATTGATATTGGTGAGCTGATGCCCTCTGGGATCAAAAGTGAGTTGCTGTTCCTGACAAGGGGCATCTTTCTGGCTAATCATGCTGGCTCCGGTGATACAACGGGCGAAATCATTTATAGAGATTATATCACTGCCCGTACCCGATTCAGGTAAACCCACTGATGGCAATGTTGGACAGAGCCGACATTATAGGTAGATATTTAGAATAATAAGTCTAATATGGATTTTTTATTCTAAATGATGTGATCTATGCTTAGCCGCTACCAACCGATTGCCGATGCGATCGCCATGCTTTTCTCCCCCTATGCGGAGGTCGCCATTCACGACTTAGCCAGCCAGTCGCTGGTCTATATCGCCAATAACTATTCACAGCGGGAATTAGGCGAGGACTCCAATCTCAGTGAACTGCAATTTGACCCGCATTCACAGGTGATCGGCCCATACCAAAAGCGTAACTGGGATGGTCGTCAGTTGCGCTCCATCAGCACTGTGCTGCGGGATGATCAGGGGCAACCTATCGGGCTGTTGTGCATCAATCTGGATATTACGGTGTTTGAAAGTGCCAAAGCCGTGCTGGATAAGTTTCTATCAGGCCATCAACTCCAACCACAGCCTGATGTGCTGTTTCAAGATGATTGGCAGGAGCGCATCAATACTTATATCCATCAATGGCTGCAACAGCAGCAACTCACACTGGCGACACTGAACAACGCTAGCCGCCGAATGCTGGTTGAAACGCTCTATCAACAAGGGGCATTTAACGGCAAGAATGCGGCGGGCTACGTGGCAAAAATCCTTGGCATCGGCCGTGCCACTGTTTACAACCAGTTGAAAAGTATAAAAAAACGCTGAAGAATTTTAAGGAACCGACATGAATACACTATTTGATGCCATCAAAGAAGCCCACCAAGCATTGCGGCCACAAGTGAGAGTGACACCACTGGATCACAGCCCACTACTGTCACAACACACAGGTTGCGAGGTCTATCTCAAATGTGAGCATCTGCAACACACCGGTTCTTTTAAATTTCGCGGTGCCAGCAATAAGCTGCGGTTATTAACAGATGAGCAGCGCCAGCAGGGGGTTATCACGGCCTCCACCGGTAATCATGGTCAGGCAATGGCGCTGGCAGGAAAATTAGCCGGGGTCAAATCCACTATTTATGCACCGGAACAGGCGGCAGCTATCAAGCTGGAAGCCATTCGCGCACTCGGCGGCCACATTGAGCTGATAGCGGGAAATGCCTTAAATGCGGAGTTAGCCGCCGGTATCGCCGCGCAGCAGCAAGGAAAAATCTATATTTCCCCTTATAACGATGCGCAAATTATTGCCGGGCAAGGTACCTGTGGTATGGAGATGGTTGAGCAACAGCCGGATCTTGATGCGGTATTTGTGGCCGTCGGCGGTGGCGGACTGATCTCTGGCATCGCAACCGTGCTGAAGAAACTCGCTGATAAGACACAGGTTATTGGCTGCTGGCCCGCCAATGCCACCAGCATGTACACCAGCCTGCAAAATGGGCAGATTCAGGAAGTGGCAGAGCAAGAGACACTGTCAGACGGCACGGCTGGAGGGGTCGAGCCAGAGGCAATCACCTTCGCGCTTTGCCAGCAGTTAATCGATCAGAAAGTGCTGGTCAGCGAACAGGAGATTAAAGAGGCGATGCGCCTGATTGCCCGCACTGACCGCTGGATGATTGAAGGCGCGGCGGGTGTGGCACTCGCCGCAGCCCTGAAGCTGGCCCCACAATGGCAAGGTAAGAAGATCGCGGTGGTATTGTGCGGGAAAAACATTGTGCTGGAAAAATATCTGGGAGCCGTTGGCGAATGATCATCCTCAACAAACAACAAATTCTCGACCGTTTCGATGCCGATGCCATCACGTTGCTGCTCAAACAGGGTTTTATTGCTTTTAGCCAACAGCGGGTACAGATGCCGCCCGTTCAGCATTTACTCTTTACGCAAGCCAATGGTGATTGTTGCATCAAAAGTGGCTATCTACAGGGCGATGAACAGTTCGTGGTGAAGGTTTCTGGTGGATTTTATGATAATCCAGCGCAAGGGCTAGCCAGTAATCAGGGGTTGATGATGGCTTTTTCGGCCCAAACCGGTGAGCCACAAGCCATTTTGCTTGATGAGGGTTGGCTGACCGCACTGCGCACTGCGCTGGCCGGGCGTATTGTTGCCGAACTTTGCGCCCCCAAACATATCAACGCCATCGGCATCGTCGGCACAGGTATGCAGGCGCGGTTGCATCTGATGTACCTGAAAAGTGTGATTTCATGCCGCCAGCTATGGGTTTGGGGCCGCAGTGAAATCGCATTAGAGGAGTATCGGCAATATGCTCAGGCGGAAGGTTTTGAGGTCAATACCACGCAAAGTGCCGCAGAATTAGCCAGCCACTGCCAGTTTATTGTCACCACCACCCCCAGCCGAGAGGCGATTTTGCAAGCTGCGGATATTCAGACTGGCACACACATTACCGCCGTTGGCGCAGATGGCGCGAGCAAACACGAACTGGCACCAGAATTGGTGGCGAAGGCTGATAAAATCCTGGTGGACTCATGGGCGCAATGCACTGAATTTGGGGAAATTTCATCCGCATTTCAGCAACGACTTTTGGCCCATCACAACTTGACTGAGATAGGGACTGTTTTGGCGGAAAATGCCTCTTTCAGGGACAATGATCAACAGCTAACCTTGGCAGATTTAACCGGGTTAGGGGTTCAGGATGTGCAGATAGTGAAGGGGATTTTGGGGGCGTGAATTTGGTGATCGATTGTCTGCTACGGAGGTAGCTCCGGTTTTTTGTGTTGAGGCTTGAGTGTTTACTTTAGCTCTGATACTTCAACAGATGACCGGATCTGGTTTCGGTTGAGGACTGGATCTGGTTTCGGTTGATATTCGTTCGGTGATCACTTTACCTGCGTCGCCTCAACCGAGTCGGGCCGCAGGGCGGCGGCCCAACACCCGCGCCTTTGCGCGAAATATTGTGGCTTCGCCATTCCCTCCTACAGCTTGCCGGCTTATCGAACCGGCGCTGACTCGCTCCCAGCTCGACAGCCCCTTTCGCCGCGTCCATGCGGCTCATTCGGCCCGCAAACTTTGTCGGCAATTTTTCTGATTGCGCTCAAGGTCAAGACCCAAGACCCAAGACCCAAGACCCAAGACCCAAGACCCAAGACCTAAAAATCATGGTTTTGACTTTGAAGTTTAAAAGCACATTTGAGCTGCCGAGTGAAGAGTGAAGGTAGGACGCGAGGCATGGATGCCGAGCGAGCCGTGCTTGAGCAGGAGCGAATCACGGCGGTCCGTCAGCCGAAACGATGAGAGAGGGAATCCACGCAGTGGACAAGCGATACGTGCGAAGCGCGGGTTTCCAAAGGGGCCACGCTCATGGCCCATTTGGCGGTTGAGGCATCAGAGCCAAGGTGAACACTGAAGTTATAACAACCGAACCGATCACCAAAACGAGTGATCCAAACCTAAATTACAAACTCCTCAATGGCCACCGCCACACCATCATCACTATTCGTGGTGGTAATAAACTGCGCGATCTCTTTTAGCTCAGGAATCGCATTGCCCATTGCCACCCCGACACCCGCGTAATTAACCATCGCAATATCATTGCCCTGATCACCCAACGCCATCACATTTTCTTGCGCGATGCCGAGATGGTCAGCCAGCATTTTCACGCCAGTCCCTTTATCAACGCGCTTGCTCAGGATTTCTAGATAAAACGGCGCACTCTTCATGATGGTGAAGCGCTCGAAAGCCTCGGCGGGCATCATGGCTAATGCGCGGTCAAGTGCTTCAGGCTCATCGATCATCATCACTTTCGGGAAGCGTAATGTCGGGTCCATCTCTTCCACAGCCCGATATTTCAATGGGATACCGGTCAATAACACTTCATGTAGCGTGTATTTGCTGATGTCTTTGTTAGCGGTATAGAGAGTATCAAAATCAAAAGCTTGGAAACTGACGCCCATTTTGCGCGATAAGGCTTCGAAATAGAGATAATCTTCGAAACTGAGAGTTTCCTGCAAAATACATTCACCTGTGGCGGCCTTTTGGACCAATGCACCGTTATTGCTGATGCAATAATCGCCACTGTTTTCCATATTCAGTTCGCGTAAATAACGTTGGACCCCGATATAAGGTCGGCCTGTGGCTAAGACCACGCAAACACCTTTCGCTCGGGCGGCATCAATGGCCTGCTTGACCCGTGGTGTGATTTCATGCTGCGGATTCAGTAACGTGCCGTCCATATCGATAGCGATCAATTCAATTGCCATAGGGTCCTCAGATTTATTTAACTAATACTTCATGCTAACGCGATTCAGCGCACAAATGCTAGTAAGGTCTGTGTGCCGCACAATAGTTGCCCCCTCAGCACCCCAAATGCACTCTATTCAGGCAAAAAAAATCCAGAGACAGTTTCCTGCTCTGGATTTTTGTCGCTTATCTTACCCGCAGATTAGATATCGATATTAGCTGCGCGCAGCGCATTCTCTTCGATAAATGCCCGGCGAGGTTCAACCGCATCGCCCATCAAAGTAGTGAATAGCTGATCTGCTGCAATGGCATCTTTCACCATCACTCGCAGCATACGGCGGCTGGTTGGGTCCATTGTGGTTTCCCACAGCTGCTCTGGGTTCATTTCACCCAAACCTTTGTAGCGCTGGATTGCCAGACCACGACGGGACTCTTTCACTAACCAATCCAATGCGTCTTCGAAACTTGAAACTGGTACACGGCGCTCACCACGTTCAACAAAGGCGTCTTCTTCGATTAAGCCACGCAATTTATCGCCTAACAGACAGATTTTGCGATATTCACCACCGTGGATGAAATCAAAGTCCAGCTCATAGTCAGTATCCACACCATGAGTACGGATACGTAAAATTGGCTCAAACAACTGACGCTCACGGTTTTCACGCACCACTGAACTGTAGCTGCTGCCGTGCTGCTCTTTCTCGTTCAGCAAGACTACCAGCGAATCAATCCACTGCGTCACCACCTCTTTATTGCTCAAATCTTCTTCGAGAAGCGTTGGCTGATAAATCAGGTTATTCAGCAGAGCACGCGGATAACGGCGCTCCATACGAGCAATGGTTTTCTGAACACTGTAGTGCTCAGCCACCAGTTTTTCTAACGGTTCACCCGCCAGTGCCGGAGCATGGGCATTGATGTGCAGTGCTGCGCCATCCAGTGCCAGCGACATCTGGTACTCTTCCATCGCATCATCATCTTTGATGTACTGCTCTTGCTTGCCTTTCTTCACTTTGTACAGTGGCGGCTGAGCGATAAAGACATGACCACGCTCAATAATTTCCGGCATCTGACGGTAGAAGAAGGTCAATAACAGAGTGCGGATGTGCGAACCATCGACGTCGGCATCGGTCATGATAATGATATTGTGATAGCGCAATTTGTCCGGGTTATATTCATCCCGACCAATGCCACAACCCAGCGCGGTGATCAGTGTTGCCACTTCTTGCGAAGAGAGCATTTTGTCAAAGCGTGCTTTCTCAACGTTCAGGATTTTACCTTTTAACGGCAAAATGGCCTGATTTTTGCGGTTACGGCCTTGTTTAGCAGAGCCGCCCGCTGAGTCCCCTTCCACTAAGTAGAGTTCGGACAATGCAGGGTCACGTTCCTGACAGTCAGCCAGTTTGCCTGGCAGACCAGCCAAGTCTAGCGCGCCTTTACGGCGGGTCATTTCACGGGCTTTGCGCGCAGCTTCACGAGCACGGGCTGCATCGATGATTTTGCCTACAACGATTTTGGCGTCAGTTGGGTTTTCTAACAAATACTCAACCAGCTTTTCGTTCATCAGTGTTTCGACCGCTGTTTTCACCTCAGAAGAGACCAGTTTATCTTTGGTCTGTGAGGAGAATTTAGGATCTGGCACTTTCACCGAAACCACAGCAATCAGACCTTCACGGGCATCATCACCGGTAGCACTGATTTTCGCTTTTTTGCTGTAGCCTTCTTTATCCATGTAGCTGTTCAGCGTGCGGGTCATCGCCGTACGGAAGCCCACCAAATGGGTACCACCATCACGCTGTGGAATGTTGTTGGTGAAGCAATAGATATTTTCTTGGAAACCATCGTTCCACTGTAATGCCACTTCCACACCGATATCATCTTTCACGGTGGAGAAATAGAACACTTTCGGGTGGATTGGGTTTTTGTTTTTGCTCAAATATTCAACAAACGCCTTGATACCACCTTCGTAATGGAAGTGGTCTTCTCTATCATTGCGTTTGTCTTTCAGCTTGATTGAAACGCCGGAGTTCAGGAATGACAGCTCGCGCAGGCGCTTAGCTAAAATTTCATACTGGAATTCAGTGTTATTGGTGAACGTCTCGAAACTCGGCCAAAAACGCACGGTAGTCCCGGTCAGGTCAGTTTCACCCACAACTTTCAGAGGGGCCTGCGGCACACCCATTTTATAAGTTTGCTCGTGAACTTTACCTTCACGGCGGATGACCAGCTCCAGTTTTTCAGACAAGGCGTTAACAACTGACACACCCACGCCATGCAAACCGCCGGAAACTTTGTAAGAGTTATCATCAAACTTACCGCCAGCATGCAGCACGGTCATGATGACCTCAGCTGCTGATACCCCTTCCTCTTCGTGCAGACCGGTTGGGATACCACGGCCATCATCCTGTACAGAAACAGAGTTATCCGAATGGATGGTGACGATAATTTCTTTACAGTGGCCAGCGAGGGCTTCGTCGATAGCGTTGTCCACAACCTCGAATACCATGTGGTGCAGACCGGTACCGTCATCAGTATCACCGATATACATGCCCGGACGCTTACGAACCGCATCCAGCCCTTTTAATACCTTGATACTTGAGGAGTCATAAGTATTCGACATCAACGTTTCTCGCTCATCTTTAATCCTGTGGTTGAACCTCTATTTTGCCATGTTCCACGCGGAACATCTTGCCCTTTTCGCCTACCATGTCGGTCACTTGCTCAGCGCTCACTGCACTGACAAAAACCTGGGCTTGGGTAGCTTTCAAACGCTCGGCCAATAAACGACGACGGCCGGTGTCTAATTCGGAAGCAAAATCGTCAAGCAGATACAGGCAACGCCGCCCGCTCTGTCGGGTGAGAAACTCACCCTGCGCTAACCGCAGTGCGCACATCAGCAATTTTAGCTGACCGCGCGATAGCAGATCTTCTACCGGCGTACCATCGGCCCGAATGCGGAAATCCGCTTTATGTGGCCCGATGGCGGTATAGGTTAGCGCTCTGTCACGCTCAAACTGGCGTTCCAGCAACTCACCGTAGTCACTCTCTTTATCCCAACCGCGCTGGAAAGAGAAACTCAGGGCGAACTCTGGCAGGAACAGGGCGCATGTGGCTGAAATATCTGCCGCAATTGCGTCACTGTATGCCGCCCGCCACTCGCTAATACGCTCGGCCAGCGGGATGATTTCTTGATCCCAAGGCCGGATTTGTGCATAGCGACTAACCTGGCGCAGCGCGGCATTGCGCTGCTTAAGTAATCTTTTCAGATTGCTCCAGGCCGTAAAAAAACCGGGTTCGTTATGAAAGCAACCCCAGTCTAAAAAAGCGCGCCGAAATTTTGGCCCGCCATTCAATAAGGTAAAACCCTCGGGGGTAATTAGTTGCATGGGCAGCATTTGCGCCAATTCAGCCACTTTATGCCCGTCAGTGCCATCAATACGCACTTTGCTATCACCCTGCCGGCTTTTACTTAGGCCTACAGATGATTCGCGCTCATTCACATCAACCCGACCATGCAGCACAAATTCGGCACAGTCGTGACGAATCACTCGCCCAGCCTGCAAACTACGAAAAGCACGGCCATGACCCAAGGTATAAATCGCCTCCAACACACTGGTTTTTCCACTGCCGTTGGGGCCGACAAGAAAATTAAAACCCGACGCCAGCGCCAAGTCTGCCGATTCGATATTTCGAAAATCTTTAATCAGTAAACGCGTCAAAGCCATGCTGCAAATTTCTTCATTATCGAACTATCAAAGTAATCGAACTATCAAGGGCGTTATCGTCGCAGGCCCTTTGCGTGCGGCCAGCGCACAGCCACCGGAGCGTACTTAATGTACGTGAGGATGGCGAGCACTGCCCAATCGCAAAGGGGCAAGTAAGATAGCCCGATAAATATTACAAACGCATTGGCATGACAACGTAGGCTGCTGCCTGACTGGCTCCGTCTTCGATCTGCACACTGGAGACTGAATCCGTCAGTAACAGGCGCACATCTTCACACTTCAGTGCGTTGAGCACATCAAGCACATAGCTGACATTGAAACCGATCTCCATTTCCGTCCCGTCGTAGCTGACATCGAGGATCTCTTCTGCTTCTTCCTGCTCAGGGTTATTGGCCGTAATCTTGAGCTGGTTTTGGCTAACATAGAGCCGAACGCCGCGAAATTTCTCGTTAGACAAGATAGCTGCCCGGGCAAAAGCCTGTTTCAGCAAATCACAGCTCGCCTCCAGCGTTTTGTCCGGATTTTTCGGCAATACGCGGCGATAATCAGGGAAACGGCCATCAACCAGCTTGGAGGTGAAGATAAAATCACCGACATGGGCGCGGATGTTGTTACTGCCAATTTGCAGACGCAGTGGCGTATCACCACCATCGAGTAATCTCACCAGCTCCATCACGCCTTTACGTGGCACGATCACTGAATGTGACGGCAGCGTCTGACCAATCGGCATTGAGCATACCGCCAGACGATGGCCATCGGTCGCGACAGTACGCAACTCTTCGCCTTCGGTCTCAAACAGCATGCCGTTCAAGTAATAGCGCACATCTTGATGGGCCATCGAGAACTGAGTGGACTCAATCAGACGCTTCAAGGTGGCTTGCGGTAAAGTGAATTCAACGTCACTTTGCCAGTCATCCAGATTCGGGAAGTCTACCGCCGGTAAGGTGGATAGCGAGAAGCGGCTGCGGCCAGAGCGCACCAGCAGGCGATCACCATCTAATGCGACGGTAATTTCGGCCCCTTCCGGCAAACCACGCCAGATATCAAAAAACTTCCTTGCGGGTACCGTCGTAGCACCCTGCTCATGGGGCTGGGACAGGGCAACACAAGCCACCATCTCCATCTCCAGATCAGTACCAGTCAGGCGCAAAGAACCTTCCGTCACTTGCAGCAACAAGTTACCCAGAATAGGCAATGTCGGGCGTCCACCCAGCGGGCTACTGACCTGTTGCAGCGGTTTTAGCAGATGCTCACGTTCAATGATAAATTTCATAGCGCTAGGAGGATAATGTTCTGATTAAGTTAGAGAAATCTTCTTTGATGTCATGACTTTCTTCGCGCAATTGTTCAATTTTGCGGCAAGCATGCAACACCGTGGTATGGTCGCGGCCACCAAACGCATCGCCGATTTCAGGCAGGCTGTGGTTGGTTAGCTCTTTTGCCAGTGCCATCGCCATTTGGCGTGGACGGGCTACCGAACGGGAACGCCGTTTGGAGAGCAGGTCAGCGATCTTGATTTTATAATATTCTGCGACAGTCTTTTGAATATTATCGATAGTCACCAGCTTTTCTTGCAATGCCAGTAAGTCACGTAGCGCTTCGCGAACAAAATCTATGGTGATTGCCCGCCCAGTAAAGTTGGCATTGGCGATCACACGGTTTAATGCCCCTTCCAGCTCACGGACGTTGGAACGCAGACGCTTGGCAATAAAGAACGCAACTTCACCCGGCAAGCGAATATTATTTTCATCCGCTTTCTTCATCAGGATCGCGACACGGGTTTCCAGTTCCGGAGGCTCAATCGCCACCGTCAGGCCCCAGCCAAACCGCGATTTCAGACGATCTTCTACACCATTGATCTCTTTTGGATAGCGATCTGACGTCAGAATGATCTGCTGATTACCTTCTAACAAGGCATTAAAGGTGTGGAAAAACTCTTCCTGCGAACGTTCTTTATTGGCAAAGAACTGAATATCATCGATTAATAGTGCATCAACCGAACGATAATAGCGCTTAAACTCTTCTATCGCGTTGTTCTGCAAGGCTTTGACCATATCTTGCACAAAACGCTCTGAATGCATGTAAACCACTTTGGCATTGGCTTTACGAGCCATGATGCCGTTCCCCACAGCATGTAACAGGTGAGTTTTACCCAAGCCTGTACCGCCATAGAGAAATAACGGGTTGTACGCACCTCCCGGATTATCAGCTACCTGACGTGCTGCTGCGCGGGCCAATTGGTTCGATTTACCCTCAACGAAGTTATCAAATGTGTGCTTCGGGTTAACATTCGAACGGTAAGAATGTTCAGGCTGAGCAGGCGAACTATCCCAACTCGGACGCACAGGTGCGCTACGGGTAACCGGAGCGACAGGTGCGCTAACGCTGGCGGTGACTGGATGACTGTGTGCCGCTCTTACTGCGGGTTTACTCCCAACTTCAAAACGCAGTAAGGGAACCTCGCTGCCACAAAAGTCATTAAGTAAGCCATTGATGTTGTTTAAGTACTTATCACGGACCCAGTCCAGTACAAAGCGATTAGGTGCGTAAAGCGCCAGAGTATTGTCACTCAGTTCCGCCTGTAGGGGGCGTATCCACATACTAAATTCTGTGGCAGGTAATTCATCCTGCAATCGGGCAAGACACTGCTGCCAAAGCGAAAGTGACACGGCGGACTCCACTCGAACAAGATCAATAAAAGAAAGAAATCAGGATTTTTGCAACTCATCGTTTTTGACACACGCCAATATGGCCTGTAGCAAGCCAAGGTGACATGCGAACCGTTTTTCGGTTGTTTTTACGACTAACATCTCCCCACGATCCCGGAGTAGTGATCCCAGAGTAGTAGATGCGATCGGAATGGCGGATCATAGCGCAAAAGGAGCAATAGATCCTCCCCTTCCTCACAGATTAGATCCTTTTTATCCACAGGGCATAACTTCTGTTAGGAGTGTAACCCAGCGCACAGCTTTTCGTGCCCCTCATCGTCAAGGATCCCAAAATATTTCAGATTATACTGGTATCACCTTCCCCTTTTCCGGCAACTGATCCTCATTATTCCATAAAGGATCTCACGGCGATCCTTGCGATTTATTCGGGAGTCCGTATAATCTTCACCCCTACGTGTGATGACTGTTATCTTGATGGCCTCGGTCAAAAAGAGACCAGCAGTAAACACGGACAGGCTCTTGGTAAACTCCCGATACAGAAAACTTCTGTGCGGGCGTGCGCAATGTCAATTGACTCAGGACTGTACAATTATTACAATCCCGCTTCTTTATATGTTGCGATTGAGGCGTCGGTGTCTTCACTCCGAGCAGCCAAACGCGTTTACTGAATCAGTAATTATTTTAAGTTTAGGTAGAAATCGCTATGAAACGCACTTTCCAACCGTCCGTATTGAAGCGCAACCGTAGCCACGGTTTCCGTGCTCGTATGGCCACCAAAAATGGTCGTCTAGTTCTGGCTCGCCGTCGTGCGAAAAGCCGTTCTCGTCTGACTGTTTCTAAGTAATAAAAGCTAACCATCTCAGTGGTTAAGCTAGCATTTCCTAGGGAGTTACGTTTGTTAACTCCCAGTCATTTCACTTTCGTCTTCCAGCAGCCACTACGGGCTGGCACGCCGCAAATCACCATCCTCGGCCGCCTGAACGAGCTGGGGCATCCCCGCATCGGTCTTACCGTCGCCAAAAAACATGTCAAACGTGCTCATGAACGCAATCGGATAAAGCGCCTAACCCGCGAAAGCTTCCGTTTGCATCAGCACACGTTGCCGTCTATGGATTTTGTCGTTTTGGTGAAAAAAGGTGTGGCTGACCTCGATAACCGTGCGTTGACGGAAGCTTTGGAAAAATTATGGCGTCGCCACTGTCGCCAGGCTCCCGCATCCTGATCGGGCTAATCAGGGGCTATCAGCTCGTGATAAGTCCGCTGTTGGGGCCGCGTTGTCGTTTCCATCCGACGTGCTCTCATTACGGAATTGAGGCATTGCGCCGGTTTGGCATGATAAAAGGCAGTTGGTTAACACTGAAACGCGTATTAAAATGCCACCCTTTGAACCCAGGTGGCGATGATCCCGTGCCGCCGAAACCCGACGATAACAGAGAACACTAACGATGGATTCGCAACGCAATCTTCTACTCATCGCTCTGCTGTTCGTGTCTTTCATGATCTGGCAAGCCTGGCAAGTGGATAACAATCCACAATCCACGGCCCAGACCACGCAACAGACTGCGAATACTGCTCCCGGTGATAAAGCAAGTCAGGCCGTGCCAGCCAGTGGTCAGGGTCAACTGATTACTGTCAAAACTGATGTGCTGTCTCTGACCATTAATACCCGTGGCGGTGACATCGAGCAGGCTAACCTGCTGGCTTACCCGGATGCTCTGGGTTCAGACAAAACTTTCGAATTACTGGAAACCACACCAGCTTTCGTTTATCAGGCGCAAAGCGGTCTGACAGGCAAAAGCGGCCCGGATAATCCAGCGAATGGTGAGCGCCCGCTGTTTGAAGTCCCACAGACCAGCTTTGTATTAGCAGATGGTCAGGATGAACTGCGCATTCCATTGACCTTCACCGGCAAAGACGGCTCCGTTTTCACCAAGACTTTCGTGCTAAAACGTAACGATTACGCCATTGGCGTGGATTATCACGTTAAAAACGCCTCAGATGCCCCATTGGAACTGACGCTGTTTGGTCAATTGAAACAAAGCATTAACTTGCCTAAACACCGTGATACCGGCAGCAATAACTTTGCGCTGCATACTTATCGTGGAGCGGCATTCTCTTCTGATGACACTAAATATAAAAAATACAGCTTTAGTGATATCGAAGACAAAACATTAGACATCACCACCAAAGGTGGCTGGGTTGCGATGTTGCAGCAGTATTTCGCCACGGCGTGGATTCCTGCGGCCAACGAAACCAACACCTTCTACTCTGCTGATTTGGGTAACGGTCTGGCGGCTATCGGCTTTAAAGGTATGCCAGTCGTGATTCAACCGGGTGAGCAGAAACAACTGGGTGCCACCTTGTGGGTTGGCCCGGAAATTCAGGACAAAATGGCGGCTATCGCACCACATCTGGACCTGACAGTTGATTATGGTTGGTTATGGTTTATCTCTCAGCCACTGTTCAAACTGTTGAAATTCATTCACAGCTTTGTCGGCAACTGGGGCTTCTCCATCATTGTTATCACCTTTATCGTGCGCGGTATCATGTACCCGCTGACGAAGGCGCAATACACCTCGATGGCGAAAATGCGTTTGCTACAGCCGAAACTGGCTGCCATGCGTGAGCGTATCGGCGACGATAAGCAGCGTATGAGTCAAGAAATGATGGCGCTGTACAAAGCAGAGAAGGTTAACCCACTGGGTGGCTGCTTACCGCTGGTCATTCAGATGCCAATCTTCCTGGCGTTGTATTACATGTTGATGAGCTCGGTTGAATTGCGCCACGCGCCATTCATCTTGTGGATTCATGACCTGTCAGCACAAGACCCGTACTACATTCTGCCAATTCTGATGGGTATCACCATGTACTTCATTCAGAAGATGTCACCGACCACCGTGACTGACCCGATGCAGCAGAAGATCATGACTTTCATGCCTGTTATCTTCACTGTGTTCTTCCTGTGGTTCCCGGCAGGTCTGGTACTGTACTATATCGTCAGTAACCTCGTGACCATCCTGCAACAACAGTTGATTTATCGTGGTCTGGAAAAACGTGGCTTACACAGCCGCGATAAGAAAAAACAGTCTTAGTAGGATAGATACCCCATTAATTGGCGTTGTAGCGAGACAGCCAACGAACGAATCTCAAATCAATGATTTGGGTGAAAGAAAACAGCTAACCACGCTGTGACGTCAAGCTAGCAGGGTATCAAGGCGGTCAATATGACCGCCTTATTCTTTTTACAGAAGCCTGATTTTTAGTGATTCAGGCTTGTGCAAAAACAATACGTTAAAGAGAGAAATAACCATGAGCGCCACTGATACTATCGTCGCACAAGCAACGCCGCCAGGCCGGGGTGGCGTGGGTATTTTACGTGTTTCAGGTCGTGCCGCCGCCGCCGTCGCGCAGGCAGTTTTGGGTAAATTACCCAAACCCCGTTATGCCGATTATCTGCCGTTTAAAGACGTCGATGGCAGCACGCTAGATCAAGGTATTGCTCTCTACTTCCCCGGCCCGAACTCCTTCACAGGCGAAGACGTACTGGAGCTGCAAGGTCACGGCGGCCCGGTGATACTGGATCTGCTGTTAAAACGCATTCTAGCCCTGCCAGAGCTGCGCATTGCTCGCCCAGGTGAGTTCTCTGAGCGCGCATTCCTCAACGACAAGCTGGATTTGGCGCAAGCAGAGGCGATTGCCGACCTGATTGACGCCAGCTCAGAGCAAGCTGCGCGCTCGGCGGTGAACTCATTACAGGGGGCGTTTTCAGTTCGCATCCATCAATTGGTGGAAGCACTTACTCACCTGCGAATCTACGTTGAGGCTGCCATTGACTTCCCAGATGAAGAAATTGACTTCCTTTCCGACGGCAAAATTGAAGGTCAATTGAACGGCGTAATGGCCGAGCTGGAGCAGGTGCGTACTGAAGCCCGCCAAGGCAGTTTGCTGCGCGAAGGGATGAAAGTGGTGATTGCCGGCCGCCCTAACGCCGGTAAATCTAGCCTACTCAATGCGTTAGCAGGTCGTGAAGCGGCAATTGTCACCGATATTGCAGGAACCACCCGTGATGTATTGCGGGAACATATTCATATCGATGGGATGCCACTGCATATCATTGATACTGCCGGTTTACGCGAAGCGAGTGACGAAGTTGAGCGCATTGGTATCGAACGTGCGTGGAATGAGATAGAACAGGCTGACCGAGTGCTGTTTATGGTTGATGGTACCACCACTGATGCCACTGAGCCCGCCGCGATTTGGCCGGAGTTTATGGCGCGTTTACCCTCAACACTCCCTATCACTGTAGTGCGCAACAAAGCAGATATCACTGGTGAGACGCTAGGGCTAACGGAAGTGAATGGTCACTCACTCATTCGCTTATCCGCCCGAACAGGCGAAGGTATTGATCTGCTGCGAAACCACTTGAAGCAGAGCATGGGCTTTACCAGCAATACTGAAGGGGGTTTTCTGGCACGCCGCCGCCATTTGCAGGCGCTGGAAACTGCCGCACAACATCTGGTGCAGGGCCACGAGCAGTTAGTAAGCGCTTACGCTGGTGAGTTACTGGCAGAAGAGTTACGTTTAGCACAACAGTCATTGAGTGAAATTACCGGTGAATTTAGCTCGGATGACTTACTGGGGCGCATTTTCTCCAGTTTTTGTATTGGAAAATGAGTGTGAAGCTATAGCGCTGGAGCAGATTATCGCTAATTTTGATAATCTTGCTTTATGTGTCTGAACTGTGCAGCGGCCTGAGCGAGCAAAATCAGCATTGCCAGTGACTTCAACACTTAACTATATCCCTAAATTTGAGGTATCCATGATTATAAAACCACGAGTACGCGGCTTTATCTGTGTGACTGCTCACCCGGCGGGCTGTGAAGCCAACGTCAAAAAACAAATCGACTATGTCACCGCAAAAGGCGCAATCGCTAACGGCCCAAAAAGAGTATTAGTGATTGGTGCATCAACGGGATACGGGCTGGCAGCTCGCATTACCGCTGCATTTGGTTGTGGTGCTGATACCTTGGGTGTTTTCTTCGAACGTCCTGGCGAAGAGAACAAACCCGCGACTTCGGGTTGGTACAATAGCGCGGCATTCCATAAGTTTGCCGAGCAAAAAGGTCTGTACGCGAAGAGCATCAATGGCGATGCTTTCTCCGATCAGATTAAACAGCTCACCATTGACGCGATCAAACAAGATTTAGGTCAAGTTGATCAGGTGATCTACAGTCTGGCTTCGCCACGCCGTACTCACCCAAAAACCGGTGAAGTGTTCAACTCCACACTGAAACCGATCGGTCATGAAGTTAAGTTCCGTGGCCTTGATACCGATAAAGAAGTGATCAAAGAAGCGGTGCTGCAACCAGCAACCCAAGAAGAGATCGACAATACTGTTGCGGTCATGGGCGGCGAAGACTGGCAGATGTGGATTGATGCACTGCTGGAAGCTGGCGTGCTGGCTGAAGGCGCGCAAACCACCGCTTTCACCTATTTGGGCGAAAAAATCACCCATGATATCTATTGGAACGGCTCCATTGGCGCGGCCAAAAAGGATCTGGACCAAAAGGTGCTGGCGATTCGCGATAGCTTAGCAGCCCATGGCGGCGGCGATGCCCGAGTGTCGGTGCTGAAAGCCGTTGTGACCCAAGCCAGCTCTGCTATTCCAATGATGCCACTCTATTTATCTTTGTTATTCAAAGTGATGAAAGAGAAAGGCACGCACGAAGGCTGTATCGAGCAGGTCTATTCGCTGTATAAAGAGAGCCTGTGCGGCAATGCACCACACCTGGATCAGGAAGGTCGTCTGCGTGCTGACTACAAAGAGCTGGCCCCTGAAGTTCAAAGCCAAGTACAACAGTTGTGGGATCAGGTCACCAATGACAACATTTATCAACTGACTGATTTTGTTGGCTATAAAACAGAATTCCTAAATCTGTTCGGTTTCTCGATCGACGGTGTGGACTATGACGCCGATGTTAATCCTGATGTGAAAATCCCGAATCTGATTCAGGGCTAAACTCAGTTTTATCGCGATAAAACTCGCTGCGCGACAACACGACCGCGCAGTGGGTTAATTATCTTCTTATGACTCCCCCTGATACTCTCCTGATGCTCTCCTAATATAGCCACAGCCATAGCTTTATTATGGATAAGCTAAGTCTATATTCTTCGTTTACCGCCAACGCAATCACCTGCAACCTTGTGAATAAATGCTTCTTTAGACACTGAATTAAACTTTATTCCACAGGGAAATGATGATGAGAATGCGTTCACTGGCAGTCCCCCTCTTTAGCTTAATTATTTTAACTTCACTGAATGCTCACAGTGAGGAGAAGAAATTGATTAAATTAGGGTTTAATCCTGGCCCGTATAAAGAGCAATTCGAAAAAGGCGTAGCCCCCTATTTGATAAAAAAAGGCTATCGCATTGAATATAAAGATTTCAATGATGGCATTCAGGTTAATAATGCTGTTAGTACAGGTGAAATTGATGGCAATATCATGCAGCATCCGATCTATCTGCAAGCAATAAATGAACGGCTACGTATTGATAATACAGGTATTGTTCAGGTGCCAACGCCACCCATGGGGCTGTACTCCAATAAGCACCAAAAAGAAGATAAACCCAAAGATGGCGCATGGATTTCAGTCCCGAACCAACCCTCAAACGAGTACCGTGCGGCACTTTTGCTGCAATCTATAGGCTGGATAAAGCTGAAAGCAAAAATTGATCCGGCGACCTTCTCGCAGAAGGATATTGCAGAAAATCCGTATCATCTGGTGATCAAAGAGATGGATAATGCTCAGCAAGTCAGGGCGCTGCCTGATGTAGACTTTGGTGCCATTCAAGGTAACTTTGCCGTCTCTAACGGAATCAAACTCACTTCAGCCCTGCAACTTGAAAAGTCCACCACACAATTTGTTAATGTCGTTACCGTTGCGGGTAAAAACAGAGACGCTGAGTTTGCCAAAGATATTATTGCGGGATATCACTCGCCTGAGTTCAAAAAATATATTCTAGAAGACGAAAAGTATACAGGTTATATGCTGCCTGATTATCTGAACTAATGGAATAACCTGATGATTGAGCTTCAGCATATTTCTAAAACCTTTGAGCGCAAAGGCATCAAATTACAGGCATTGAATAATGTCAGTTTAACTGTCGAAAATGGCGATATATTTGGCATCATCGGTTATAGCGGTGCAGGGAAAAGCACCTTATTACGGATGGTCAACTCGCTGGAAAGCCCGACATCAGGCAATGTGATTATTGATGGTAAAAACCTGCATGATTTTAGCCAAGAGCAGCTCCGGCTGCTGAAAAAAGACATTGGCATGATATTCCAAAATTTCAATTTACTGGAATCAAAGACGGTTTATAAAAATGTCGCTATGCCACTCATCTTATTGGGAAAAAACAAAAAATTTATTCAGGAGCGTGTCGCTGAACTGTTAGATTTTGTTGGCCTAGGTGATAAGAGCCACAGCTTCCCTAACGAATTATCGGGTGGTCAGAAACAACGAGTGGGTATTGCACGTGCACTGGCCACCAACCCATCGATCCTATTATGTGATGAGGCCACCTCCTCACTGGACCCACAAACTACCGCTCAAATTTTATTATTGCTGAAGAAAATTAATCAGCAATACAACATTACGGTCTTGCTAATTACGCATGAAATGTCAGTGATTCAAAAAATATGTAATAAGGTGGCGGTGATGGAGAATGGCCAAATTATTGAGCAGGGTTCGGTATTAACCGTATTTGGTCACCCAACACACCCCACTACTCTTAATTTTGTCCGCACCGCCATAAAAGATAGTTTGCCCGAGAGTGTGAAAAAATTGCTGAATCATAGTCATGCAGGCCGTCAATTCCGATTGGCCTTTATGGGGTCGATAGCCACTCAGCCGGTGATAAATCAGCTCATCAAGCAATATGACATTGGCGTTAATATTCTGTTTGCCAACATGTCAGAGATACAGGACACCACTCTCGGCCACATGGTGCTGTTATTAACCGGTGAGAATCACACCATTGATGATGCCATCAGTTACCTGACAGGAACGGGTATTGATATACAGGAAATAAGTTGATGATAGAAACCGCCATTACACTGGATCAATTTGTTCAAGCGCTACACGACACACTGGTGATGGTCAGTATCTCATTGGTGATCGGTTCTCTTATTGGTATTCCGCTGGGGATTCTATTGGTGGTGACCCGACCGGGCGGATTAATTAAGAATCGTACCTTTTATAATATTCTTAATCCGGTGATCAATATCATCCGATCACTACCCTTTATTATTCTGATGGTCGCGATTATTCCGCTAACTCGCCTGATTGTGAATACTACTATTGGCACACCGGGGGCGATTGTACCGCTGATTATTTTTATCGCGCCCTATATTGGTCGGCTGGTAGAGAACTCATTACTGGATGTGAACCCCGGTATTCTGGAAGCGGCAAAATCAATGGGCGCGACCCCTTTGCAGGCGATTTGGTATTTTCTATTACCCGAAGCATTGTCATCGCTAATATTGGCCCTGACCACCGCCACTATTGGTTTGATTGGGGCGACCGCCATGGCGGGAACTGTCGGCGGCGGCGGGATTGGGGATTTAGCCATTACTTATGGTTATCAGCGTTTTGATACTTTTGTGACGGTCACTACCGCCATTGTGTTAATTATCACCGTGCAATTAATCCAATCACTGGGCAATTTATTTGCCAGTAAAATTCGCCGCGAGTAATACGTAAAAATCCGAGATTGATGGCCCATTGATAAGCGGGGAAATGTGCCGAATGGGTCGTAGCGGCGTGAGCCGCCGAAGTGCCCATCGGTGCAGTCGCCCCACAGTCTCCGGACGGGTTTATAGATTCAAATGAAGGGGAAACGTGCCGTTGGGGTCGTAGTGGCGTAAGCCACCGAAGCGCCCCTAGGTGCGGTCACCCCTTCACACTCCTATCTATACCTTAAAGCCACTAATCACACTTTCTAACTGCAAGGTTTGATCCTGCATGGCTTGTGCCGCTGCCGCCACTTGCTCCACCAGCGCCGCATTTTGCTGAGTCGAATTATCTAATTGATTAATCGCCAAATTAACCTGCTCGATACCCAGACTCTGCTCTTGGCTAGATGACATAATCTCATTCATCAATGCCGCCACATTGGAGACACCGCTCATCAGATCATCCATGGTGGTGCCCGCATCAGCCACTAAACCCGTACCAATCGCAATATCAGATACCGAATCCTCAATCAGCTTTTTGATCTCGCGGGCGGATGTTGCCGAGCGCTGCGCCAAATTACGCACCTCCGATGCCACCACCGCAAAACCACGCCCCTGCTCACCGGCTCTGGCCGCCTCTACCGCCGCATTCAGTGCCAGAATATTGGTTTGGAAGGCGATGCTATCAATCACACTGATGATATCGACAATTTTCTTCGATGAATGATTGATGGAACCCATGGTATCCACCACCTGTTTCACTACCGTGCTACCCTTCACCGCCACGGCGGAGGCATCCATCGCCAGTTGGTTGGCGTGGCTGGCGTTATCCGCATTCTGCTTCACCGTGCTGGTCAGCTCATCCATCGAAGCCGCCGTCTCTTCAATTGAACTGGCCTGATCTTCAGTACGGGCAGATAAATCCAGATTACCGCTGGCGATTTCACGCGATGCCGAGGCGATAGCCAGACTGCTCTCACCGACCTGACGCATCATTTGCTGCAAATAGTCGATAAATGCGTTGAAACTCTGGTTAATGGCATTGAACTCCGGACTGCTGCTCTCCGGTAAGCGCTGAGTTAAATCTGCCCCGCCCGCAGACAGTGCGGTGATATTCTCCTTCAAATTCGCTAAGCGCTTCATAAAGACGCGGATAGAGAACACCAAGAACAGAAGCAATAACAACATGATAGGAATCTGCACTAGCCCCAAATGCATCAGGATACTGTGGCTCTGCTTGACCAGTAAGCTGGTTGGCAGGTCAGTCACCAAATACCACGGGCTATTGGCGATCGGGCGGATAAACAGGGTGTGAGAGGTGCCATCGACATCAAATTCGCTCTCCAGCGATTTTTGGTCTTTCATTTGCGGCAACAACCGCTGAGTTTCTGCTGCCATCGGCAAACTGCTCGCAAAATCAGACAGATTTTTTAGCTCTGCTTTGCCATCCGCCAAGGCACTGCTACCCACAATCTTGCCATCTGCTTCGACAATCAGAATGGTGCCGTTCACTTTCTGCTCCATCTCTTTAACCAAGCGGTTAAAGAAGCCTAAAGTGACGTCAATGGTTGAAACGCCATATGCCTCGTTGCCTTTATAAATCGCCATCGCGCAGTTGGTTCTCGGCTGCGGGCTGGCGTCATCCTGATAGGCTTTAGCCCAGGCACAGAAGCCTTTCGGCGCATTTAAGCCATCTTTGTACCACGACTGCTCAAAATAATTCTGCGATTCCGGGGAGTTCCAATGGGTGTTAACCGTTAACTTATTTTCCCCATTTCGGGCAAAAAAGGTGCTGAATTTAGCCACTCCTTGCTCACGTTTATTGGGCAGTGGCCAAATACCGCCACCAAACACATTGCTGTCGCCGTATTGATCCACCAGCCCCGGTAATAATGAGTCGATGGTATTACTGTCCATAATGGCAACCGCCTGAGTAATACTGCGGGCTTGTGCTTCCACTTTATTCATTTGCGCGGTGATGGCCGTCGCGATTTGGTCAACGCTATTGCCAACAATGGTACTTTCAGATTGTTTGAGTTGTGGTGTCACAAAAAGCTGAATCACCACCACAGTGATGACTAGCAAAAGAATAAAAAACACACTTACGAGTAAGGTGAATCGGGCTTGAGTGGTTTTTAGCATTATCGTGTCGCTCAATGTCAGAGAGCTGGATAGCTCAAGATCTATTAACGGCATTCCACGCGCAGACTTGATAACGGATTGAAACGATTTTTCCGTTTTTATCCGGCGATCACAATTTCAGTGCAATAAATCCGCTGATGACAAAGAGTTAAGTGAAATTTTCAGGCGGGAGACAGCAGATAGTGATTGTTATATCGCGCAAGTTTGTCCTACTCTGGGGGTGGAACAGCATCATTTATTCACTTATCGGGAGTACGTTATGTCACAGCAACCCCTTAAAATTGTTACCCTGCTAGGTAGCTTGCGCAGTGGTTCCTACAATGCGATGGTGGCCCGCGCGCTGCCTAAATTAGCGCCTGCTGGCGTCACTATCGAAGCGCTGCCGTCTATTCGCGACATTCCGCTGTATGATGCTGATGTACAACAGGAAGAGGGCTTCCCAGCGACGGTGCAAGCCATTGCTGAGCAAATCCGTCAGGCGGATGGCGTGATTATCGTGACGCCGGAATATAACTACTCCGTCCCCGGCGGTTTGAAGAATGCAATCGACTGGCTATCCCGTTTGCCCAATCAGCCGCTGGCGGGCAAACCGGTGGCGATTCAAACCAGTTCAATGGGGCCAGTGGGGGGTGCGCGTTGCCAATATCATTTACGCCAGATTTTGGTATTCCTTGATGCGATGGTGATGAATAAGCCTGAATTTATGGGCGGGGTGATTCAAAGCAAAGTGGATGAACAAGCCAAAGAGTTGATCGAGCAAGGAACACTGGATTTCCTGACCAGCCAGTTAGCTGCTTTTACCACTTACATTGATCGTGTTCGCGTGAAGTAAGCCCTTACCCCTACAATTCCAACGCTCCCCACAAGCCTGCGGGCATTGGGGAGCCGCTTCGTACCCACACTGCCACTCTCTTTTGCGGATGCTGCTGACCGATGGCCATTAAAATCACTGTCTGGCTGACCCTAACCCTGATATCCACCCTGTGGCTGGGTTGGTACGGGCTGAACACCCAACAAGCCGAACGTGAAGCGGATTTTCGCATCACTCACCGAGAGCTGAGCCAACAACTGGCGCAGCAACAGGCAATCCTATTTTTGGCGCTGGAGCCGGACCAACTGACACAGCTACAGCGCCATTTACCACAATTGGTGGGCATCAGCCAAACAACCGCCGATAGATCAAAAGCGGGCCAGCTCACCCTGCAAGTTCAGGGCGGCGATTACCGTCTATCTAACTCCTATAGCGGCAGTGGCTTGCAGGTTAGCGGGCAACGGCTACTGCAAGTCGTGGGTTTACCCGCCAATTTTGACAGTGTGGTGTTGCGCTATCAGCAGCATCAACTGGCGGTGCTGGGGCATTCAGCGCCTGAAAGCTTCTGGCAGTGGCAAAAGCCGTTGGGAGAAGGGGCGCAATCATTCACATTAATCGGCCATGCCACCCCCATTTGGCGCGATTTACCTTGGTTAACCGCCCTGCTGCTCTCCCTGATCACCGCCGCCGCGCTCTATGGTTGGCACCGCTGGCAACAGTTGGCGCAATACCGCTTACATGCCGAACAGCGGGCTAAGTTCGCCGATCAGGCCAGACTCAATGCGATGGGAGAGATTGCGACCGGGATCGCCCATGAGTTGAATCAGCCGCTTACCGCGACACTGACCTATAACCAGACCGCGCTAAGACTGTTGCCGTCGCAGGACGAGAAAGTCGCGCCATTACTGGTGGCCTCGGTTGAGCAGATTAAGCGCATCGCCGCGCTGCTCGACCGCTTGCGGACACTGCTCAGCCGTGGGCAAATCAACTTACAGCCAGTCAGAGTGGCCGATATCTGGCAGCGGGTTAACATGCTGTTAAAACAAGAAATTACCGCCGCCAGCGTGACCATCCACAGTGATATTCCGGCTCATTTACCGCCGCTCCAGAGTGACCCTTTATGGCTGGAGCAGGTATTTCATAATTTGCTCAGTAATGCGATTCAGGCACTGCAAGATACCCCTGCACCGACGGTCTATTTCCGGGTTAACCCTCAACCAAAACAGTGGGTTATCCAAATCGAAGATAATGGGCCGGGGCTAAGCCAGCAGCAGTTGGACAACCTGTTTACCCCCTTCTATACCACCCGTGAGAGTGGATTGGGATTGGGGCTAACTCTGTGCGAAACATTGGTGCAGCGAATGGGGGGCGACATCAAAGTAGGTAACAGTGAACAGGGGGGCGCGTGCTTTACCCTGATTTTTCCCATAACGCCAGGGAGGATGCATGACCAAACACATTTATCTGATTGATGACGATGAGGGGGTTCGCGCCGCACTCGCTGCACTTCTCGCCACCATGAGCTGGGAGGTCAAAACCTTCAGTGACGGCCAGACTTTCCTCGATACTTTGGTCGTCACCCAGCCCAGTTGTGTGCTGGTGGATATCAGAATGCCCGGTAAAAGCGGGATCGCCGTACTGGAAGCCATTCAGGCTCGTGATAGCTCGCTACCGGTCATCATAATGACGGGGCACGGTAACATTGAATTGTGCCGCCGCGCCTTTAAGGGCGGCGCATTGGAGTTTCTGACCAAACCGATTGATGCCGATGTGCTGATCGAAACCGTCAGCCTGGCACTCGAGCAACATGAGCAGGCGCTAGCCACTCACCGCCAGCAGATAGGTTATCAGCAGTTACTCAGCCAACTCTCCGCCCGTGAACGAGAGGTGGTCGCCCTAATTATTCAGGGGGAAACCAGCAAGCAAATTGCGCATATTTTGTCTCTTTCACCGCGCACCGTGGAGGCCCACCGCGCCAATATCTTCGCCAAGCTAGAGGTCAGCTCGCTGGCGCTACTGATTCACTATTACGCGCCACTCATGGGCAGCCATTCCCAATAAGAATACGTAAAAGTACCTAGCAAAAGGGGTAGTTGGCCGAATGTTTTTTCACCGCTTATCGCCGTAGGATGATGGCACTGTGATGAAATCACGTCGCTAACAATCACGTCGCTAACAGTAAGGATTTTATATGATCAAGCCTATTGCCCTCACCTCTGCCTTATTCATTGGCCTGATAACTCAAGCCTCTGCTGCGGGTCTCAACACTGAACGTAACCTCTCTTTGGCTTTGGCGACAGACTTAGCGAGCCGCACCCTTGCGGTTTGTCAGGCTGATGGCTATAACGTGGCGGTCACGGTGGTGGACCGAGCCGGCATTATCAAAACCGTACTACGCGCAGATAATGCCGGGCCGCATACCGTTAAAGCCAGCGAACAAAAAGCCTTTACTGCGCTGTCAACCAAGACAGCAAGCGGACAAGTTATGGAAAATAGCCAAAAAACACCTGCGGCCAATAACCTGAAAGATATCCCGGGCTTCTTGCTGCTAGGTGGCGGAGTGCCAGTAAAAGCCGGTGATGAAGTGGTGGGTGCGGTGGGTGTTGCTGGTGCGCCGGGTGGGCATCTGGATGCGCAATGTGCCACTAAAGCACTGGAGCAAATCAGCGCTCAGTTGAAAGCATAAGATTATCAATAAAACGCCCCCACCCTCGTGTCGATAATGGGGGCGTTTTAAGGTCAATGGTCAATCAAGTGATCAGTGATCAACAAAAGCAATTTTCAGCACAAACAGCAGTGCCACTACCACCACGCATGGGCTGATTTCACGCCAGCGGCCAGTACCCAATTTCATCAGGCAGTAAGAGATAAAGCCCAGCGCAATACCTTCCGTAATGGAGAAGCTGAACGGCATCATCACCGCAGTCACAAACGCCGGAACCGCTTCCGTCAGATCATCCCATTTCACGCGAGACAAGCTGGAGGTCATCAGTACACCGACATAAATCAGCGCACCCGCAGCAGCATAGGCTGGCACCATTCCCGCCAGTGGCGAAATAAACATCACCAGCAAGAACAAGATCCCCACCACCACGGCGGTTAAGCCGGTACGCCCCCCAACAGAGACCCCAGAGGAGCTTTCGATATAGGCGGTCACTGACGAAGTGCCGATAAAAGCACCGGCAACAGAGCTGATGCTATCGACATACAGCGCTTGTTTCATGCGCGGGAATTTGCCTTTATCGTCCGTTAAACCCGCTTTATCCGTCACGCCAATCAATGTGCCGGATGAATCGAACAGGTTAACCAGCATGAAGGAGAAGATGATTCCCGCCATGCCAATATTCAGTGCACCCGCCAGATCAACCTGCCCGACGACAGAAGTGACACTAGGCGGCATGGAGAAAATGCCGGAGTAATGCACATCGCCCAGCGCCCAACCAATCAAAGTGGTGACCACGATAGAAACCAGCACCGCCGCATGAATATTGCGTGATGCCAGTATCGCGATAATAAAGAAGCCCAATGCCCCCAGTAGCACACTGTGAGAGGTCAGATTCCCCACAGCCACCAAAGTATCTGGGTTTGCGACCACGATACCGGCATTTTTCAGCCCCATCATGGCAATAAACAGGCCGATACCGCTAGTGATCCCCACCCGCAAACTCAGCGGAATGTTGGCGATCATCCAATAACGGATGCGGAAAATGGTCAGCAATAGGAAACCGATTGCGCCCCAGAAAATCGCACCCATGCCAACCTGCCATGAAATGCCCATCGCGCCAACCACCACAAAAGCGAAGAAGGCGTTCAGCCCCATCGCCGGGGCCAGTGCCACGGGTAAATTCGCCAGCAAGCCCATAAAGATGCTGCCAAAAGCGGCGATCAGGCAGGTGGTGACGAAGACAGCCGGTATATCCATCCCCGCTACCCCTAAAATCTGCGGGTTCACGAACACGATATAGACCATAGTCAGGAAGGTAGTGATACCGGCGATCACCTCAGTTCGTGCCGTGGTGCCGTGTTGCTTCAGCTTAAAAACACGTTCGAGCAGCCCCTGCTCAGTATCAAGGTTTGGTTTACTCATTTAAGGAGTTCCACAGAAGGGAGTGATAGTTACGGACATCCTATAACAAAAAACCGTTGTTTTGAGCGGGATCACACTCTTTTTTGTGGGTTTTTTATCGTCGTTGTTGCGCAACATCTGCACCCTCTCCCGCTGCGTTATTCAACTTATTGAATTTTAGTTATTTGTTATTATTTTTATTGCTAACAGGGGCAATAAACGTCGCATTCTTGGGCAGGATGGCTAAAGTGGAGTTAATTGAAGGGCTTACTCTATTGAAGGATTAGTTACGTGAATAACATTCAATGCGTCATGTTCGATTGCGATGGAACCTTGGTCGATAGCGAAGTGCTGTGCTGTCAGGCTTACGTCGTGATGTTTGCCCATTATGACATCCACTTATCACTGGAAGAGGTGATTAAGCGCTTTAAAGGCGTGAAACTGAATGAAATCGTCGCGCTGGTGAGTCAAGAGAATGGGCTGGATGAACCGATAGAAGTGCTGGAAAAACTCTATCGCGCCGAAGTCGCCCGCCTATTTGATGCCGAATTACAACCGATCGCGGGTGCCAAGGCGCTGTTAGAACAGATCAGCGTGCCGGTTTGTGTGGTCTCCAATGGGCCGGTCAGCAAAATGCAGCACTCCCTTGGCCTCACTGGCTTGCGCCCCTTCTTTGAAGACCGACTCTATAGCGGCTACGACATTCAGCGCTGGAAGCCTGATCCGGCGCTGATTTACCATGCGGCAGAAGAGATGCAGGTCGCGGCTGAGCACTGCATTCTGGTGGAAGACTCCGCTGCCGGAACACATGCCGGTATCGCGGCAGGTATTCTGGTATTTTACTACTGCGCCGATCCGCACAATCAGCCGATCTACCACCCGCGGGTCACCATGTTCGATGATATGCAGCAACTGCCTGATTTATGGCGCGAAAAAGGCTGGCGTATCACCCGCGACTCGTAGCGGGCAGTGCCACTTTATTTCGCCACCAGCGCCATGAACGTTTAATGGCGCTCTGCTTTTTAATGGCATGTTGCGGGCTGAAACGGCGATTGAGGCCATTCGCCAGCAGATCCAGCGCCAGACATAAAACAAAGTAAACCAGCGCAACAAACAGGAACACTTCCATCGGGTAAACCATGCTGCGATTATTGACCTGCGTCGCCAAAAACGTCAGCTCATTCACCCCGACGATATAAGCCAGCGAGGTATCTTTAATCAATGAGATCCATTGATTAATAAATGATGGCACCATCATGCGCAGCGCTTGCGGCAACACCACAAACCATAAAACCTGCCAGCGGTTAAAACCGAGCGACAACCCCGCCTGCCACTGACCCGCGCCGATCGCCACAATCCCCGCTTTCACCGCGTGCGCCAGATAGGCGGAGGAAATTAACGCCAGCGCGCACACCACGGTCGTGATTTCTGGGATATCCACGCCAAACACAATCGGCAGCAGGAAATAGGTCCAAAAAATCAGCATAATCACGGGAATGGCGCGGAAAAAACCTAAAACAGCCGCTAAGATGCCCGCCCAGACACCACGGGACATCGCCAGTGCCACCCCCAATATTGTGCCTAAAATGGCGGAGGCTACCCCAGCCATAAGGCTGATCAGCACGGTTAATGCTGCCCCCCCCAGCGGGCCATCCGGGTAGGTTCCCCACAGCAGATAACTCCAGTTATCAGCAATAATTGTAAAATCCATCTTAATGCCCCCTGACGGCGGTTCGTTGTTGACGCCACATGCCCCACGCCTCGATCAGTGCAATAATGGCGATATAGAGCACCGTCGCCACGCCAAATGCTTGAAACGTCCGCAATGTCTCGGTTTCAACCTGACGGGAAGCATAGGAGAGTTCGGCGACACCAATCGCCATCGCCAAAGAGGAGTTTTTAATAATATTCATATATTGGCCCAGCAAGGGCGGCATCGCGATTTTCAGCGCCTGCGGCAACACCACATGGCGCATGGATTGCCACCCCGTCAACCCCAAAGCCTGCGCAGCATATTTTTGCCCTTTCGCCACCCCACTGATACCGGATCGCAGCTCTTCAGCAATAAACGCCGTGGAGTAGAGGGTCAGCCCAATAAATCCCGCCAAAAACTCAAATGAGGGCCAGCTCAGTGTTAACCCGAACGCCCTAATTTCATGGGGAGAATTTAGCCAAGGAATCCAAGAGGCGGGCAGGAATTGGCTGGCGGCAAAGTACCAAAAGAACAACTGGATCAGCAGTGGCGTGTTGCGAAATAACGTGCTGTAACCCATGGCAAACCACTGTAGCGCTCTGTTTTCGCTATCTCGGGCCGCCGCCAATAAAAAGCCCAATAAGGTTGAGGCCACCACGGTGCAGGCGGAGATCCACAAGGTGAGTAGAAAACCGTCCCACAGCCAGCCGAGATATTGCGGGGCCAGCAACCAATCAGTGAGATGATGTAGATTCATATATCCCTATACCCGCTTAAATGCAAACAGCCCCACATCATCATAATGCGGGGCTTAGGTGTTTCACGCGTTAACTCAAGCCTTAGGCTGTTGATCTAACGGTGCAAATTTAAACTCGCCACGTGGTTGGGCGGCATTGGTTGCCGGCCCGAACCAGCGGTCATAAATCTTAGCTGCTTCGCCATCTTTTTCCAGTTTAACCAGTGTTTCGTTCACTGTTGCTGTTAAACGCTCTTCACCCTTAGGAATGCCGACACCTTGGTACTCTTTGGTGATACTGAAAGGTGAGATCTCAAAATCCGCTTTTTGTGCCGCCGGCAAGTTGCCCAGCAGACCCACTAATTTTGCATCATCCTGAGTGATAGCTTGAACGTTGCCATTACGCAGGGCAGTAAATGCCAGTGGCGTATCATCATAAGAGATCACTTTTGCCGTTGGATAATGCTCACGGAGGGTGATCTCTTGGACGGTGCCTTTATCCGCCCCGATACGTAACTTGCGGATATCTTCTGGCGTTTTCAGCACGCCTTTATGGGCGATAAATTTCTGGCCGGTAGCAAAATAGGGCAGGCTGAAGTTAACTTCCTTGGCGCGTTCGTCAGTGATGGTGAAGTTAGCCGCAATCAGATCCACTTTTTTCGATGTCAGCAGCGGAATACGGTTCGCGGGGTTAGTGGCCCGCAGTTCAACTTTTACCCCTAAATCCTTCGCAATCGCGTTCGCCACATCGACGTCATAACCCACCAGCTTTTTAGTCTGCGGATCGATATAACCAAAAGGAGGGTTGCTATCAAAAACAGCAATCCGCACCACACCCGCTTGCTTGATATCATCCAATTTATCGGCGTGAGCAGCACCAGAAAGTGTTGCCAAGCCAGCCAGTAAGGTTAATGCCAGTATGCTTTTTTTTGTGGTCAGAGATGGCTTCATTGAAAGCTCCTAAGATGATTGAGATGTTGCGATGTGGATAAGCTATCAATTCATCGTTAGGTCAGGAAATAATATAAAACGATATATTTATAACCAATTGTTCTCAGTCGGTTAGTCTGATTATATTGCGGAAAGAAGTGGAAAAAATGGCAAGGGAGAGTGGCGGAGAGGCATATGTAAGGAGAATGAGACTCACTAAGGTATTCTGGTCTGGCATGAATCGTCCCCCAATCAAGTCTCAATGCTCAACCTGACTGGGGGAGAGGATTATTTTTCAGTTTTACTGGAAAGCAGCTTCTCTAAGTCATCGCCACCAAGATGGCGGAAATCATGCCCTTTGACGAAGTAGAAAATGAATTCACAAATATTCTGGCAGCGGTCGCCGATACGCTCAATGGAGCGAGCACAGAATAGCGCGGTGAGCACACTGGGAATGGTTCGCGGATCTTCCATCATATAGGTCATCAATTGGCGCACGATGCCCTCATACTCTTGATCGACCTTCTTATCTTCGCGATAAATTCGGATCGCTTCATCCAGATCCATGCGCGCGAAAGCATCCAGCACGTCATGCAACATCTGCACTGTGTGGCGGCCTAACGACTCTAGGCTGACCAGCAAAGGTTGGTGCTGATGGGAGAACTTTTCCAACGCGGTACGGCAGATTTTATCCGCCACATCACCGATACGTTCCAGCTCAGAAATAGTCTTAATGATCGCCATCACCAACCGTAAATCGCTGGCGGTGGGCTGACGTTTGGCAATGATGCGCACACAGGCTTCATCAATCGCCACCTCCATCATATTGACCTTTTTATCGCCAGCAATGACCTGCTTGGCTAGCTCACCGTCCTGATTATGCATGGCGGTGATCGCGTCAGATAATTGTTGCTCCACCAGCCCACCCATGGTTAAAACTTGGGTACGGATATGCTCAAGCTCTGCGTTGAACTGGCCGGAAATATGTTTATTAAGATTTAAGTTATCCATGATACTTCCCGTACAAGTAGGCGAAATGAAAGTAGTATGGGCCTATCCCAGTAGGCGTAATTGTTGCAGTCAGTTTGAACACGGACAGCGCGGAAGAACCGGAGCGTACACGTAGTACGTGAGGATTCTGAGCACTGCCCTGGTTCAAAATGGCAAATAAAATAGCCCTAATGGGATAGGCCAATCAGCCATAGCGACCGGTGATATAATCTTCCGTCTGCTTCTGCTGTGGTGCAGTAAACAATGTATCGGTATCACTGAATTCAATTAGTTCGCCCAAATACATAAATGCTGTGTGATCTGAGCAACGAGCCGCTTGCTGCATGTTGTGCGTCACAATCACCACCGTGTAATCAGACTTCAATTCGCTGATCAGCTCTTCAATGCGGCCAGTGGAGATCGGGTCAAGCGCCGAGCAAGGTTCATCAAGCAGCAAAACATCAGGGCGAATGGCGATACCACGCGCAATACAGAGGCGCTGTTGTTGTCCACCCGACAAGCTATACCCGCTCTGGTGCAGCTTATCTTTGGTTTCATTCCACAAAGCCGCTTTGGTCAGCGCCCATTGCACCCGCTCATCCATATCAGCACGCGACAGGTTTTCAAACAGTTTTACGCCAAAAGCGATGTTATCGTAAATCGACATGGGGAATGGCGTCGGTTTTTGGAAAACCATGCCCACTTTAGCCCGTAACAACGCAATATCTTGTTTATCGGTCAGGATATTCTGGCCATCCAGCAAGATGTCACCTTCAGCGCGTTGATCCGGATACAGCTGATACATTTTGTTGAATGTCCGCAGCAGTGTCGATTTACCGCAACCTGATGGGCCGATGAATGCTGTGACCTGATTTTTGGCAATATCCAGCGAGATATTCTTCAGCGCATGGAATTTACCGTAGTAGAAGTTCAGGTCACGAACCTGAATTTTGCTGTTGTTAGTGTCAGTAGCCATACTCATCAAGACTTCTCTCTTTTAGCCAATGCCGCCGGAGCCGCATTTTGGAATTTATTGGCGAATCGGTTTTTTTCTTTGCTAATCAGTACTTTTTCTTAGCGAAAATAACCCGGGCCAGAATATTCAGTAACAGGACACACAGGGTAATCAGAAGCACCCCGGCCCAAGCCAGTTGTTGCCATTCAGCAAACGGGCTCATGGCAAATTTAAAGATGGTGACCGGCAAGTTAGCAATTGGCCGAGTCAAATCGGTACTCCAGAACTGGTTGGAGAGCGATGTGAAGAGCAAGGGTGCCGTTTCGCCAGCAATACGCGCCACTGCCAACAAGATGCCAGTTAAAATACCGGAGATAGAGGCTTTCAGCGTAATGGCTGAAATCATGCGCCACTTCGGTGTTCCCAGTGCATAAGCGGCTTCACGCAGGCTATCAGGCACCAGTTTCAACATGTTCTCAGTGGTGCGGATAACAATCGGCACTTGTAACAGCGCCAGTGCAATCACCCCGGCCCAACCGGAGAAGTGCTCCATCTTGGCGACCACGATGGTGTAGACAAACAGGCCGACAACAATAGAGGGCGCTGATAACAAAATGTCATTGATAAAGCGGGTGATCTCCGCCAGCCAGGATTTACGGCCATATTCCGCCAGATAGATCCCCGCCATGATGCCCAGTGGCGTACCAATCACTGTCGCCCATAGGATTAACAACCCACTACCGGCAATCGCATTCGCCAAACCGCCCCCGGCGGTATTGGGTGGCGGTGTCATCTCAGTAAACAGCGCCAGCGACATACCATCAATGCCTTTGGTTATGGTCGAGAATAAAATCCACACTAACCAAAACAAGCCAAACGCCATTGTTGCCATTGAAAGTAATAAGGCAATGCGGTTCTTTTGACGACGCCATGCCTGCTTTTTACGGCGGGTTTCCATCAGCGTCGCGTCACTTTGCATATCCATCGTCGCCATCTTAGCGCCCCTCTTTCTTAGCCAGACGCAGAATCATTAACTTAGATAAAGCCAACACGATAAAGGTAATGACGAACAGGATCAGGCCCAACTCCATCAATGCTGCGGTGTGTAAGCCCGATTCAGCTTCGGCAAACTCATTCGCCAACGCGGAGGTAATACTGTTGCCCGGCATAAACAGCGAGAAGCTGTCGAGCTGATAGGTGTTGCCGATAATAAAGGTTACCGCCATGGTTTCCCCTAATGCACGACCCAGCCCCAACATCACGCCACCGATAACCCCATTTTTGGTATAAGGCAGCACAATGCGCCAGATCACTTCCCATGTAGTGCAGCCAATGCCGTAAGCCGACTCTTTCATCATCACCGGCGTTTGTTCAAACACATCGCGCATGACCGCTGCAATGTAAGGAATAATCATGATGGCTAAGATGATACCCGCAGCCAGAATCCCGATACCGAATGCCGGGCCAGAGAACAGCACACCCACAATGGGGATGCCGGACATCACGTTGCCGACAGGCTCTTGGAAATAGCGGGCAAAGAGGGGGGCGAAGACAAACAAGCCCCACATGCCGTAAACAATGCTGGGGATCGCCGCTAACAGTTCGATTGCCACCCCTAGCGGGCGTTTTAACCAGTTTGGTGCCAGTTCAGTTAAGAACAGGGCAATACCAAAACTGACCGGAACCGCGATCAGTAGGGCGATCACCGAGGTAACCACGGTGCCGTAAATCGGCACTAAGGCACCAAACTGTTCAGCCGGGGCATCCCACTCTTTGGTCCACAGGAAGGCCCAACCAAATTTCTCGATACTTGGCCAGGAAGCAATAATCAATGAAATGATAATGCCGCCCAACAGAAATAGGGTAATCAGCGCAGCCAGTTTAACCAGCGCACTGAAAATGATGTCACCGTATTTGCTCGGTGCTTTGATCGTCGGCTTGTTCGCAGCCATAAACTCTCTTCTCATCCTACCCCTAATACTTCAAGCTGCAGGGGTGTTGGCTGCTTTCGCTCACCCCAGTCACTTACTTGAGTAAGCTCCTGGGGATTATCTCAATTGCCGCCTACCTACAACTCGAATTATTTAGGGTATATATTGTGAATCAATATTTCATAAACCGCTTATTGCCAGTAAATCAGAAGATTGGCTTGCCACTGCTATCTTTAATTTGCGTCTTCCAAGCGGCACGGACTTGCTCAACCACGGCATCTGGCAATGTTGCGTAATCCAGTGCGTTGGCTTGTTTAGCGCCGTTTTTGTAAGCCCAATCAAAGAACTTCAGAACTTCAGTGCCGTTAGCAGCATTTTTCTGCTCTTTGTGCACCAAAATGAAGGTGGTTGAGGTAATTGGCCATACATCATCCCCTTTCTGATTGGTTAAGTCTTGAGCGAATGTTTTGCTCCAGTCTACGCCTTTAGCCGCTGCGCTAAAGCTCTGCTCAGTTGGGCTAACCGGTTTTCCATCAGCAGAAACCAGTTTGGTGTAAGCCAAGTTATTCTGTTTGGCGTAAGCGTATTCCACATAACCAATGGCACCCGGCAGACGCTGAACGAATGCGGCAATACCGTCGTTACCTTTGCCACCCAAACCGGTTGGCCAGTTAACCGTAGAACCTGCACCCACTTTCTCTTTCCAATCAGCATTCACTTTCGCCAGATAGCTAGTGAAAACGAATGAGGTGCCAGAACCGTCAGCACGACGAACCACAGCGATATTTTGATCAGGCAATTTAACGCCTGGGTTCAATTTAACGATTGCGGGGTCATTCCATTTTTTAACATTGCCCAGATAAATATCGCCCAGTGTTTTGCCGTCTAATGTCAGTTCACCGGATTTGATGCCAGGGATATTCACGGCCAACACCACACCGCCAATCACTGTTGGGAATTGGAACAAACCTTCAGCAGCCAGTTTGTCGTCTGCTAATGGCGCATCAGAGGCACCGAAATCAACCGTGTTGGCGATAATTTGTTTCACGCCACCTGAAGAACCGATCCCCTGATAGTTAACTTTGTTACCTGTTTCTTTCTGATAAGAATCTGCCCACTTGGCATACACCGGCGCGGGGAATGTCGCACCTGCACCTGTCAGGCTTGCAGCAGCGAACGCGGACACGGTTGTCATAGATAAAGTCGCTGCCACAATGCTGGCTACGGTGGTACGCATCAGTTTCATAATCCCTCCTAATGGGATATTAGAATTAACTCTAGAGTGTCTAAATTGTTTTCATCAGATTAAGTATGGTGCAGGAGAGAAAATAGGACAGTTTAATGACAGAAAAATGTACGAAATATGACAGTTATATGACAACCAAAAAAAGCAGCAATTATCGCTCTATGTCCCGAAATTTATGCAACCCGTCAGGCCGTGGGGTGACTTCCATTCAGGGATCGTTAGTGTCGCGGCTGCTATGCAGCCGCGCTCGGACTGTAGGTAAGATACATTCACAAAAGACTCAGCATAATAGACCTATAAAAAACTCAAATATAATTTAGGCTGACGGCCAGAAATTAACAAACTCTTGTGGTTCCCCCTAACAGAATCACTATTCACCAGTCATTAGTCAATTTAACAGACTCACCAACAATTGGCTTTCCATTAACCGAAAAAATAGCTATATCTCTATTCAATCCTAATGGGTGATATGCATTTGATAAATCAACAGCTTTTATTGGCTTGTTCAAAAAATTATTTTCTGTAACTAACCTTCGCTTAAATGAAGAATATATTGGAGCACCAAAAATCTTCCTTATCTCATCATAAATAAATATATGTTTTTTCTCAAACGGGATTATACGCTTATTATTAAATATAAATGTTACAGCTTTCAAATCATTAGCAATAGCTATTTTTTTAATAGCTAAAATGTCCTTTTTTATATTTTCAAAATAAGCATTATCGACATCATAAACAATACCTTTTAATTTAATCTCATCCGTACTCGGAACGTCTTCAACAAGTAAAATATTAGGCTTACAAACAATAAGTATCTCATTGTGAATATTAGGGTTCATTTCTTCTATAAATTCATTAAAATTTTCTAAAATACGAAATGATGTTTCTAAGTAAAGACCATTTGTTTGTTTACCTTTGTTTATTTTATCAACCAAAGAATAAGGTCTTTTTAATTTCCCAGTCGCTTTATTCTCCCATAAATTCCAAAAGAAATTACAAAGCAAACTTGATTTACCTGCGTGAGTAGGAAAACAAACATCAGAAAAATGCGTTCCTAGAATATTTTGATAAGGAACATCAAGAACAAGATGTGTTGGAAAAGCGCCACGTCCTTTTCCTTCAGAATAAGAAACTAAAGAACCAGACATAATATCCCACTTAGAGACTATCTTTTCAAACCTGTCCCCTACGAAAGGGGATATACATTTGTTAATCGCAAGACCCTGTTCGGATGAGATAGCATGGATAATATGAAAATTCTCATTCAACAGTCCTTTTTCCCAAGAAATTAATTGGTTTTTTTTATAAAAATCATTATCTATGCTATCCACACTATCTATGCTGCTCATACTACTCACATTTAAAAAATTGGATTAGATTATATTCTATAAAAATTTTCTTTATATTACAAAAATAGAAAAATGAACTAGAAAAAATGAAAAGGACTACAGTTATAAGTAATATTTCTAATGAAGATGGTGCATATTACCCACACTTAAAAGTGCGACCTGATGAAAAATGTTTTTATTATTAAATATTTTAAACGCCCTACAAATAAAACACTAACACCCTACAACTTATTGATATGTAATACGATACACTGGAAGTAACATTCCAGATCATTTGATAATTCACTGTAGAAACATTCCGTTTATTAGTGGTTTAATACTGACTTTTAAATTTTGACCATTACCTGGTTGAATGCCAACCCAATGTTACATTATTACTTTCTCGATATTGCCAGATTTCCGCCTGTTACAGCAGAGTCACTGCAACGGCTCCCTTATATGAAGAAAAAAAATTATGCTAAAAGAGTTAGATGCCACATTAGTGATGAAAGCAGCTAATGACGGATTGGATCGCGCCATAAAAAACTGGGCTAAAATTGAGCACCTGATGCGTAGACCATTGACTAAAGAAGAATTTATCACCCATAAATCGCCCCCCCCTCAACCCAGCGTAATAAGAAGCTCTATCCCTGGTCATCCGTTTATTGAAGAGGAAAACCCAGAAGTAGATGAATTTATAGCTTTAGCCGTAGATATGCGAAAATCATCAGCTCGCCTACGCAGTAAAGAACTTTTTCCAACCATTGAAAGCGGTATCCAGCGTGTTTATTATGAAACATCAACGTTGTTGCCAGCATTGGCACAAACAGCTCTTTTGAACAATGGTCATGTCACGGAATATCTAGGGGATGGGCTATTAATTCTATTTAAAGTGGATGCAGGAAAGCTAGATTATAGTATTAGTGATGCCTATACTGCGGCGCATAACTGTGTGCATGATACCCGTATTATAGTGAATAACTTGCTGCAAGAGCGCCTCTTGCTACCTAATCTGGATTTGGGTGCGGGGCTTTCGATTAGTCAGGCGCTTATCACTTTTGTGGGTATTCCAAACAATAT
This sequence comes from Yersinia mollaretii ATCC 43969, assembly GCF_013282725.1. NCBI lineage: Bacteria > Pseudomonadati > Pseudomonadota > Gammaproteobacteria > Enterobacterales > Yersiniaceae > Yersinia > Yersinia mollaretii. The sequence goes on along the minus strand of NZ_CP054043.1, from coordinate 1,253,397 downwards.
GCAACCTAAAGCTATTGGACAGTGTGTTTGGGAGGCATCAAAACTGAGCTATGGAATAAATACAGTTAATATATCTCGTACACTTCGTGACTTATGGCCACCCTCACAATCTGCTTCTCTTAGATTCAGGAAAATACCTGAGACAACTAAACATCCCGTTGATGGTTTTTGTGTTTTTCCTACTGCAATTACAAATTGTTGAAGTTTTGAGTTTATGGCTGAAAACCCGGAAGTATTGATAGGGGTGTGGAACTAAAACGGGTCTGCTTACCAGTGTAATTTAGCGATTAAATTAATTTAGTGGCATCAAAAAAATAGCCCACCCTATTTAGGATGGGCTTTGATGTAGAAATTGCCTTTAGCTGAAGGAAAATGAACTATTCAACTGTAACCGATTTTGCCAAATTACGTGGCTGATCCACATCAGTGCCTTTAATTAAGGCAACGTGATAAGACAATAACTGTAGCGGCACAGTGTAGAAGATAGGAGCAATAATCTCTTCCACGTGTGGCAACTGAATGATTTTCATGCCTTCGCTATCAGTGAAACCCGCATCTTGATCGGCAAACACATATAGCAAGCCGCCACGCGCGCGCACTTCCTCGATGTTGGATTTCAGTTTTTCCAACAATTCATTGTTTGGCGCGACCACGATGACGGGCATATCAGCATCAATCAATGCCAATGGCCCGTGCTTCAATTCACCGGCTGCATAAGCTTCCGCATGAATATAGGAGATCTCTTTCAGTTTCAGTGCACCTTCCATCGCGATGGGGTATTGATCACCACGGCCAAGGAACAATGCATTGTGCTTATCAGAGAAACCTTCAGCCAGTGCTTCAATGGTTTTATCCAGAGAGAGCATTTGCTCAATACGTGCAGGTAGCGCCTGTAATGCATGAACAATCTCATGTTCCAAGCCAGCATCAGCGCCTTTCAGCTTACCAATACGGCCCACCAGCATCAGTAAAACGGTCAGTTGAGTAGTGAAGGCTTTGGTTGAAGCCACACCAATCTCAGTACCGGCTTTGGTCATTAACGCCAAATCTGATTCACGAACCAGTGAAGAACCGGCCACGTTACAAATCGCCAGAGAACCTAAATATCCTAACTCTTTTGATAAACGCAGGGCAGCTAGTGTATCGGCAGTTTCACCCGATTGAGACAAGGTGATCAGCAGGCTGTTAGGGCGCACAGCGGATTTGCGGTAACGGAATTCAGAGGCAATTTCTACATCGCAAGGCACACCCGCTAAAGACTCAAACCAATAACGCGAAACCATACCTGAGTTGTAAGAAGTCCCACAGGCAATGATTTGAATATGCTGCACATTGGCCAGCAGAGCATCGGCTTTTGGACCAAGCTCAGACAGATCAATCGCCCCATGATTTAAGCGGCCTTCCAGCGTATTTTTAATCGCCATTGGCTGTTCATAAATCTCTTTCTGCATGTAATGGCGGTAAACCCCTTTATCACCGGCATCATATTGCACTTGAGATTCGATTTCAGGGCGCTCAATTGCGTTACCCTGCTTATCAAAAATCTCAATGCTGCGGCGAGTCACTTCAACCACATCGCCCTCTTCCAAGAAGATAAAGCGACGAGTGACTGGCAGCAGGGCTAATTGGTCTGAGGCGATAAAGTTTTCGCCGACGCCACAACCAATCACCAATGGGCTACCTGAACGAGCAGCGACCAAACGGCTTGGATCACGGCTATCCATCACGACAGCACCGTAAGCACCGCGCAATTGCGGGATGACGCGCTTAACCACTTCCAGCAATGAACCGCCCTGTTTTTGCTCCCAATGCACTAGATGAGCAATAACTTCAGTATCAGTTTCAGAACTGAAACGATAACCACGGCCAATCAACAATTCACGTAAAGGCTCGTGATTTTCAATAATGCCGTTGTGAACCACGGAGATATAGTCAGAAACATGAGGGTGCGCATTCGCCTCTGATGGCTCACCATGGGTGGCCCAGCGGGTGTGGGCAATCCCAGTACCACCGTGCAAATCCTGATTCTCGGCGGCGTCAGACAGTGCCTGAACTTTGCCCACCCGACGCAAACGGGTCATGTTACCTTCAGCATCAACCACGGCTAGACCCGCAGAGTCATAGCCACGGTATTCAAGACGACGCAAACCTTCGATCAGAATCTCAGCGATATCACGTTGCGCTACTGCGCCAACTATTCCACACATCTGTTTTATTCCTATGTAAGGTTCTTTTAGAACCTTGTCGATGTCAGTGACCTGATTGATCCGGATTTTCCGGGTTCCCCGAGCCTGTAGAGTTGGGGATTATTATGTTTTGTTCTGCATTCTCAGCTTAGTAACCAGTAAACCAAAAATACAGGGCAAAACATCCCTTCAATGCAGAATAACTCACGTTGAAGGGACTGTTTTAATAACGTTATTTTTTCTTCACTGGCCGCTGCCAGCCCTGAATATGGACCTGCTTAACACGGCTGAGCACTAACTCATCTTCGGCGATGTCACGGGTAACCGTCGTCCCCGCAGCGATGGTGACACCGTTCGCGACAGTGACAGGGGCCACCAGTTGAGTATCAGACCCAACAAAGACATTATCGCCGATAATCGTTTTAAACTTATTAGCTCCATCATAGTTGCAAGTTATGGTTCCTGCGCCAATATTGACGCCAGAGCCAATGTCCGCATCACCTAAATAGGAGAGATGACCCGCTTTCGAACCTTTACCCAAACGGGTTTTCTTGATTTCAACAAAGTTGCCGACATGTGCGCCTTCCGCTAACTCAGCTCCAGGGCGCAAGCGGGCAAATGGACCAACGGTACAACCAGCATCCAAGCGGGAATCTTCCAAAACCGTGTATGGGCTGATTTCTGAATCATCACCAATGACACAGTTTTTCAGCACGCATCCCGTACCAATACGCACCCGATCACCTAAAGTGACATGACCTTCAATGATGACATTGGTATCGATTGTAATATCGCGGCCATGTGTTAATTCTCCGCGCAAATCAAAGCGCGCAGGGTCCAGTAACATAACCCCTGCTAACAACAGCTTCTCTGCTTGTTCGGACTGGAATACCCGCTCAAGAGTCGCCAATTGCAGGCGGTTATTGACACCCTCAACCTCACTCAGGCGAGTGGGGTGAACAGTAGCAATCTTCTGACCATCAGCATGAGCCAAGGCGATAATATCGGTGATATAAAACTCACCTTGGGCGTTGTTATTATCCAGCCGCGATAACCAACGTTTTAAATCACGTCCGTTAGCTACCAGTATTCCGGTGTTGATTTCATTTATCTCGCGCTGTGTATCGTTGGCATCTTTATGCTCAACAATCCCTACTACATCGCCATTTTCACGCACAATACGGCCATAGCCACTTGGGTCATCCAGCTTCACTGTCAGCAAGCCAATCCCCCCTTGCGGCTTAGCGGCTAATAGGCGTTGTAGGGTATCAACAGAGATCAACGGCACATCGCCGTATAGCATCAGTACATCTTCATCATCAGCAAAATGTGGCGCAGCCTGTTGCATCGCGTGCCCTGTACCAAGCTGTTCGGCCTGCAATACCCAGTTCAAGGATGGATCAGACAGCGTTTTTTTCAGCAACTCGCCACCATGCCCGTAAACCAAATGGACATTTTGTGCACCCAACTTCATGGCCGCATCAATAACATGCTGAACCATCGGCTTACCTGCCAATGGGTGTAACACCTTAGGAAGGTCGGAATACATACGAGTTCCCTTACCTGCGGCAAGGATGACTACACTCATTGAGCTGTTAGACATAAGCAACCTGATAACTCCAATTTAATAGACGGAAGTAAACCTGTTTGGCGAAATAATTACTACATATTTCTCAGCGAAAAATGGACTCAACCCGCATGGTTAAAGGGTTGTAGCGACTGAGCCTGTAACGAAAAAATGTGGCAAAAAGTGTCTGCGATCGGCGACGTTTTCTAACTTGTTTTTGTCAATATACATTCACTCATTTAGGCTGTTAACCACTTATTTTACGACAAGAAACAAGAGTTTTCAGAAAGAAACTCTTTTAGTTTAGCTTAGGATTCATTAAACACAGAATAGGTGATTGAGGGCAGGGGATCAGACTCTAGATGGGGGTATTCATTGCGACTTTACAAAATAAGGGTAAAAAAAATGCCAATCAGTTGGACTGACTGGCATTCTATAATCACTAACGTAATAACTTTATAAATCAATGTGGTGTCAGACATCCGCAAGGAAAATCGACAAAAACACATGATATAAAATTACATCGCTTTCCTGGTCAGCTCGATTACGCGTAATTTCGCAATCGCCTTCGCCAATTCAGCGGATGCCTGAGCATAGTCGACATCACCATGAGAGTTATTGATATGGGCTTCTGCTTTGCGCTTAGATTCCAGCGCCTTAGCTTCGTCCAAATCCTGCCCACGAATAGCAGTGTCAGCCAATACGATCACAACACTCGGTTGCACCTCAAGGATGCCGCCAGAAAGATAAATAAACTCTTCCTCACCGAACTGCTTAACGATACGTATCATGCCAGGCTTAATGGCAGTGAGCAGTGGGGCATGACCAGGGAAAATCCCCAGTTCACCTTCACTACCCGTCACCTGAATTTTTTGTACCACGCCAGAGAACATCTTCTTCTCTGCGCTCACAACATCCAGATGGTAAGTCATTGCAGCCATGTCACCCTCCAGTCAACAGCGTTACAGTTTCTTGGCTTTTTCCACTGCTTCTTCAATGGTGCCAACCATGTAGAACGCCTGTTCCGGCAGGTGGTCGTAGTCGCCGTTCATGATGCCTTTGAAACCACGAATGGTATCTTTCAGCGACACGAACTTGCCCGGTGAACCGGTAAAGACTTCTGCCACGAAGAACGGTTGAGACAGGAAGCGCTGGATTTTACGCGCACGGGATACAACCAGTTTGTCATCTTCTGACAACTCGTCCATACCCAAGATCGCGATGATATCTTTCAGTTCCTGATAACGTTGCAGAATAGACTGCACGCCACGCGCTACATCGTAGTGCTCCTGACCAACAACCAGCGGATCGAGCTGACGGCTGGTGGAGTCAAGTGGGTCAACCGCTGGGTAAATACCCAAAGAGGCGATTTGACGACTCAGAACGACGGTTGCATCCAAGTGAGCAAAGGTGGTTGCTGGTGATGGGTCAGTCAAGTCATCCGCAGGGACGTAAACGGCCTGTACGGAGGTGATTGAACCCGTCTTGGTGGAAGTAATACGTTCCTGCAACACACCCATCTCTTCTGCCAGCGTTGGCTGGTAGCCTACCGCAGATGGCATACGACCCAGCAGTGCAGAAACTTCTGTACCGGCCAAGGTATAACGATAGATGTTATCGATGAATAACAGTACGTCACGACCTTCATCACGGAATTTTTCCGCCATGGTCAGGCCGGTCAGTGCAACGCGCAGACGGTTACCTGGTGGCTCATTCATCTGGCCATAAACCAAGGATACTTTGTCCAGAACGTTGGAGTCAGTCATCTCGTGGTAGAAGTCGTTACCCTCACGAGTACGCTCGCCCACGCCAGCAAATACAGAATAACCTGAGTGCTCAATCGCAATGTTACGAATCAGCTCCATCATGTTTACTGTTTTACCTACACCCGCACCACCAAACAGACCGACTTTACCGCCCTTAGCGAACGGACAAATCAGATCCATTACCTTGATACCGGTTTCTAACAGATCTTGTGAGCTGGCAAGCTCTTCGTAAGAAGGCGCTTCGCGGTGGATTGCCCAACGCTCTTCTTCACCGATAGGACCTTTCATGTCGATTGGATCACCCAATACGTTCATGATACGGCCCAGAGTTGATTTACCAACTGGCACTTCAATTGGGTGTTCCAGGTTGATGACTTTCAACCCACGGCTCAGACCATCGGAAGAGCCCATTGCGATACAACGAACAACACCACCGCCCAGCTGTTGCTGAACTTCCAGCACAAGCTTCTGAGCTGCGCCTTCAACCTCAAGGGCGTTGTACACTTTTGGTACAGCGTCTTGGGGGAATTCGACGTCCACTACGGCGCCGATTACCTGGATAATCTTTCCAGTAGCCATCTTGAATCCTCTACGTAATACGTTTACCCGTTATATTCCAAATTGCTGGGGTGTTGGCTGCCTTCTCTCACCCTAGTTGCTTACTGTAGTAAGCGTCTAGGGATTTGCTCAGTTGCCGCCTTCCTGCAATCTGAACTATTTAGGGTAAGAACCTGGTTAAACCGCGGAGGCTCCCCCGACGATCTCGGTAAGCTCCTGAGTGATGCTGGCCTGACGAGCCTTGTTGTAAACCAACTGCAGCTCTTTGATCAGATCACCGCCGTTATCGGTGGCGGCTTTCATCGCTACCATTCGCGCGGCCTGTTCGCTGGCCAGGTTTTCAACGACGCCCTGATAAACTTGCGATTCCACATAGCGACGCAGGAGGGTATCCAGCAGGGCTTTAGGGTCGGGTTCATACAGGTAATCCCAGGATTTCTTCTTCAGCTCACCGTCTTCCGCTGGCGGAAGAGGTAGTAGCTGCATGATCCGTGGTTCCTGAGACATCGTATTGATAAACTTGTTATTCACGATATACAGTTTATCCAGACGACCTTCATCATAGGCTTGCAGCATCACTTTAACCGGCCCGATCAGTTCTGACAGAGAAGGGTTATCCCCCATGCCAGTAACCTGAGCAACAATCTTGCCGCCCACGGAACCAAAGAAAGAAGCTGCTTTTGATCCGATCAGCGCTAAATCACATTCAACGCCCTTTTCAGACCAACCTCTCATCTCAGACAACAGTCTTTTGAACAGGTTAATGTTCAAACCACCGCACAAGCCACGGTCTGTAGAAACCACCAGATACCCAACACGCTTAACGTCGCGCTCTTCCAGGTACGGATGCTTATATTCCAGATTACCTAACGCGAGGTGACCAATCACACTACGCATTGTTTCTGCATAAGGACGGCTAGCCGCCATGCGTTCCTGCGATTTACGCATTTTGGAGGCGGCGACCATCTCCATGGCTTTGGTGATCTTTTGCGTGTTTTGCACGCTGGCGATCTTGGAACGTATCTCTTTTGCGCCGGCCATTTCTGCTTCTCCTCATTGCCAGACGGCCTGCTTTCCTAATGAAAAGCAGAGCCGCATAGCGTTACCAGGACTGGGTTGCCTTAAATGTATCAAGGATGCCTTTCAGCTTGGCCTCGATCTCATCGTTATACGCGCCAGTTTGGTTGATTTGTTGCAGAAGCTCGGCGTGCTCACGGTCAGCAAATGCCAACAGTGCAGCTTCGAAGCTACCTACCTTCGCCAACTCGATATCGCCCAGATAACCACGTTCAGCTGCGAACAGAACCAGAGACTGCTGCGCAACCGACATCGGCGCATACTGTTTCTGTTTCAGAAGCTCGGTCACTTTCTGACCATGGCTCAGCTGTTTACGTGTTGCATCATCCAAATCGGATGCGAACTGGGAGAACGCAGCAAGTTCACGATACTGTGCCAGAGCGGTACGGATACCACCGGACAGTTTTTTCATGATCTTGGTTTGCGCTGCACCACCCACACGGGATACGGAGATACCTGGGTTAACCGCAGGACGAATACCGGCGTTAAACAGGCTAGATTCCAAGAAGATCTGACCATCAGTAATCGAAATTACGTTAGTCGGAACGAACGCGGAAACGTCCCCTGCTTGAGTTTCAATGATTGGCAGAGCGGTCAAAGAACCGGTTTTACCTTTCACTTCACCCTTGGTAAAGGCTTCAACGTATTCAGCGTTAACACGCGCAGCACGTTCCAGCAAACGGGAGTGAAGGTAGAATACGTCGCCAGGATAAGCTTCACGACCTGGTGGACGACGGAGCAGCAAGGAGATTTGACGATATGCAACAGCCTGTTTAGACAGGTCATCATAAATAATCAGCGCATCTTCACCGCGATCGCGGAAGTATTCACCCATGGCACAACCAGAGTACGGTGCCAAGTATTGTAATGCTGCAGATTCTGAGGCAGTAGCAACAACCACGATGGTGTTAGCCAATGCGCCATGCTCTTCCAGTTTACGCACTACGTTAGAAACGGTAGAGGCTTTCTGGCCGATAGCAACATACACACACTTGATGCCGGAATCGCGCTGATTGATGATCGCATCAATCGCCAGAGCAGTTTTACCTGTCTGACGGTCACCGATGATCAATTCACGCTGACCACGACCAATTGGAATCATGGCATCGACTGACTTATAGCCAGTCTGAACAGGCTCATCAACGGATTGACGTTCGATAACGCCAGGTGCGATAGCTTCAACAGCTGAGAAGCCGTCGTTTTCTACCGGACCTTTACCATCAATAGGTTCACCCAGAGTATTGACGACGCGACCTAACAGGCCACGACCGACTGGAACTTCCAGGATACGGCCAGTACATTTAACCTTCATGCCTTCGGCAAGATCGGCGTACGGACCCATAACGACAGCACCTACGGAGTCGCGCTCCAAGTTCAGTGCGATTGCGTAACGGTTGCCTGGCAGTGCGATCATCTCGCCCTGCATGACATCGGCCAAACCGTGTACACGAATGATCCCGTCACTGACGGAAACAATAGTACCTTCATTGTGAGCTTCGCTCACTACATTGAACTGAGCAATGCGCTGCTTGATCAGTTCGCTGATTTCGGTGGAATTCAGTTGCATATGCTCCAGTCCCCTTAAGACTGCAAGACGTCCGCCAGGCGTTCTAGACGACCGCGAACGCTGCCATCTATCACCATATCGCCTGCACGTATTACTACGCCGGCCATTACAGACTTATCAATTTTGCAATTCAGCTTAACTTTGCGTGACAGACGTTTTTCCATCGCAGCGGCAATTTTAGCCAGCTGTTCGTCATTCAGTGGACTCGCTGAGCTCACTTCAACGTCGACGGTTGACTCCAGCGAGGCACGCAGTTGAATAAACTGCTGCAACACCTCAGGAAGAACCAGTAAACGGCCATTCTCCGCCATAACTCGAATGAAGTTCTGTGCGGGTTCATCGAGCTGATCACCACAAACTGCAATAAACGTCTTAGACATTGTTTCTGGTGCTACTGCACCGGAAAGCAATTCAGCGATTTGTTCATTGCGAGTCACTTGGGCAGTAAACGCCAGCATATCTTGCCAACGCTCAACCGCTTGGTGTTCAACAGCAAAGTCAAAAGCTGCTTTGGCGTAGGGGCGAGCTACAGTTACAAATTCAGACATCAGCCCCTCCCTCCTTACAGTTCAGCGACCAGTTTATCAACGATGTCGCTGTTAGCAGCTTCATCCACGGAACGTTCGATGATCTTCTCGGCGCCAGCTATAGCCAACATCGCGACTTGCTTACGCAACTCTTCACGAGCGCGCTTACGTTCGGCGTCGATCTCTGCCTGCGCTTGCGCCACGATTTTGTTACGTTCCTGTTCAGCTTCTGCTTTAGCTTCATCAAGGATCTGAGCTTTGCGTTTACTTGCCTGCTCAATGATCACCTGTGCTTCTGCTTTAGCTTTCTTCAGTTGGTCGGTCGCATTGGCTTGCGCTAAGTCCAAATCTTTTTTGGCACGCTCTGCAGAAGAGAGACCGTCAGCAATTTCTTTTTGACGCTTCTCAATGGCAGCCATAATCGGCGGCCATATATACTTCATACAAAACAGGACAAACAGGACAAACGCGATGGCCTGGCCGAGGATTGTTGCGTTAAGATTCACAGCACAATGCCTCTTTCAAAGTTAATAGTTTGGTGTAGTTTCACAGTAGAGAAAACTCTACTTACGCGACAGCAAACATCACGTACAGGCCCAGACCAACAGCGATCATAGGGATGGCGTCAACCAGACCCATGACGATAAAGAACTGTGTACGCAGCAGAGGAATCAGGTCAGGCTGACGTGCAGCGCCTTCCAAAAATTTACCACCCAGGATGCCGATACCGATCGCAGCACCGATTGCCGCTAAACCCATCATTATAGCGGCAGCCATGTACAGCAGATCCATATTCAGGTTTTCCATGACAGTCTCCAGTTTATTTCAGTTAAAACGCAGTAGTGTTATAAGAAAATCAGTGCTCTTCGGACGCCATCGACAGATAGACAATCGTCAGAACCATGAAGATAAAGGCTTGTAACGTAATGATCAGTATGTGGAAGATAGCCCAAGGTAAACTGAGCATCCACTGTGACCACCACGGCAACAGGCCAGCAATCAGGATGAAGATCAACTCACCCGCATACATGTTGCCGAACAGTCGCAGACCGAGTGAAACCGGTTTGGACAGCAGGCTGACACCTTCCAGAATTAAGTTAACTGGAATAAATATCGGGTGATTGAACGGCTGCATCGTTAATTCTTTTACGAAGCCGCCTACACCTTTCATTTTAATGCTATAGAACAGGATCAGGATGAATACACCCAATGCCATGGACAAGGTAATGCTCACGTCAGCAGTAGGAACCACACGTAAGGCTGGTAATCCAAAGACATGCTCGCCGATGTAAGGCAGTAAATCGATTGGCAGTAAGTCCATCATGTTCATCAATAAAACCCAAACAAACACGGTCAGGGCTAATGGTGCTATGACTTTACTTTTGCCGTGGTACATATCCCGAACGCTGTTATCGACAAAACCGATAATTAACTCAACCGCTGTCTGCAATTTGCCAGGCACGCCACTGGTGGCACCCGCCGCAACTTTGCGGAATACAAACAGAAAAGCTAACCCCAGCACGACAGAGAAGAACAAAGAGTCAATGTTCAACGTCCAGAACGTTGCAGGGCCAGGTGAGTGGGGATTGACCAACTCAAAGGTACGTAGGTCCAACTGAAGGTTATTCAGATGATGTCCTATGTAGTCCCTTGGAGTAGAGATTTCTCCTGATGCAGACATGATGCCTCTTACCCTTTTGTAGTTAAATGCGATAACCGCTAAATACGATAACTGTTAAGTACGGTAGCCGCTAATCACGGCTGGTGCCAATATCTGCACAATCAACACCGCTAAATAGGTCAAGCCAAGTGGGACAAAAGCGGCTTTAAACAGCCCTAACGCCACAATCAGCAAAATTATCGTCACGATAACTTTTAACCCTTCGCCAATGGCAAACGACCACGCAACACGACCCGGAGCAGCTGTTTTTGCCTGATGGCGGCAAGCAAACAGCATAAACATGGCGCTGGGCAACCAAGCTGCCAGCCCTCCTGCCAAAGCAGAAGCACTCCATTCCAGGCTTTTAAAGCCAAAAGCAACACTGAGAACAACAAAAGTCATTAACTGCAAGAACAGCAACTTTCGTGCGATTTTCCCACTGTAAAGGGACACAGGCATGACGTTTGTTCTCTCTGAACCACACTAAGGGTATGCTGAGTGAGGTATAAAACTGCTTTTTACCCCATTGAGTCAAGCAGCAAAAAACGAGCAAATTATACGGGCCACTCAAACGAATTCAATCGATAAGTAGCGAAAAGGTGAACAATTATTTAAATTTTATTCTTTAAGGCTATTTTCACAAGAAAAGCCTCGGAATAAATATCTCATTTATTTGTCTGACGATTCCAACTATTACCAATAAAGCGTGGAATTGATCACATAACTAAAAACAAACTAACTTATATCGCATGTGGCTTCACTTTGTCTTTAACGAAAAGAGCCATTAAAAACTTTTATAAATCATAATGTTAAAATTAAAACACTATTGAACAATTTATCTACTTAGTAAAAACGTCCCATTGACATTTAAGATTATATTTTTGCAACAGTTCTGAAACATAAAAAGAGCCGTATCGCGAGTAAAGTGATGACTAAAGTTATTATTTGACCACTTTCAATTTAGTCATGCCAAATGTCATTGCTGATTTTGTAAACAACACGTGAAATATAATCGTTTCAAGCGAGAGTGAGAGAATAAATACTCACCAATAATGAAAACAATAAATCAGATAAATTTACGCTAGCTCACTAATGATTTATTACATTTATTTGATAAATAGCAAAGTTAGTTTGAGTTAAGAATGACCAAATGACGCTCACCTTCCAACTCCGGCACCTGCAACCGCACAACCGATTCAAGAGTTATTCCTTCGGGAAGTGTCGCTAATTCATCATCGGGTCTTACCCCTTTAAGCGCATAAAAACGCCCTTCAGGTTTGGCTGGCAGATGGTGGCACCACGACAGCATATCTTGTAGTGATGCAAATGCACGGCTTATTACGCCATCAAATGGCGGTTTTGCGGCAAAGTCCTCAACCCGGCTTTGTACCGGCTCAATATTGCTTAACCCTAATTCGTGCTGTACCTGACGCAAGAAGCGCACGCGCTTTCCTAGGCTATCTAGCAACGTAAAATGGGCATCAGGGCGCACAATGGCTAGTGGGATACCAGGAAGCCCTGGACCAGTACCAACATCAATAAATCGGCGACCTTGCAAGTGAGTGTTGACCACAATACTGTCCAAAATATGCCGCACCAGCATTTGCTGTGGGTCACGGACAGAGGTCAAGTTATAAGCTTTGTTCCACTTATGTAGCAGTTCCACATAGGCGATCAGTTGTAATTTTTGCTGCTCAGGTAACTCAATGTCTGCTGCGTTGAGCAGAGAATTTAATTTTTTTAACACAACGATTTCCTCTGACCAAAAATGTTTAGTCAGCAGTTAAGGGCCAATATGAGGAATAATAATCTAGCTTAGCAGTAGTTTGAATCGTTAGTTGTGGTCTGAAAATCGAGCATAATCCAGCTATGCTGTTTATTTCTTCGCAGCATAGCTAAATCTGATTGTTATGCACTACGGCGCAATAACCCCTGTTTTTTCAGCCAAACTAACAAAATGGAGATAGCCGCCGGGGTAATCCCTGAAATACGTGAAGCTTGCCCAATCGAGTTAGGTTTATGATCATTCAGCTTAGCGATTACTTCATTCGATAAACCAGACACTTGGCGGTAATCAAGATCCACAGGCAATAGCGTGTTCTCATTGCGGAGCTGTTTTTCAATTTCTTCCTGCTGACGGGCAATATAACCTTCATATTTGACCTGAATTTCGACTTGATCCGCAGCTTGGGGATCTGTTAGCGCTGGGCCAAAAGAGGGTAAAGTCGTCAACAAGCGGTAATCAATTTCAGGTCGGCGCAGTAACTCTTCACCATTGGCTTCTTTTGACAAGGGCGCTTTCAGCAATGCATTGATCTCTGATACGTTCTCAGAGTGAGGGTGTACCCAAATATCACGCAAACGCTGGCGTTCTTTCTCGATTTGCTCAATTTTTTTGCTGAAATGTGCCCAGCGAGCATCATCAACCAGCCCTAATTTACGCCCCATCTCAGTCAGACGTAAATCGGCGTTATCTTCACGTAGCATCAAACGGTACTCTGCCCGTGAGGTAAACATACGGTAGGGTTCTTTCGTTCCCAAGGTGCTTAAATCGTCCACCAGCACGCCAAGGTAAGCTTCATCGCGACGAGGTGACCATCCATCTTCATCGTTAGCGAAACGGCCCGCATTAAGCCCCGCAAGCAGCCCTTGAGCCGCTGCTTCTTCATAGCCTGTCGTGCCATTGATTTGCCCAGCAAAGAACAGACCATGGATATATTTACTTTCCAGCGTCGGTTTCAAATCACGTGGATCGAAGAAATCATACTCGATGGCATAGCCAGGTCGAATAATGCGTGCATTTTCCAGCCCTTTCATCGAACGAACGATTTGCATCTGAACATCGAACGGCAAACTGGTCGAAATACCGTTAGGGTAAATCTCGTTACTGGTTAAGCCTTCTGGCTCAAGGAAGATCTGATGTGAATTACGATCGGCAAAACGCATCACTTTGTCTTCGATCGATGGGCAGTAACGTGGTCCGATCCCTTCAATGATCCCGGCATACATTGGGCTACGATCCAGATTGTTGCGGATCACTTCATGTGTTTTTTCATTGGTGTAGGTGATGTGACACGCCATCTGCTCAGGATGCTGCTCTGCATTGCCGAGGAAAGAAAATACGGGAATGGGTGTATCGCCCAACTGAGGGACTAACTGACTAAAATCGATTGTTCGCGCATCAAGGCGTGGTGGTGTACCAGTCTTCAACCGATTGACACGTAACGGTAATTCTCGTAGACGCTGTGACAATGAAATTGACGGTGGATCACCAGCTCGACCACCGCTGTAGTTTTCCAGCCCAATATGAATTTTTCCGTCGAGGAAAGTACCGACCGTCAGAACCACCGCTTTAGCACGGAATTTCAGGCCCATTTTAGTGACTGCACCCACAACGCGATCATTTTCAACGATCAGATCTTCTACTGGTTGCTGGAAGATCATCAAGTTAGGCTGATTTTCTAGTGCGGTACGAACGGCTTGCCGATACAGAACGCGGTCAGCTTGAGCACGGGTGGCTCTTACTGCTGGACCTTTACTGGCGTTTAGTATCCTAAACTGAATCCCGGCGAGGTCGGTTGCTTTCGCCATCAGGCCGCCCAGAGCATCGATCTCTTTGACCAAATGTCCCTTACCGATACCGCCAATCGCTGGGTTACAAGACATCTGTCCCAGTGTGTCGATGTTGTGCGTCAGCAATAAGGTCTGACGTCCCATGCGTGCCGCTGCCATTGCAGCTTCCGTGCCGGCATGGCCACCACCAATGATGATGACGTCAAATTGATCTGGATAAAACATGGTACTGCACCTCGCCGTTATGCGAATTTCTGTGTTTGCCCTGGGGTGGGGGATTCTACTCAAGTTTAGACGATCGACCAAGCAGCTTAGGATCGCCCTTAATTAAAAGAAGATCTTTTTATTTAAAGATCTCTTTATTAGATCTCTTATTAGGATCATGATCCTCTGTGGATAAGTGATTATTCACATGAAAGATCATAAGATTAAGGAGGATCGATTGCTGTGAATGATCGGTGATCCTATTGCGTATAAGCTGGGATCTAAATGGCATGTTATGCACAGGCACTTTGAGACCATAAGGTTGTTATGTGGATATGTACTGGTTTTACCCTGCTTTTAAGCCTAGTTATACACATTCGTTCGCGTGATCTTTAAGCAAATTAGAGTAAATTAATCCAATTTTTAACCCAAACCTCTGCTGGATCCTCAGGAATTTCATGTTGAATGACATCGATTTCTAAAATATCACCCAATCTTTTTGCTCCCTGAACGATCAACTGCTGATCTAATCGTCTTACAGCACCACAGAAAGTGTCATATTCTGAACTGCCCAAACCAACAGCGCCAAAACGCACTTGAGAGAGATCCGGCTTCTGCTCTTCGATTTGTTCTAATAAGGGTTGAAGGTTGTCTGGAAGATCACCTGCCCCATGGGTTGATGTGACTATTAACCACATACCGTCAAGCGCGAGTTCGTCTAATTCAGGACCATGAAGTGTTTCAGTGGTGAAACCTGCTTCTTCTAATTTCTCAGCTAAATGTTCAGCAACGTATTCAGCACTGCCGAGCGTACTGCCACTGATCAAGGTAATGTCAGCCATAAAGAACCCAACCGAAGTAATGAGTCGGTATTGTACGCTGTGAATCAGCTGGGATCTACCTGTGGATAATGTGGGTATAGTTATTTAAGGTTTAAGGCACGATGGTGCGCATGATGGGGTTTTGCAGGGAGATTAGCGTCTCAGTGGATTGGATCTCATCGATAGTCTGGATCTTGTTGATAAGTACTTGTTGGAGCGCATCTATCGATTTACACATCACCTTAATAAAGATGCTGTAATGGCCCGTCGTGTAATACGCCTCGACAACTTCTTCTAAACTTTCCAATTTTTTCAGTGCTGACGGATAGTCCTTCGCGCTTTTCAGGATGATGCCGATAAAGCAGCACACGTCATAACCCAACTGTTTTGGATTTACGTGAACGCAAGCCGCTGTGATGATTCCTGCCTGACGCATTTTCTCCACCCGTACATGAATAGTGCCTGGACTGACGCCAAAATTTTTCGCCAATTCAGCGTAAGGTGTGCGCGCATTTTCCATTAATGCGTTTAGGATGCCGCGATCGAGATTATCGATTTGATAAATTTCACCCATATTAGCCCCCTTTTTTTATCGATTATTTAATTATACCGCCATAAAAATGAATGATTAAAAGTGAAAAGGCAATATTTGTTATTGGATATTGAATTTAACACTCATTCTGTTGCTTAATCGATGTCAAGCCAAACGGCATAATCCAATTAGCATAATAAACAATAACGAATTGAGAAGACGGCAATGAAAAAACAATTTATCCAAAAACAACAACAAATCAGCTTTGTAAAATCCTTCTTTTCCCGTCAGTTGGAACAGCAACTGGGTCTGATTGAAGTGCAGGCTCCGATTTTGAGCCGTGTGGGCGATGGCACCCAAGATAACCTTTCTGGTTCAGAAAAAGCGGTTCAGGTAAAAGTAAAAAGCTTGCCAGATGCCACTTTTGAAGTTGTGCATTCATTGGCTAAATGGAAACGTAAAACTTTAGGTCGCTTTGATTTTGGTGCTGACCAAGGTATCTACACCCATATGAAAGCATTACGCCCCGATGAAGATCGCTTGAGTGCTATTCACTCGGTGTATGTCGATCAATGGGATTGGGAGCGGGTCATGGGTGACGGCGAACGTAACCTGGCTTACCTGAAGTCCACTGTTAACAAAATTTATGCGGCGATAAAAGAGACAGAAGCGGCGGTCAGTGCTGAATTCGGTATCAAGCCTTTCTTGCCAGAACAAATTCACTTTGTGCATAGCGAAACTCTGCGTTCTCGCTTCCCTGATTTGGATGCGAAAGGTCGCGAACGGGCGATTGCCAAAGAGTTAGGTGCCGTATTCCTGATCGGTATCGGCGGCAAATTGGCTGATGGTCAATCTCATGATGTGCGTGCACCGGATTATGATGACTGGACGTCACCGAGCGCGGAAGGTTTTGCTGGGCTGAATGGTGACATTATTGTCTGGAACCCGGTTCTGGAAGATGCTTTTGAAATTTCATCCATGGGGATTCGTGTCGATGCTGAAGCATTGAAACGCCAGTTGGCTTTAACTGCGGATGAAGATCGCCTGAAACTGGAATGGCATCAATCCCTGCTGAATGGCGAAATGCCGCAAACTATCGGTGGTGGTATCGGCCAATCTCGTTTAGTGATGCTACTGCTGCAACAGCAACATATTGGTCAGGTTCAATGTGGCGTGTGGGGGCCGGAGGTTAGCGAGAAAGTGGCTGGCTTGCTCTAATACTCTTCATACTTGACGTTGCAGGGCTGTTAGCTGCAACGCCAATTATTTTGGGTATACCTCTATTTTCGAACCCGCTATTGCTGCATAAGCCATCGCGGGTTTTTAACGTCAGCTCGTTTTTACTCTATGCTGTAGGTGGCATAATGAGATGCCACTTAATAAGACTACATGCAAGGTCGCTAACGTTATGACTTTAATTCATCCCATTAAACACTATATGCATGCCCGCCCAAGATTATTGTTCTCCGTCAGTGCGGGGGTTGTTACTTATTTCCTATTGCCAACGCACTACTCACTATTACTACGCTTGATGGTGAGTTGGAATGTCTCTGCATGGCTCTATTTACTCTTTTTATGGCTGCAACTTTTACGGACTAATCCAGCGAAAATCAGCAAGATAGCTAAGGTTCAGGATGAAAGTGCCAGTATGGTGCTGAGTATTGTTAGCATGGCGTGCCTGGCCAGTATTTTGGTAATTTTATTTGAATTGAGCACGGCCAATCAGCTATCGGGTTCAGCCAAGGCATTCCATTTAATACTGACAGGGATGACGCTATTGGTGTCATGGCTATTATTACCTACTGCTTTTACCATGCATTATGCTCACTTATTTTATCTGCCTCGGGATAAGTCAGAAACTATTCTTCCTTTACTGTTCCCCAAAGAGATCACCACGCCTTCCTATTGGGATTTTCTTTATTTCTCATTCACCATTGGCGTAGCTTCGCAAACGGCCGATGTTGCCACCGGCACGTCAGATATCCGTCGCGTCGTATTATTGCAGTCTGTCTTATCCTTCGTTTTTAATATGACGATCTTGGGATTGTCGATTAACGTGGGGGCTGGCCTGCTGAATTAGCGTTTCCAGCGGCGCATTAAGCGGCTTTTTAAGCCGGTATCAAAACGCCAGATATAATCAAAAATGCGCATGATGCCGGGCTTGCCATAGGCTGACATTGCCACTGCATGGAAGCGGTGCTGGTGGGCTTGCTGTTGAATTTTTATCTTTCGGATCAACTCATCAGGCAGGCGTTGGGCAATAAAATCTGAAATGATCACCGCATCAGCGTCATACCACTCTCTCTCCTCCATTTTACTGAGGGTACTGGCTAAGCAAGCGGCCAGATCAGTGCCGCCACTAAAGTGTTGGCTGAGAAAACGTATTGCCTGTTCGATGCCACTGGCTGCCGATAACTCATAGTGAATGATTTCGGTAGCAAATAGCATGATGTAGCAGCGACGATTATCCGCCAGTGCAATACGCAGCAGTGCCAGACAAAATGCTTTGGCGCACTGCTCGTTAAATCCCCCCATCGAGCCTGAGGTATCAACGCAAATAATAAAAGGGCCACGCGGTTGTTCGTCGTGACTTTTAAGGCTGACGGGCCGTTGTAAGGTTTTTTCCTGCCAGTTATCCCCCTGCAAGCGGTAGGTAAGCAAGCGCCGCTCCAGCAAACGGCGATAAAACTCAAACTCCAATTCACTCATCCCCAACATGACCAGCTCAGTAGGGAGCAATCGTAAAATATCATTGCTCTGATGAATGCCACTGACCTCTTCTGGCACAGTATCGGGCTGGCGCACCATCACCGTGTAAGGCTCGTAGCGGGCATCCGGTGTGGGTTGCGCTTTAGCTGAGCGGCTGCGCCCCAATTGCTCGGCTAATTGCTGCAATTCTGGCTGTTGCTGTAGAAAATCGCCGTATTGCAGCAACAATTGATAATCACCGCGCTGTAAATGGCTATGACTCATATCCCAAAGCCGCCCTGCGGCACCGTCATTGGTCGCCAATATGGGTTCCAATGCGCCACTGAGCGCCAATCGCTGCTGTAATTCAGCCAGCAGTTGCTCCCGCTCTTGCTCCAGTAATTGGTGGTGAATGGTGATGGTCTGTAGGGTCAGGCTGACGCGCCAGCGCTGTAAAAAGAGGGCTTGTAGACTATCGCCAGTTTGCGGGTTTCTTGTTAAATCAGCAGCTTGCAGCAGCGTGTTCGCTTGTGCCGCAAAGGGCGAATGCATCTGTTGCAGCTGTGCCACAATATCCGGCAAGTGCGCATAGAAGTGCGGGCTGCTCTCCAATTGGCTCTGCTGGTATAAAGCAAACTCACTCGCCAGACTTTGGGGGACTTTTGCCTCACGGATGCGCTGCTGCAAGCTTTGCTTCCAGCCGGGGATATCCTTCATCAACGCCCGTTTTATGCGCGGGAATTTTTCAAAGAATAGCGCCAGTTGGGGTGATGCGAGCAATCCCACCACCATCTCCTCAATCAGTTCACCTTCACTGATTGATAGCAGCAGATCCAGTGTGGCCAGACTGAGCATCGATCAGTGTCCGCGCATTTTTTGTTGTTGCTGCTTCAGTTGCTCCGCAACCTGCAACAGGCTAGCTTCTATTTTTGCCAGCCAAGCGGAGGGGGTGAACAGGCAGGGCTGGTGCTGACTGAATAACCGCCGTTGCTCGGTTAGGCTATTTTCCAGTTCCGTTAACGCCACCAGCAACTCTGGCGGCACACTGGCTATCGCCACACCGGGTTGCGACAGGATTGATGGCTGGCGACTGATATCTAGTACCGTGATATGTAACTGCTCATCAATTTCTGCATCAATAGATTGGGCATAGCCGACCCCATTTAACTTCGCGCGCAGTACGCCCCCTTTATTTAGCCACTGGACAAGAGCCTCTTTCTCTATTTGCAGATGATTGACCTGAATGTCATGCAAGTTAAGGGGCTTTTGCAGCAAAAGTGTCAGGGTGCTATCGGTTAACAAGTCTGGCAGCCCATATTGTGGTTTGCGACTGAACATACCGCTTTGCTTGGTCACGGTGAGCGCTTGATGGTCACTTTGTTGTTGCTGGTGCTGCAACCATTGGCCCTGAATATGCTGTAGCTTCATTAATAGGCTTTGCTGCTGATATCCCTGCTCAGTTAACAATTGCTCAAGCTGTTGTTGTAGTAACTTCAGGGAGCTGAGGTCATGCCACAGGCACTCTTTCAGTAAAATTAAATCAATGGGGGTCACTTCACTTCGGCCACTGAAAAAGGCGCTGGCTTGCAGTAGACGCAGCGCCTTTTTCCACCGTCGGTCAGAGACATAGGGCGCTTGCTCTTGCGCACTGAGCCGTTGACGTAACTGAAAAATAAGTTCAAAACAGGCGTCTGGTAAGGCGATTTTGTCGATCAGCGGTTGCCACTGATAAAATTCGTCATCACTGATGCTGAGATTTTCGGCCACCGGATTAAGGTTTTCATCTTGGCGATTGAGCAGCAATGAACGAAAGTTTTGCTTCTCTTGCACGCGATCCAACCAAAGGCGGATCAGCATGCGGTCATAAAGGGCTTCCAGACTGCTATCTGCATCCGGTAGCTCGTTGGAGGCGGTGACCAGTAACCGCATCGGGATACTCTCCTCCCGATCACCATTACGAAAACGCCGCTCATTAATGGCCGTCAGCAAGGTATTGAGGATAGCGGGGCCGGCTTTCCAGATCTCATCAAGAAAAACGATTTCAGCTTCTGGCAGATAACCCGCCGTCATGCGCTGGTAGCGCCCCTCTTCTTTCAACGCCTGAATGGAGAGCGGGCCAAACACCTCTTCTGGCGTGGAAAAACGGGTCATCAGGTATTCAAATGCTCTGGCATTACGGAAGGCAAATTTCAGGCGGCGAGCAATCAAGCTTTTGGCAATACCCGGTGGGCCGAGCAGGAAGACACTCTCACCACTGAGTGCTGCCAACAAACACAAGCGGATAGCCTCCTGTCTCTCATACAGACCACTTTCAAGGGCACTGCTCAAGCGGGAGATTCTTTCTGCTAATTGTGATGATTGCGCCATAATTGTTCTACATGTTCCGTTAGTTGATTGATTTTTACCTGATAAAGGGAAATAAATCCTCTTTTTCTTTAATGATATAGATCGTTGATTAGTAGAATTTTTATCTCATCATTGATTTGCGGCGAATCCATTTTAGCTATTGTAGTCATCTTATTTAAGAGTAGGCAATCCATTGAAATCGTGCATACTGTGCGCCTTTTGGTGGGCGTCAAGGGACACAGAACCGACTATTGCGGTTCTTAAACGCACACATCAGGTTATGGATGTTCTAGCAAAAAGAAATCAATTATGAGCACAGAACATAAACAGTCTTTATCGGCGGTAACCCTGGCAGCAATAGGGGTGGTTTACGGTGATATTGGTACCAGCCCGCTCTATACCTTGAGAGAGTGCTTTTCTGGTCATTATGGTTTTGATGTCCGCCCGGATGTAGTGTTTGGCTTTTTATCGCTGATTTTCTGGATGCTCATCCTGATCGTCTCGGTTAAATATCTGACCTATGTCATGCGTGCAGATAACGCCGGTGAAGGGGGCATTTTAACTTTAATGTCTTTGGCCGGGCGTAATACCTCATCTCGCGCCACCTCAATACTGGTGATTCTTGGGCTGATTGGCGGCAGCTTCTTTTATGGCGAGGTGGTCATTACCCCTGCAATCTCGGTCATGTCAGCCATCGAAGGGTTGGAAATTGCCGCGCCTGCGCTCGATCCCTATATCGTCCCCTGCTCTATTGCGGTGCTAACTCTGCTGTTTGTGATTCAAAAACACGGCACTGGTAGTGTCGGCAAACTATTCGCCCCAGTGATGCTGGTATGGTTTCTGACGATCGCCCTGCTGGGGCTACGCAGTATTATTGCGAATCCCGAAGTCCTGTCTGCGCTGAATCCCAAATGGGCGATAGGCTTCTTTACTGAATATAAAGCGGTGTCGTTTTATGCCCTCGGCGCGGTGGTGCTGGCCATCACTGGCGTGGAAGCGCTGTATGCTGATATGGGGCATTTTGGTAAATTCCCTATCCGATTGGCATGGTTTACCGTGGTTCTGCCCTCATTGGTGCTGAACTATTTTGGGCAAGGCGCATTACTGCTGAAAAACCCGGAAGCCATCAAAAACCCCTTCTTCCTGTTAGCCCCTGACTGGGCCTTGATCCCACTATTAATACTGGCGACACTGGCGACAGTGATTGCCTCACAAGCGGTGATATCGGGTGTGTTCTCGCTGACTCGGCAGGCGGTGCGGTTAGGCTACTTGCCACCGATGCGCATTATCCATACCTCCGAAATGGAGTCGGGTCAGATCTATATCCCGGTCATCAACTGGACACTCTATCTGGCGGTGGTTCTGGTGATTGTCGGCTTCGAGCGCTCCAGTAATCTGGCGGCCGCTTACGGCATCGCGGTAACTGGAACCATGGTAATAACCAGTATTTTGTTCTGCACTGTCGCGCTGAAAAACTGGCACTGGAATCGCGTTTTTGTCGGCTGCCTGCTGGTGGTTTTACTGATTATCGATGTGCCGATGTTTTCAGCCAACGCCTTGAAATTGTTCTCCGGCGGTTGGTTGCCGCTCTCTCTGGGTCTCGTGATGTTTATCATTATGACCACTTGGAAAAGCGAGCGTTTTGGTTTGCTGCGCCGTATGCATGAACACGGCAATTCACTGGAAGCGATGATTGCGTCATTGGAGAAATCACCTCCGGTGCGAGTGACGGGGACGGCGGTGTATATGTCGCGGGCAATGAATGTGATTCCGTTCGCGTTGTTGCATAACCTCAAGCATAACAAAGTGCTACATGAACGCGTGGTGCTGCTGACATTACGAACTGAGGATGCCCCTTACGTACACAATGTGAAGCGGGTCACCATTGAGCAGCTCTCGCCGACTTTCTGGCGGGTGGTGGCAAGTTATGGTTGGCGCGAAACGCCAAATGTAGAGGAGATCTTCCACCGCTGTGGCTTAGAAGGCTTGCCGTGCCAGATGATGGAAACGTCGTTCTTTATGTCCCATGAGTCGCTCATTCTGACGCGACGACCATGGTATCTGTTCCTGCGCGGCAAGCTATTTATTGCCCTCAGCCGTAATGCGCTGCGCGCCGCAGATCAATTCGAGATCCCCCCTAACCGGGTGATTGAGCTAGGAACACAAGTCGAGATTTAACCTGAAAGGCCGCTAATCATAGTGGCCTTTTTCACTTCTATTATTCCCACTTTTCACATGTTCAGCGAAACGTTTCGATGGCGATCACAATTTCATCAAATTGAGTTTGCCTTCTGCGGCTATTTTTCTAAACTCAGTATCAGCGAAACGTTTCGCTGTTGGAGTCGAAAATGAAAAAAGGCGCATTACTGAATTCTGATATTTCCGCTGTTATCTCTCGCCTGGGTCATACCGATCAGGTTGTGATAGGTGATGCGGGGCTGCCCATACCGGCAACCACCACACGTATCGATCTGGCACTGACACGAGGCGTCCCTGGTTTCCTCCAGGTTCTTGAGGTGGTGACGCAAGAAATGCAGGTTGAGAGTGCGTACCTTGCGGAGGAGATCGTTAAAAATAATCCGCAACTCCATGAAGCGTTACTCGCCCAGTTAACACAACTTGAGCAACATCAGGGAAACCAAATTGTTTTGCGCTATATCAGCCACGAGGCTTTTAAAGAACAAACCAAACAAAGCCGGGCAGTGATTCGTAGCGGGGAGTGTTCCCCCTTTGCTAACATCATTCTCTGCTCCGGCGTAACCTTCTGAGGCATTTATGCAACCTTTGCTGCAACTGAAAGGGATTGATAAAGCCTTTCCCGGCGTCAAAGCACTCTCCGGTGCGGCGCTCAGTGTCTATCCTGGCAGGGTGATGGCACTGGTCGGCGAAAATGGGGCCGGAAAATCGACCATGATGAAAGTGCTGACTGGCATCTACAGTAAAGATGCCGGCAGTCAGCATTTTATGGGTCAAGAAGTGGTGTTTAATGGCCCAAAAGCCTCGCAGGAAGCGGGCATTGGCATTATCCATCAGGAACTTAACCTGATCCCGCAGTTAACCATCGCCGAAAATATCTTTTTAGGGCGCGAGTTTGTTAATCGCTTTGGCGGCATCGATTGGAAAAAGATGTATGCCGAAGCGGATTTACTGCTAGCGCGTCTTAATATTCATTACAGCAGCCACCGGCTGGTGGGTGAACTTTCTATTGGTGATCAGCAGATGGTGGAGATCGCCAAAGTGCTGAGCTTTGAATCTAAAGTCATCATTATGGATGAGCCAACCGATGCCTTGACCGACACTGAAACCGCCTCTTTATTTAATGTCATTAATGAGTTGAAAGCGGAAGGTCGCGGCATTGTTTATATCTCCCATCGGCTAAAAGAGATTTTTGAGATTTGCGACGACGTCACTGTGTTCCGTGACGGGCAATTTATCGCGGAAAAACCGGTTAACGAGCTGACTGAAAACTCTCTGATTGAGATGATGGTGGGTCGCAAGTTAGAAGAGCAATACCCGCGCCTGAATTTACCCCGTGGCGAAAAGCGCTTACAGGTCAAACAGCTATGTGGCCCCGGCGTGAAAAATGTCAGTTTCACCCTCTACAGCGGCGAGATCCTTGGTGTGGCGGGGTTGATGGGCGCAGGCCGCACTGAGCTGATGAAAATCATCTATGGTGCGCTGCCGCGTCAGTCTGGCTTCATTATGCTGGATGGCCGTGAAGTGGTGACCCATTCACCGCAAGATGGTTTGGCAAACGGCATCGTCTATATTTCCGAAGACCGCAAGCGGGATGGTTTGGTGCTGGGAATGTCCGTGAAAGAGAATATGTCTTTGACGGCATTGCGTTATTTCAGCCGTGCGGGCGGTTCGCTTAAGCACGCGGATGAACAACTGGCAGTCGCGGATTTTATTCGCTTATTTAATATCAAAACCCCTTCGATGGAACAGCCGATTGGTTTGTTATCCGGCGGTAACCAGCAAAAAGTGGCAATTGCACGCGGTTTGATGACCCGCCCCAAAGTACTGATCCTCGATGAGCCGACTCGTGGGGTGGACGTCGGGGCTAAAAAAGAGATCTACCAGTTAATCAACCAATTCAAGCAAGAAGGGCTGAGCATCATTCTGGTCTCCTCAGAAATGCCGGAAGTGCTCGGCATGAGTGACCGTATTCTCGTGATGCATGAAGGCCAGCTAAGCGGCGAGTTCTCGATTGAACAGGCGACCCAAGAAGTGTTGATGGCAGCCGCCGTCGGCAAGCAATCTTTTGATAAGCAAAAGCTTAGTGAGCAGGAGTAATCAGATATGAGTTCCCAGACGATCCAGACAAAACGCTGGTTCAGCAAAGAATGGTTATTAGAACAAAAATCACTGATTGCGCTGCTGGTGCTGATTGCTGTGGTTTCGTCGCTAAGTCCAAACTTTTTCACCCTGAATAACCTGTTTAACATTCTTCAGCAAACTTCCGTCAACGCCATTATGGCGGTGGGGATGACACTGGTTATCCTGACTTCCGGCATTGATTTGTCGGTGGGGTCATTACTGGCGTTGACTGGTGCGGTGGCGGCCTCGATTGTGGGTTTAGAAGTGAATGCTATGGTCGCCGTCGCGGCGGCACTGGCATTGGGGGCGTTTATTGGCGGGATTACCGGGGTGATTGTCGCCAAAGGTAAAGTGCAGGCGTTTATCGCCACACTGGTCATGATGCTGTTGCTGCGC